>DATFVF010000086.1:0-4966 GCA_035260465.1 Pseudolabrys sp. | reverse complement strand
GCGAGCGTCCACACGCTCTTTCGGAGCAGGAACGGTGCGATGGCGTAAAAACTTAGCTCGACACCCAGCGTCCACGCCGGCGCGACGAGAAGCGCCGTATCGGGCGCTTTGAGCGGAACGATGCGCGGAAGCCAGTCGATTCCAATTAACGCCGCGTTCGAAACGAGGAACCAAAGTTCACGCCAGGGAGCTATTTTTCCGGCGAGCGCCAGGACCCATGCAATGAGGCCGGTACCGGTGACAAAATAAATATACAGATAAATCGCGAGCGCGATCGCTGCCATGACCCAGTAGGCCGGCAACAAACGAAGCAACCTGTTGACGTAAAACGCGCCTGCCGATCCTGGGCCTACGTATTTTTCATTCAGAACGAGGGCCATATAGAATCCGGAAATAATGTAGAACAGCTCGACAGGAATCTGTCCGCCGCCGGTGATGTTGAAACGGAACAAGCTGCCGGCATGCACCAGCAAAACGGCACTCGCGAGAATGAGCCTCAACGTCCCCACGGCAGCGGCCCCCACAGCCACAAAAGTGGTCCCTTACGGCGCAATCGCTCGCCGCAACCGCTGGCGAGCGGTATAGACGTTAGCCTGCGCCATTTCTAAAATTGTGCCAGATCGCACACGCGCCAACAAGCGAATGACCGTTACGCGCGAACGTTTTCCAAATACCAGCGATAGGTTTTCTCGAGGCCATCGCGGAGTGCGACCTTCGGTTGCCAACCCATTTTGCGGATTCGTGACGAATCGAGCGCCTTGCGCGGCGCGCCATCGGGCTTTGTGCGGTCGAAGGTGAGCAGCCCCGAAAAGCCGACGACCGCACAAACCTCGCGCGCAAGGTCGCCGATTGAGATCTCCTCGCCCGTGCCGATATTGATCGGCTGCGCATCAGAATAAGTCTTCATCAGAAACACCAAGGCATCTGCGCAATCGTCGACATACATGAATTCCCGGATCGGGGACCCGGTGCCCCAGATCGACAATTCCTTTCCGTGCACTTTCTTCGCTTCGTCTGCCCGCATCAGCAGTGACGGAATGACATGGCTCGTAAGGGCATCGAAATGATCGCCAGGCCCGTAAAGGTTTGCGGGAATCGCAGAAATGAAGTCGCAGCCATATTGCTTGCGGTGCGCCTGGCAGAGTTTGACACCCGCAATTTTCGCGACCGTATACCACTCGTTCGTTGGCTCTGGTGCGCCTTGCAGAAGCGAGTCCTCGCTGATGGGTTGCGATGCCAGGCGCGGATAGATACACGCCGCGCCAAGAAACATTAATTTATCGACCTTCAGCTCGGCCGCGGCATGAATAATGTTTCCGGCAATGGCGAGATTGTCGTAGAGAAACTCGGCCGGCCTGCTGTCATTCGCCAGGATTCCGCCGACCGTTGCAGCGCTGATGACGATCGCATCCGGTCGATTATCGGCAAGCCACTGCCTCGTCGCCGATTGATCGCGCAAATCGAGCTGGCGCCGGCCGACGGCCAGCAATTCGCAGCCTTCGCTTGCAAGACGCCGCGTCAGCGCCGAGCCGACCATGCCGCCATGGCCGGCAATCCATACGCGCTTGCCTTTGAGCTGAAACACTGCCGCTGGCTCTGCCCTATTCAGGTCCCGAACAGTCCGGACGTCCACCCTGGCCGCCCATTGGTACGTCCCATATTCGACGCCTTATAGCGGGTTTTTCGTTTAAACTAGGGCTATAAATCAAGCACGGCTGTTTCCCGGCCGTCGCCACCAAAGGCCGATATGCACGCCACTCCGGACCAGAATGTTGATAGGCGTGTCGCCCGCGGCTTTGGTGAGGAATGGTCGACATTCCGGCAGGACGAGACAAGTCTCGCGCGAGAACAACGCGAAATAATATTCGAAAGCTATTTTCGTATATTTCCGTGGCACCTCCTGCCGCCTGATGGCGGCATTGGTGCCGACGTCGGGTGCGGCACCGGCCGCTGGGCGAGGATCGTGGCGCCGCGGGTGGCCCATTTGCACCTGATCGACGTTAGTCCGGACGCGCTCGCCGTCGCGCGCGAGAACCTGAGCGGACAAAATAATGTCACCTTTCATGCCACCAGCGTCGCAGAGATCCCCCTGCCCGCAAACTCTCTCGATTTTGCATTCGCGCTTGGCGTGTTTCATCACCTTCCTGACACACAAGCCGCGATCAACTCTATCGCGCAAAAGCTCAAAGGCGGCGCGCCGCTTTTGGTCTACCTTTACTATGCACTCGATAACCGCCCGGCGTGGTACCGGGCGCTTTGGATGCTCAGCAATGGTGTAAGGCTCGTCGTGTCACGGCTTCCGCATCGCGCGCGGCTCGTCATCACCGAGATCATCGCAGCGGTTGTTTATTGGCCCCTCGCCCGTCTGGCGGCGATATTGGCGCGCTTCGGCGTACCGCGCCAGACTTTGCCGCTATCCTGGTATGCCGACAAAGCATTCTACGTCATGCGCACCGACGCCTATGATCGGTTTTGCACGCGACTGGAGAAGCGTTTCACGCGCGCACAAATCGAGCAAATGCTCATGAGGGCGGGATTTGAAGGAATCAACTTTTCAGATTCGCCACCATACTGGTGCGCGGTCGGGATCAGGTCGCAGCACGGCTTCTCCCGGTAACGGCACCGCGAAAACGCAACTTGTCTTTCGATACCCGTGGCATTATAGCCGGTTTTTCCTCTGAACCGCGCTTTGCAGGAAAGGCGTTTACTTGTCCAATCCACCGCAAGTAAGCGTGCAAGTAAGCGTGATTGTGCCCGTTTTTAACAGTGACGCGACGATCCAGCGCGCATTGGACAGCATCGCGGCCCAGACTTTCACAGATTACGAAATCATCGTCGTGGACGATGCCAGCACTGATCGCACAGTCGAGGCTGTCACGCATTGCGCCGGCGACCGCGTGACGTTGCTCAGGCACCCGCACAATCGCGGAGCGGCGGCAGCCAGAAATACCGGCATTGCCGCCGCGCGCGGGCGCTGGGTTGCGTTCCTGGATTCCGACGACGCGTGGAAGCCGGGGAAGCTTGCGCGCCAATTGACGGTGCTCAATAAGGAGAGTCCCGGCATCCCGGCCTGTGTGAGCGGCTATGACTTGCATAAGGACGGCCGCACCGTGGCCATCAACCTCCCGATACTGCCGCGCCACTTCCGCCGGGAAATTTTGTTTGGCTGCACCATTGGACCCGGGAGCACGCTCGTGGCCGAACGCCGTGTCTTCGACGAGATTGGCGGCTTCGACGAAAGCTTTCGCCGCCTCGAGGATTGGGACTGGCTGCTACGCTTTTCTGAGCGCTATGAAATGGCGTTTGTGCCCGAGCCGCTCGCCGATGTGTATGTGTGGTCATCGGAGCCAACCAAATCGAAACCGCGTACCGATCCCGTGCTCGATGGGATTGAGCGCATCGGCGAAAAGTATCTATCGCATCTCACGTCCTGGACCGAACGGATGCAATTGCGAAGTTCCTTGCTGTTCGAACGCGGCGCCGCGCTCTATCGCGCGCAGCGGCCGTTTGCGGCCATGCTTTATGTTTTGGCTGCGCTCTGCGTCTATCCGGCCCGCAATATTGCTTCGTTCCGCACGCTTTGGCACTCGGCACGCGCGCGCATTGCCAGGTGACGGCTCAGGCCAGGCTCTTGCTGGACGGAACGTTCGCCTTCCACCACGCAATCGTCTTGCGGATTCCCTCTGCCAGCGGCGTCTGCGCACGCCAGCCCAGCTCACGTTCGGCCTTGCGGCAATCGAGCCGGACACTGGTGTCGATGCTGGGCTTGGTGAGGTCGTGTTCGATCGCGAGTGCCCTCCCCGATTCCGCGACAATCATGCGAACGAGGTCCTTGACCTTGATCGCTTCGCCGGCGCCGCAATTATAGAGCGCGTAGGGCTCACGCTGCCGGTCGATCGCCCGCGTCACGAAGTCGACGAGATCGCCGACATAAAGCAGGTCGCGCGCCTCCTCGCCTTGTCCCCAGACGACCATGCGGCCATCTTGCGCGGTCATTGCCTTGGTGACCGTGGCGCCGAAAACATGGCTGCGTTCGAGGTCGAACTTGTCGTGTGGGCCGTAGACGTTGGAATGGCGTACGACCGTGTGCCGGGTCACGCCCAGGCCGGCGAAGAATTCGCACATCTTCTCGATGTAGACCTTGGTCCACCCGCTGGCGAAATAGCGCGGGTGAATGGGCACGTTGGCATCCCAGTCCGTTTCCCTCAGCGGTGACGGGCTCGAAGGGAGCATCACGGTGCAGCTGAAGAACACAAAATGCTTCACGCGACCGTCAAATGCCTGGCGCAGCAACAGCGAATTCATGATCGCATTGTCGGTGACGTGAATATAAGGCCGCTCGACAATGTCGCGCGAGCCCGATGTCGTTGCGGCAGCCTGGATGATGATGTCCATGCCGGACACGACGCGCGCGACGTCAGCCGGCACGCGCAGGTTTGCTTCATGCCAGGTGACACCGGCGCAATCATAGGCCGGGCGGGTGAAGCGCACGGCATGGATTTCGAAATCCTCGCGGCGGCAAAGCGCCTCGGTGAGGTTCCGGCCAATGAAGCCGGTCGCGCCGCAGATCAGGATTTTTTGGCGTGGCATGATGCGTCTCTTAGCACGTTCCATTACCGCTGGAAGAAACGCTTCTCTAACTGTTCAGCAATCTTGCGCCCCTTCAGCCGGCTCGGCCGCTCGATGAATTGATACGTCGCTTCTGCAAAGATGAAAAGCAAGCAACCCGCAGTGATTGCGTATCTGACGTCAGCTCTTTCATCGATGCCCAGGTGACCTAACCGGAACCAAAGCTCGCGTGTCGCACAGTACGCACTGAAATGACACAGATAGAGGGAGTAAGAGCGCGATCCAATCCACATCGTAATTGAATTAGCGAATCCCGGTGGCATCGCATATCCGCGTCCAAAGCTTGCGACAAAGAGCCAAAAGCCGGTAACGAGCGCGAGCAGCCCATAACCAAACG
>DATFVF010000085.1:0-7996 GCA_035260465.1 Pseudolabrys sp. | reverse complement strand
TATTTGCATGTCCGACGCGACTTGTGGGCCAAGGTCACGCGCGCGCTGTTCTACGACCTTGTCGCCTTGGGCGAAGAACGCGACGTTGATGGCAAGGCGATGTTCGGTGTTGTGTCTGGTGGCGAGTTTTTCGCTATGGCGGAAGCAAGTGCCTTGCGGGAGTTCGCTTGATGCAGGAGGCGGTGGCGAGCTCGCTGACGGCGGCCGAATTTTTCTCGCGTGTGCGTCAGCGCCTGACGCTCGAGGTGCCGCCGGGCTTGACCGATCCGAGCGTGACGCCGGCACGTGGCGACCACGATGCCGATCCGGTGATGCGCAAGATTGCCGAAGTCCGGCCGATCCGTCCAGCGGCAGTCTTGGTGCCGGTCGTGGACCAGCCCGAGCCGACAGTGCTGCTCACGCAGCGTGCGCAGCATCTGCCCGATCACGCTGGCCAGATCTCCTTTCCTGGCGGCAAGATAGACAAAGGCGATGCAGACCCGCGCGCTTCGGCCTTGCGTGAGACGAAAGAAGAGATCGGCCTCGATCGCGCGAATATCGAGCCACTGGGTTATCTCGATCTCTATATGACCACACTCGGCTATCGCATCGTCCCGATGATCGCGCGCGTGAAGCCTGGCTTCACGCTCAAGCTCAACACCAGTGAGGTCGACAATACCTTCGAGGTGCCGCTCGCCTTTCTGATGGATCAGGCCAATGTGCAGCGTCATTCGCGTGATTGGCAGGGCATGACACGGCACTACTATGCGATCACATTCGGCGAGCACTACATTTGGGGCGTGACGGCTGGTATTCTCCGGAACCTCTACGATCGGATTTATCGATGATCCGCCCGGTCTTCACCGAGATCGTCTTGTTCCTGGCGCCGTTCGTGCTCTACGCAGTGTTTCTGTGGACGACGAATGCGGGCGTCATGGATTTCAAATCCTGGCCGCTCGCGCACGTGGCGACGCTGGCCATCGCCGCGCTGGCGCTCGTGCTCGGCAGCTTTATCTTTTTCGCACATTTTTCCGGCGCGCCGCCCGGTTCGACTTACGTACCGGCGCATATCGAGAACGGCAAATTCGTGCCGGGGACCACGAAGTAATGGCATCGCAAGCCGGCCGCACCGATCGCAAGTTGGGCGACGCTGCCTGGCTCACCACGGGCGCGCTGCCGCGTTTGCTCGGCGTGCTCGATTGCGATGGCGAGGAGGCGCGCGTGGTTGGCGGTGCGGTGCGCAATGCGCTGCTCGGCATGCCGATCGCGGAAGTTGACGTGGCGACCACGGCAGTGCCCGAAGAGGTCGTGAAGCGCGTCACCGCCGCCGGTTTCAAGCCGGTGCCGACAGGAATCGAGCACGGCACTGTCACCGTCGTGATCGACAAGCATCCGTTCGAGGTGACGACGCTGCGAAAAGACGTCGAAACTTACGGCCGCCACGCCAAGGTCGAGTTTGGCCGCGACTGGAAGGCCGACGCCGAGCGGCGCGATTTCACGATCAATGCACTTTCGGCGACGCGTGATGGCACGGTTTACGACTATGCCGGCGGACTGGATGACCTCGAGCGCCGCCGCGTGCGCTTCATCGGCGATCCGGCTAAACGCATTGCCGAGGATTATTTGCGCATCCTGCGCTTTTTCCGCTTCCATGCGGCCTACGGCACCAGTGATCACCCGGATGCGGCTGGCCTTGCCGCCTGCATTGCCGGCCGTGACGGGCTCGACCAGCTCTCGCGTGAGCGCCTGCGCATGGAAATGATGAAACTCGTCGTCGCGCCGCACGCAGTGCCGACGCTGATTTCGATGACGGACGCCGGGTTGCTGCTGCGCGTGCTCGGAGGGGTGAGTTACCTGGCAAGCTTCGAGAACATGGCCAAGGTGGAGGCAGCGACTGGAGCGGAGCCGAATGCGGTGCGTCGGCTGGGTGCGCTCGCCGTCGCTATCCCCGAAGATGCCGAGCGGTTGTGGCAAAAGCTGCGCCTTGCCAACAACGAGCATGAGCGTCTTGCATCGATGGGAGAGGCTTGGGGCCGTATTTCTCCAATATACGGCGAGAAGGCGGCGAAGGCGCTGCTATATCACCTGCGGCCGCAACAGTTCACGGATCGTGTGCTGCTCGGTTGGGCACGTTCGCAAGCCACCGCGCACGATGCAGACTGGCATGCGCTTGCCACGTTGCCCCAGCGCTGGACAGCGCCGGTTTTTCCGCTCAAGGCGGCCGACTTCATGAAGCGCGGCGTCGAGAAAGGGCCCGCGCTCGGCGCGGCCATGCGCGCGGCCGAAGACGCGTGGATCGTGGCGGGGTTTCCGAGGGATCAAGCCGCGCTTGATGCGATTGCGGCGGGGACGGTGCGCGCCATAGCATCGCAGAAATGAAAAGCTCGAACGCGGGTTTGGGACCAAACAACGTTGTCAGAATTTGTAGTTCACGCCGAGCCGGACCTCGTGAATCTGGAGGTCGCTCCAATGGAAGTTCGCGCCTGGTCCGCCACCCACGATGTCGGGAAAGAAACCGACGGAGGATTCGCCGCCAAAATGGTAGTAGAGATATTCGGCACGCACGATCCAGTTATTCGTGACTGCATAGTCCACTCCGCCGCCGAGAACATAGCCGGTCTTGGTGTGACTGAACGACGTCGGGGCGCAGTTCGGGCAGCCGCGCAAAAAAGCGTCCACGGCTGCGTAATCCACTTTCGCCCAAGCGGCACCGCCAGTGAAATAGACGAGGGTGTTCGGCATGGCGACCCAGCCGACCCGTCCCCGGATCGATGCCAGCCACTTTGTGTCGGCTGAGAAGGCTGCACCCCCGCCCGAGGTGGGCAAACCGTTTTGGTTAAAGGTTGGAACGCTCGCGTTGGCATTGAGCTTGGTCCAACTCCAGTCGCCTTCTCCCCCAATTACCCAGTGCGGATCAAACTGATAGTTACACCCGGCGTTGACGCCGCCAATTACGCTCGATGCGTTCTGATTGACCAATGTCGGCAATTGGCCGCTGGTGATGCTTGTAGTATCGGCTTTTTCGCGACTCCAAGCGCCCCCGAGATTGCCGCCGATATAGCAACCGGTCCAACTGAAGGTGGCCGCCACCGGCGCGTTGTAGGCCGACGCTTTGGTTGGCAGGTCGGCGGCATTTACGGTGGGATTCGTGACGGTCAGAACCGTCAAAATCGATCCTGCCGCGATGAGAAGCTTTTTCATTATTCCGGCCCTTAGGTTCAACTTGGTGCGCATGGTTCGCACGTGGTTTTTTCGAGCGCGTCCTTCGTTCGCGGGATGGGCGCCCGTTTTCCACGGACATGTGGCGCAGGGGCAACGTCATCCGATCGAAGGAGACGGAGCAGTAGAAGCGCGCCGCCACTCCGGCTATGACCTGGGCGATCATGAATCTCTTCGCCGGTTTCCACGACATTTCGTTCTGGCAGCTGATCCCGGTGGCGGCGGTCGCGCTGTTTGCGTCCATCGTCGGCGGCGTTTCGGGCTATGGCACCGGCGCGCTGATGCCGCTGGTGCTGGTCCCGCTCGTAGGCGCCGAGCCGGTGGTGCCGATTATCGCCATCTCGGCGATGTTCAGCAATTCGAGCCGTGTCTTCGCATTCCTGAAATTTGCCGACTGGCACCGCGCCGCGATTGTGCTGGTCTGCGCGGTGCCAACCTGCGTGCTCGGCGCCTGGGGCTATACCCACCTCTCAAGCGCGGGCGCTGCGCTGGTGATCGGCAGCATGCTGATCCTGAGCGTGCCATTGCGTCGTCTGTTGAAATACCACGGGGTCAAGTTCGGCGACGCCGGGCTGGCGTTCGGTTCAGTCGGCTATGGCGTGGTCGTCGGTGGCACTGCGGGCTCAGGCGTGATCCTGCTGTCGCTGCTGATGGCCGCGGGTGTCGAAGGCGCCGGCGTCATCGCGACCGATGCGGCCATTTCCGTCGTGATCGGCATTGTGAAGGTTTCGGTATTCGGGCTCGCGGGAGTTATCACCGCTCAAGTGCTCGCGTTCGCGCTGTTGATCGGCATCGTCGCATTGCCCGGCGCATTCCTCGCCAAGGCCTTCGTCGAACGCATGCCGGTGCACGTACACACGGCGATCCTCGATGTCGTGGTGCTATTTGGCGGCGTGTTTTTGGTGTGGGGTGCGCTGCGCTGAACAGGATCAGCTCGGCCGCAGCGGCACATTCAGCTCGCCGAACTTGCGGATCAGTTCCGGCACGCTCTTGCAGCCTGTCTTCTCGCGAATTTTTTTGAGATGTGAATAGACGGTGTTGAGGCTCACGCCACGCTCGGCGGCGTAAGCACCGGTCGTGGTGCCGGTGCACAAGGCCTGCGCCAGATGCGCCTCGGCATTGGTGAGGCTGAACAGTTCCTGCAAAATTTGGCTTGTCGCGGCGTTTCGCCAGAGCGGATCGTGCACAAGCACCATGATCGTTGCATCCGCATGCTGCGTAGCGCGACTTCTCCCGCGCATGAGCGGGCGCACCGACACCATATATGCGGGCATTCCGCCGCTTCGCGGCACCGGGAATCGGTCATTTGCGCGTCGCTGGCGGGATCGCCGATGCGCTCCACTGCACCGAGCGCGGCGTCAAAACAGCGGCGCGCGCCCGGCTCCGTGAATTCGAGCGAGCTGTCGAGAATACGGAAACCATCCCCTCGTTGCGCAAGCGCACGCAGAGTTTCGTTGGCGTAGACAATTTCGCCGTCCGCGCGCAGCAGAACGACGCCATAGGTCAACAACTCGAGTGCGTTTTCCAATATTCCGGTGTGATCGCAGTCGCATCTCAGGTGCGTCGCAACATCGTAAGCGCGTCGGTAATGCGGGTAGAGACGTCGCAGCAACGCGATCTCGCGTTTGTCCACATGGCCCTGCTTGCCGGTCCGTTGCACAGCAACAACGACCAATTTGTCGGGCGTCTGTTCGAGCACGACCGATATGAAATAACGCAACCCAAGGCCGGGCAAGAATTCAGCATAAAATGGGTCGCGCGCCATTTGCGTTTCATCGAAGAGCTGACCATCCCAAGCTACATCACCGGCGCGTTGGCGAAGCGTGTGCGGAATACGAGGGTTAAGCGCGGCAAAATGTTCGACATATTGCGTACCGCTGATTGCGGGCAAACCGGCCGACCAAAACTCGATAGGCCGCCCGGCCGGTTTGCTGATGACTTCAAAAGTCGCGCCAAGGCCGCCAAGCAGCGAGCTGGTCGCCTCCAACGCCTCCGGCACGCGCGCGCTATCGAGGCTGCTCGCATAAATAGCTTTGATCGTCTGTAGGAACAGATCGTTTTCCTGCATAAGTCGGCAACTAGCTCGGGCGCAGCGGAACGTTGCACTCGCCGTATTTACGGATTAACTCGGGAATACTCCTGCAGCCGGTCTTCTCGCGAATCCGTTTGAGATGCGAATAGACGGTGTTGAGGCTCACGCCACGCTCGGCGGCGTAGGCACCGGTCGTTACGCCGGTAGACAATGCTTGCGCCAGATGCGCCTCGGCATTGGTGAGGCGGAACAGTTCCTGCAAAATTTGGCTTGTCGCGGTGTTGCGCCAGACCGGATCGCGCATCAGCAGCATAACATCGGCCTGGGCATGCTGCGTGGCGCGATTCCTCCCACGCATGAGTGGGCGCATCGACACGATATATGCCGGCATCCCGCCGCTGCGGGGAACGGGAAAATCTGTCGGGCACGCGTCACTCGCCGGATCGCCGATCCGCTGCATCGCGCCGAGTGCGGTTTCGAATCGACTTCGCGCAATCGGGGCCGCGAATTCAATGGTGCGGTCGTTCATGCGGAATCCGTCGCCGCGATTTGCAAGCACGTGCAATGTATCGTTGGCGTAAACAATATTTCCATCGGCGCGCAGCAAGGCGACGCCATCGGCGAGCCACTCCAGCGTATTTTCCAGCACGCCGCGGCGATCACCGACGACCCCCAAACGCGTCGCAACGTCGTGCGCCCGCTGGTAATGTGGGGTCAAACGTTCCATGAGCGCGATTTCGCGTTTGTTGACGTGGCCCTGCTTGCGTGTGCGCTGGAAGCTGACGCCCGCAAACGTCTCCGGAGTGTGTTCGAGCACTGCCGCCACGAAATAGCGCAAACCCACGTGCGGCAGGAACTCCGCATAGAATGGATCGCGCGCCATGGCGGCTTCGTCCAAAATCAGGTGATCCCATGCCAGGCGGCCGGGCTGCAGGCGCGAAATAAAGGGAAAGCGAGGGTTGAGAGCCGCGAACTCTTCAAGATACGGAGCGCGCGCGACGTCAGCTAAGCCTGCTGCATAGAATGCACGATGCCGCTGCGTCGCTTTGTCCAGCACTTCAAGCGTTGCGCCGGCAGCCCCGAGCAAGCGGCTGGTCGCATCCAACGCCTCCGGCAAGCGGTCGCTCTCGAGCCCGCTTGCATAGACGGCTTCGATCGCTTGCAGGAACAGATTGTTGTCCGGCATCGCCCCCTCCGCAAGAATGAATCCGCGGACCGGTCGCTCAATTCCAAGTGGAAAGCGGCAGCCTTTTGCCACCTAGCGGCTAGCGATGCAAGGAGTTCCGGGAAATTGGTCGGTGGAACTTCAACGATGCGAAATTCGCACCGTCACGGCTTATTGCGCAACGCCAAAAATCCCTTGGTCGCAACGACATAAGTAAATGAACGAATGGAATCACGTTGCTGCGATCACGGCCATTTTACTACAGGTGGCATAGACGAGAGGATGGACTCTACGTTGCCGCCCGTCTTGAGCCCGAAAATAGTGCCGCGATCATAAAGCAAATTGAATTCGACGTAGCGGCCGCGGCGGATCAGTTGCTCCTCGCGATCGGCTTCGCTCCATGGCGTCGCGAAATTTTTTCGTACCAATCCGGGATAAACGCGAAGGAAGGCGCGGCCAACATCCTGCGTGAAGGCAAAAGTCTCGTCCCAGTCGGTTTCGAGATAGTCGTAAAAAATGCCGCCGATACCGCGCGTTTCGTTGCGGTGCTTGAGGAAAAAGTAATCGTCGCACCATTTCTTGTATTTATCATAAGGCGCGATCTCGGCGTAAGAGTCGCAGGCCGTTTTCATCGCCGCATGAAAAGCGATGCTGTCAGGGTCGTTCTGTACGCGACGCCTGTCGAGCACCGGCGTGAGGTCAGCACCGCCGCCGAACCAGGACTTGCTGGTCACAACAAAGCGCGTGTTCATGTGCACGGCGGGAATGTTCGGATTGTGCAGATGCGCGATCAATGAAATGCCCGACGCCCAGAAGCGCGGGTCTTTCTCGGCGCCCGGGATCTCCTTTCGGAATTCCGGTGCGAATTCACCGTGCACGGTCGAACAGTGCACGCCGACTTTCTCGAACACGCGTCCGCGCATCAACGCCATAACGCCACCGCCGCCGGGTGCGCCTATGTGGTCGGTGCGTTGCCATGGTGTACGAACGAAACGGCCGGCATCGCGGTCGCCGTAAGGTGCGTTCGCGGGCAGTGCGCCTTCGATCGTCTCGAAGTTCGCGCAGATATCGTCGCGCAGTGCTTCGAACCATGTTCGCGCGCGCGCCTTGCGGGTTTCCAATTGTCCTGCGTCCATTATCCACTCCGGGCCACGATTATATCCCCTGAAGGCCCGGAGCGCACGCGCGGTCAAAGCTGTCAGCCTGGCAGCAGCCGCGCTATCTCAGGTCAAGTTTGTTTTTGATCGCTTCGAGATCATCACGGTTATATCGGTTCGTGCAAATGACATGCTCGAATTCGTCGACCGCGACATCATAGGCTTTTTGTTTTTTCTGATAGAGCGGAAATTCTGTCTGGAATTTTTTTGCCAGTTCTTCATGGCGGATGACCCGGCGTTGGAACTCGTTGAGCGCGGGCTCGCCGTAGTTGCCGACCGTCGGCAGTTCCATGTTGATCTGCTTTTGCAAGAACAGTGCTTCTGCCGCCTCGCGGTCGATGGCCGCTATTTCATAGTCGATGGCTGTGCCGGTTCGATCGAGTTCTAACGCGCGGCGCACGCAGGCTTCCAGCGCGAGCGTCGACATGGCCGGTTGATTTGCTT
>DATFVF010000084.1:0-2211 GCA_035260465.1 Pseudolabrys sp. | reverse complement strand
GCGGCATCGGTTGGCCGATGAAGCGGAAATCTGGGTTTTTGTCGGTCATCGAAGGTTAGATTGCGGCACGGATTGGGGCGCAGTTGATCGCAAAATGAACGGAAATCCAACCATTTTGCATATCGCTCAAACGCCTTGCTGCATAGCTGACCATAGGAAATACTCATGGTGCTCCGGCCGCGTTATTTCCTTGTATTGTGTGCCCTATGAAACATCTGGCGATCAAAGCCTCGAATTCCCCGCTTCTTGTCGGTATTACTGGGGCATCGGGAGCGATCTACGGGGTCAGGCTTCTCGAATTGTTGCGCGCGTGCAATGTCGAGGCACACCTCATCGTATCTCGCGCCGCGCAAATGACGCTTGCTTATGAGACCAGCTTCAAGCTTGCGGAGCTCGAGCGGCTGGCCTCCGTTGTGTATTCTAATGATGATATCGGCGCTGCCTGCTCCAGTGGATCATTCCCGACGCGAGGGATGGTAATCGCGCCGTGTTCGATCAAAACCATGTCCGAAATTGCGACGGGAAACACGGCGAACCTCATTTCCCGCGCCGCCGATGTTGTGCTGAAGGAACGCCGGCGTCTCGTATTAATGCTGCGGGAAACGCCACTTCATATTGGGCATATCCGCAATATGGCGACCGTGACCGAAGCGGGAGGAATCATCTATCCGCCGGTTCCGGCGTTTTACGCCTTGCCAAACTCAATCAAAGAAATGGTGGACCATACGCTCGCGCGCGTCCTCGATCTTTTTGAAATTGACACAGGATTGACGCGCCGCTGGACCGGCAAGCGTGAGCGCCCGAAAAACCGAGAGAAGGCCGACAATTCGTGAGCGATGAGTAAGTAATTTGGCCCGACACGATACACTTGAAAGCATTGCCTGCGGTTTACAATACGACAATGAGTTTTGGCGGTTTTCGCTCGCAGTCTATGAACAGAACGAAGTCGCCCAAGAATGTCTGGCGTTGCAAGAGGCGCAGGGAATAGACGTCAATCTCCTGCTTTTTTGCGGATGGATCGGCGCGCAGGGAATTATCTTGAGCAGTGAAAATATCTCAAGGGCTTCGATGGCCGTCGCTGCCTGGCATGAAACTGTCGTCCGTCCGCTGCGGGGAGTGCGGCAGCAGACCAAGTCGCTCGGTATTGCCGAACTAGAAGATTTCAGAGCCCACGTTAAAGATCTAGAGCTTGAGGCCGAAAAGATCGAGCAAGCAATTCTGTTTGACTATTCGAAATCCATCCCCCGCTCACTTGCGGGCGTCGATCGCCGCGACGTCATCACCGAAAACGTCAAAAAATATATCGCGTCCAAGAACGGTACCGTGAAGGGGCGTTCACCTGAACGTTCCGCGCCGTATTTGATTGGAGCTGCGCTACGGCTTCGCTCCTGAGTCAGACTCGCGTGCGCGAGAGATTAAGGCCGCGCGGGACCTTCCTTATTGTCCTTGGTTGCGTCCATCTCATGGATGACGCGAGCCCAACGTTCCGTTTCACTCTTAATGAACCGGGCAAAGTCATCCGGGCTACCGCCTCGCGGATCCACGCCTTGTGTCTGCAGTGCCTTGATCACTTCAGCATCTTTCAACGCATTGTTCGTCGCCTCCGAAATTTTGTCGATGGTTGATTTTGGTATGCCAGCCGGGCCGAGAATGCCGAACCAAACGCCGGTGTTGTAACCGGGCAGGGCGGCCTCGGAGATTGTTGGTAGGTCGGGTGCCACACCTGCGCGTTTGGCCTCGCTTGTTGCTAAGGCTTTGACGCGTCCGTCCTTGATAAACCCGAGGACGGTGGACGCCGGCGAAAACATCACTTGAATACGGCCAGAAATTAGATCGAGCGCGGTTTGAGCGCTTCCCGGATACAAAACGCCGGTCATCTTGATGCCAGCCATCTGTTTGAACAATTCTGTCGCCAGATGGGGCCCACTGCCAAGCCCTGACGCGCCGTAAAGCAGCTCGTCCGGTTTCTCTTTGGCGAGGGCGATCAGCTCCTTCACGTCTTTGACGTTGAGCGTCGGGTTTACCACGAGGATGTTTGGAATTGAGCCGACAAGGACGATGGGAGCCATGTCCTTCTCGAAATTCGGCCCCTTATTCGGCATCATTGTCGTATTTATCGCTGCAGCAATCGTGGCAAATAATAATGTGTAACCGTCCTTTGCGCTTCGCGAGACATATTCGGTCGCAACCAAACTGCTGGCGCCGGGGCGG
>DATFVF010000083.1:0-60751 GCA_035260465.1 Pseudolabrys sp. | reverse complement strand
CGTTCGGCCGCTTCGCGCGCTTCCTTGTTGGCGCGCACATTGAACGCGATGATCGGAACGCCCGACGCTTCGGCGAGGGTCACATCTGATTCCGAAATGCCACCGACGCCCGCGTGCAACACGCGCGCAGCGACCTCTTCGGTGCCAAGCTTGTCGAGAGCACCAATGATGGCTTCCAGCGAGCCTTGCACGTCGGCCTTGATCACCAGCGGGAATTCCTTGCGGCCAGACGTCTTGGCTTGCGCCATCATCTGCTCGAGCGAACCGCGCATGCCGGTTGCCCGCGCGGCGGTTTTTTCGCGCTTTTGCCGTGCACGGTAATCGGTGACTTCGCGGGCGCGTGCTTCGCTGTCGACCACGGCCAGGCGATCGCCTGCGTCAGGCGTTCCGGAGAAACCGAGCACCTCGACGGGCGTTGACGGTCCGGCCGTATCGATCGGTGCACCGGTGTCGGACACCAAGGCGCGGACGCGGCCCCATTCGGCGCCGGCCACCACGAGATCGCCGACGCGCAGGGTGCCGCGCTGGATCAGCACGGTTGCCACCGGTCCGCGACCGCGGTCGAGCTTGGCCTCGATCACGGTACCTTCGGCCGGACGATTTGGATTGGCCTTGAGGTCGAGGATTTCCGCCTGCAAGCCGAGCATTTCGAGCAGCTTGTCGATGTTCGTCTTCTTGGTGGCGGACACTTCCACATCCACAACTTCGCCGCCCATCGATTCAACCTGGATCTCATGTTGCAGCAGGTCTGTGCGCACGCGGTCCGGTTTGGCGTCGGGTTTGTCGATCTTGTTGATGGCAACGATGATCGGCACCTTCGCGGCTTTGGCGTGGTGGATGGCTTCGATCGTCTGCGGCATCACACCGTCATCGGCAGCGACCACCAGCACGACGATATCCGTGACTTTGGCGCCGCGTGCACGCATCGCCGTGAAGGCAGCGTGGCCGGGCGTATCGATGAATGTAATCTTGGCACCGGACGGCGCTGTGACCTGATACGCGCCGATATGTTGCGTGATTCCGCCGGCTTCGCCCGCGGCCACGTCGCTCGATCGGATAGCGTCAAGCAGCGAGGTTTTGCCGTGGTCGACATGGCCCATGACGGTGACCACAGGAGCGCGGGGCTCGGTCTGCGCCGGATCGTCGGCTACGTCGAACAGACCCTCTTCCACGTCGGCTTCCGCCACACGTTGCACGCTGTGGCCCATTTCCTCGGCAATGAGTTGTGCGGTATCGGCGTCGATCACGTCGTTGATCGTGACCATCTGGCCTTGCTTCATGAGGAGCCGGATCACATCGACCGCGCGTTCCGACATCCGGTTTGCGAGATCCTGAATGGTGATCGCCTCGGGAATAGTGACCTCGCGGACCAGCTTTTCTTTTGGCTCATTGGAGGCAGCCCCCTTGAGTCGCTGGGTACGGCGTCGGAATGAAGCAACTGAGCGCTCACGGACCTCGTCGGCGCGCAGCGCAGTGACGAGCGTAAGGCGGCCGCGCTGTTTCTCGACGCCAGCGCGCGGAGCGGGGCGAGGTGCGGCGGGCGTACGCGCCGCGCCGGGCCGGCGGGGACGCGGGGCTTCTTCTTCGTCGGCCTCAAGCGCGAGGCGGGCACCAGGCCCGGTGCGCGGAGTTTCTTCGACGCCAAAACGTTTCTTGGCGACTTCGCCGGCCTTGCGTTTGGACTCTTCGTCGTGTTTGCGACGATCTTCTTCATCGCGCTTGCGCGCATCGGCGGCTTCGCGCTCGCTACGATCAACCGATTCACGGCTGGCACGGCGGCGCGCTTCCTCTTCGGCAATCTTGCGTTCTTCGGCCTCGCGTACGCGCGAGTCTGCAAGTGCATGTGCGCGCGCGCTACGTTCTTCTTCGGTAAGCGTACGCAGCACAACGCCCGACGGCTTTTGCTTCGGCTCTGCTTGCGCCAATCCTGTGGGGGCGGCCGGCGCTGCCTTCACCTTCCCAGCGGGCGCCTTTTTTGTTTCTACGGGGGGTGCGGGTTCGGGCTTGGCTTCACCCGGTCCACCGGAGAAGCGGCGTTTGACCTTTTCGACCACGACCTGCTTGCTGCGGCCATGGCTGAAGCTCTGCCGTACCACACCCGTTTCGGCGCGCGGCTTGAGCGTCAGCGTCTTGCCAGAGACGCTCAGTTTCTTTTCGCCAGGGTTCTTCGTTTCGCTCATTCCGTACTGTGTCCTTATGCGCCTTCCGTCGGCGCATGCGCGCTAACTGCATCGGGCGAAAATCCGGTCCGAAAGCGTGTCAAACGCGCGGCACGCGTAAGAAAAGTATCGCTTCCCGGTCCGGCAAGCAGGGCTGCATGTACCACATTTGGACGGTTGAGTGCCAAATCCAATTGGGCGCCGGTAAAGGCATCGATCATCGCGATTTCCCGCGATTTTCCGACCGTATTGCGGCGCAAAGCGCCCGCCAGCTTGCGCTTGCCATCGTCGCTGGCATCAGCGGCGTGGATCAGCGCGAGAATGCTATCCTGGCCGAGCGCCGCTTCAACCTTGGAAAAACCGCTGACCACCGTGCCGGCTTTGCCGGCAATTGCCAGAGCGTCGAGTGCGGCGCTTTCGATGAGCTTCTCGGTTTGCGCCGCCAGATCGCCGCCGACGCGAACCTCGCGCTTGAAACCGCGGGCGAAGACGTTGCGTTTGGCCGCATCCTCTATCGCCGCCCGAGTAGCCGTGATCCAAATGCCACGACCGGGCAGTTTGCGCTTGACGTCCGGCACAGCGTCGCCGGCTGGCCCCACGACGAAGCGGATCATTTCCGCCACCGGTTTAAGTTCGCGGGTGAGCGCGCAGGTGCGCTCCGTCTCCGGGGCGACTTTGGTTGCCCCGCGGTCGAGTTCATTGTCCTGCGCAACTGCAAGCATTGCTACTGCCGTTCTCCTTTATGCCTGCGGCTGCGTCGCTTCTTCAGGCGCCGCTTCGGGGGCCGGCGGTGGCGCAAGCTCTGCCTCCGTTACCCAACCAGCCTTCAAACGTGCCTGCATGATCATGTTCTCGGCGTCCTCGCGCGAAATGTCGAAGCCGTCGAGGAAGCCCGGCTCGTGCTTAGACTCGCCGTCCTTGCGCTCAGTCCAGCCGGTGAGATCGTCGGTCGCACAACCGGCAAGATCCTCGATCGTCTTCACCCCGTTCTCGCCTAGGGCAACGAGCATCTTGGTGGTGACGCCAGCCACGTCCTTGAGTTCATCTGCAACGCCAAGTTCAACACGCTTGGCGTCGAGCTCTGCTTCCTGCTTGTCGAGATATTCTTTGGCGCGCTCCTGGAGCTCGCGGGCAGTGTCGGCGTCGAAACCCTCAATGCTGGCGATTTCCTTTTCGTCCACCAGCGAAAGCTCTTCGATCGAACCGAAACCTTCGGAGGCGAGCAGTTGCCCAACTACTTCGTCGAGATTGAGCGCTTCGACGAAAATCTTGGTGCGGTTTTCGAATTCTGCCTGACGACGTTCGGACTCTTCCTGTTCGGTCAGGATATCGATGTCCCACCCGGTAAGTTGAGACGCAAGCCGCACATTCTGTCCGCGGCGTCCGATGGCCAGCGACAGCTGCTGGTCCGGCACCACGACCTCGATGCGCTCCCTGTCTTCGTCGAGCACGACCTTGGCGACTTCCGCTGGCGCCAGCGCGTTCACCACGAATGTGGCGATGTCCGGCGACCACGGAATGATGTCGATCTTCTCGCCTTGCAATTCGTTCACCACCGCCTGCACACGCGAGCCGCGCATGCCGACGCAGGCCCCGACCGGATCGACCGAGGAATCGCGCGAGATCACGGCTATTTTCGCGCGTGATCCAGGGTCGCGCGCAACAGCCTTGACTTCGACAATGCCGTCGTAAATTTCCGGCACTTCCTGTGCGAACAGCTTGGACGTGAATTGGGGGTGCGTGCGTGACAGAAAAATTTGTGGGCCGCGCGGTTCACGCCGCACGTCGTAGATATAGGCGCGGATACGATCGCCGTTACGGAACACTTCACGCGGCAATAATTCGTCGCGGCGCACGATCGCTTCGCCGCGGCCGAGATCGACCACCACGTTGCCGTACTCAACACGCTTGACGATGCCGTTGACGATATCGCCGATGCGATCCTTGTATTCGGCATATTGCCGGTCGCGTTCTGCCTCGCGCACTTTCTGCACGATCACCTGCTTTGCGGACTGCGCGGCGATGCGGCCGTATTCGAGCGGCGGTAGCGGATCGGCTATCGTGTCGCCCACTTGCGCGGCCGGATGTCGCTTGCGCGCCTCTTCGAGCGTGATTTGGTTGGATGGGTTCTCGACCGCCTCGACCACCAGCATGTGGCGGGTGAGGCGGAGATCGCCAGTTTTTGGCTCAATCTCGGCGTGCACGTCGGTTTCCGCGCCGTAGCGCGAACGCGCCGCCTTGGCGATGGCGTCTTCCATCGCCGCGATCACGATGCCACGGTCAATCGCCTTTTCACGGGCGACGGCGTCGGCGATCTGCAAAAGCTCGAGCCGGTTGGCGCTAACAGCCATAGCTCACTCTCCTCCTCTGGCGGCAGGCCTCCGTGGCCGGTGCCGTGATTGTTTCTCTACTCGTCGTTCTTCCTTCCGCGCTTCGCGTGCTTCGCGCTTTGCGGACTTTTCTCGTCGTAAAGCTTCGGTCACCAGCTCGTCGGTGAGCACGAGCTTGGCTTCGCTCATTTCATCGATAGGGAGCTGGACCTCCGCCTCTTCGCCTTCCACGGCGTCGTCGCGGCGAATGCGTGCATCATCGCCTTCGGTGCCGACGAGCTCCCCACGGAAACGCTTGCGGCCATTGATCGGAATTTCCATTTCGACCTTGACCAGATGGCCGGTGTAGCGTTCGAAATCCGATTTGCGTACCAGCGGCCGGTCAATGCCAGGCGAGGAAATCTCCAGCCGATAGGCGCGCTCGATTGGATCAGCCATATCGAGCACTGGCGAAAGCGCACGAGAAACCGTCTCGCAATCTTCCACCGTCATGCTGCCGTCTGCACGTTCCGCCATGATTTGGACGGTGCAGCCCTCGGCGGCGGAAACACGCACCCGCACCAGCCGGTAACCGAGCTGCTCGATCACCGGCTCGGCAATGGCCGCAACACGCGCGGGCAAGCCCGGCTCGATGATGAGCCGCGGTTCATTCGGCGCGGCATTTGAAGCCGCATTGATCTGCAACGTGTCGTCTAAGGCCATTTGGTAACAAAAAAGAGCGGGCCCCGCGGGACCCACTCTCAAAACCCATCCGGTTATGAGGGTGTCTAGTAACGTTGAGAAATATAGCGATTTTGCGAAGCCGCGCAAGGGCGGCGCCCTGTTAACGACTAACCCTTCCTTCAGAATCTGCCCTTAAATTTGCGTAAAACCACCGGTTCGTCAGATTTTTTAGCGTTTTGAAGGTTTCGTATGGGTGTTCCCGTCTCGCTGCTTCCCGAGTTGGAAGACGTCGTCCAGCATGGGTCGGCGGATAAGCGCGCCGAAACATTGCGCCGCATTACGACCCTGTTCCTTGACGGTGCCCCCGGCTTCAACGCTGAACATGTCGCGCTGTTCGATGACGTTATCGGCTGCCTTGTCGTAGAGATCGAGGCCAAGGCGCTGGCGGAACTCGCGCGCCGGATCGCACCCATTCCGAATGCGCCGGCCGGCGTGATCAGTGTGCTTGCTAAGAACGATGACATCGCGGTGGCGGGCCCCGTGCTCAAGCAGGCCATACTTCCCGACCCCGACTTGCTACGCATTGCTGAAACCAAAGGTCAGGCGCATCTGCTTGCCATGTCGACGCGGCTTCGGATCAGCGAAGCGCTGTCGGACATCTTGGTCGAGCGGGGCGATCGCGACGTGGCGCGCACGATTGCCAACAACCGACATGCGCAGCTGTCGGTCAACGCATTCACTACGCTGGTAAAGCGTGCTGAAGAGGACGGTGTGCTGGCCGAGAAGGTTGGGATGCGTACCGACATTCCGCCGCGGCTGTTCCGCCAACTGCTGATGCAGGCGAGCGAAATGGTGCAGAGACGCTTGCTGGCGAAGGCCAAACCGGAAACCCAATCCGAAATCCGGCGCATTCTCGCGCAAGTTACCGATGAAGTCGCTGCGAAGGCTGCGCCACGAAATTACACCGCCGCAATTGCAGCCGTGCGCGCCCTCCATAAAGAGCGCAAGCTCGGTGAGGCCGACATTGCCGAATTCGCCAAGGCTGGAAAGTACGAAGAAACCATAGCCGCGCTCTCGACTTTGTGTGCGGTTCCGGTCGAGGTCGTCGACAGGCTTATGAATGGCGAGCGCGCCGATCCGGTTCTGATCCTCGCCCGCGCGGTCGGGTTTAGTTGGCCGACAGTGAAGGCGGTACTTAACGCGCGGCCTGGCGCAAAGCCGTCACCTCAGACGCTCGACGTTGCGCGCGAGAATTTCGAGCGTCTGACCGCAACGACTGCACAGCGCGTCGTGCGTTTCTGGCAGGTACGGCAAGGCACTGGTGATAGTTAGACGCGTCGAAATATGAAATATGTCGGGCGGCGCCCCTCGCGCTTTGCCTTCGCTTCGTAGCGCGTTTCGACAAAATCCGGCCAAGGCTCGCGCCAGTCGTCTGCACATTGCGCCGTCCAGACAAAACCCGGCGACCGCAGCACGCGCGCCAACGCATAGGCTGCATAGTCCGCAATATCGGTGGCGAAGCGCAATTCGCCATCTTGCCTCAGAAGGCGCGTGAGCCGGGCCAGGGTTTCGTCCTGAATGAAACGGCGTTTCCAATGCCGCCGTTTCGGCCACGGATCGGGATAAAGGAGATCGATTCGCGAAAGCGATGCATTGGGGAGCCAATCGAGCAATTCGCTGGCATCGCCGAAATAGAGGCGAATGTTCGCCAGTGCGTTGTCCTCGATCGCAACCAGTGCCTTGGCCATCGCGTTGACGAATGCATCGGTGCCGATGAAGCCGGTGGTTGGACGTGCCCGCGCCTGCGCGATTAAATGCTCGGCGCCGCCAAAACCGATTTCGAGCCGCACATCGTCGACAGGTATCGCGAACAGTGTGCGCAGATTGACCGGAGCGGGCGCGCCAAGATCGAGTGCGAGCCGCGGCAGCAGGGCGTCGAACAGGGCCTGCTGGCGCGGCTTGAGCGGATGCCCCTTACGGCGGCCAAAGAAAGCGCGTTGAGATGCCGGCGAATTCGGATCCATGCATCGACTATCGAAGACGCGAATGGCCGGCACAAGGCCGGCCATTGACTCCACTTATGCCCGCATGCACGGGAATTTAGAGGGCACCGCTCACTTCACGGCGCTTCGGATTGCGGAAGCGAGGTCAGTCTTCTCCCACGAGAAACCGCCGTCTTTGTCGGGCGCGCGGCCAAAATGGCCGTAGGCTGCCGTGCGCTTGTAGATCGGCCGGTTGAGCTTGAGGGTCCTACGGATATTGGTCGGGGTGAGGCGGAAGAGTTCGGGCAAAACCTTTTCGAGCTTCTTCTCCGCGACTTTGCCGGTGCCATGCGTGTCGACCAGCACCGACATCGGATCCGCCACTCCGATCGCGTAGGCGACCTGGATGGTGCAGCGTTCCGCGACGCCGGCGGCGACGATATTTTTGGCGAGATAGCGCGCAGCATAGGCGGCCGAACGGTCGACCTTGGTCGGGTCTTTGCCCGAGAAGGCGCCACCCCCGTGCGGCGCGTAGCCGCCGTAGGTGTCGACGATAATCTTGCGGCCGGTGAGGCCACAGTCGCCGTCCGGTCCGCCGATCACGAAATTTCCGGTCGGATTGACCAGGAAGTCTGATGGCCTCTGCGGCATCCAGCCCTTCGGCAACGCCGACTCCACAGCGTCGGAGATCATCTCTTTGATCAAGCCTGGTGTGTATTTTCTGCCATTGCGGCTCTGCGCATTGTGCTGTGTGGAAACGACCACCTTGGTGCAGCCGACGGGTTTGCCGTCGACATAGCGGATGGTGACCTGGCTTTTGGCGTCGGGCTGGAGGTCGTAAAGCTGGCCGTTGCGGCGTTTGTCGGAAAGCACTTTCAGGATCTTGTGCGCGAAGTAAATCGGCGCCGGCATGAACGAGTTCTTTTCGTAGACTTCGCTTTCAGTGCAGGCGAAGCCGAACATCATGCCCTGGTCGCCAGCGCCTTCCTCCTCACCGCCTTTTTTCTTCTTGGCGTTCACGCCCATCGCAATATCGGGCGACTGGCCATGCAGCAGCACTTCGACGTCGGCGCCGTAATAGGAAAATCCATCCTGGTCGTAACCGATGTCCCTGACCACATCGCGTGCGATCTTGGTGATCAACTCGCGATCGACCACGGCCTTGTCGCCATGCTTACGAAAAAGTGGCGCCTGTCCGCGGCCTTCGCCGGCGATGACAATCTTATTGGTGGTGGCAAGCGTTTCGCAGCCGAGCCGCGTGTTCACCTGGCTGTCATCGGCGATGCCGAGTTTGATGTCGTTTTCGAGAAACGCATCGAGCACCGCATCGGAAATCTGATCGCAGACCTTGTCCGGATGGCCTTCAGAAACCGACTCGCTGGTAAATAGAAAATTGGTGTGAGCCACCGCTACAACTCCTCCAGTGGCGCGGCCGTGCTGCCGCGTCGTGTCATGGTCCGGGTGGTTCTTGCAGTGGAGGCGAGGCAGGTCAAGATGCGGGCAGCGGTGGGCAGATGCCTCGAAAACGTTGGGATTGAACTCCTTAAATCATTCAGTTCCGGCGATCTGCTCGACCAGATCGACAATGCGTCGGCGCAGCTTGCTATTCTTTATGCGCATAAACGCCTTGGTGAGAGAAAGACCGTCGGATGTCGCGAGGAAGTCGGCGACGTAGGCCGGCGATGGCGCCTCGCTCATACCGCCGGAATGGCCCGGCGAATGTGGCGCGCCCTCGAAGAAAAATGAGACCGGCACCTGCAGGATTTGGGCGATCTGTTGCAACCGGCTGGCGCCGATGCGGTTGGTACCCTTTTCGTATTTCTGGACTTGCTGGAACGTGAGGCTGAGGGCGTCGCCGAGCTTTTCCTGACTCATGCTCAGCATCATCCGACGCATACGCACGCGCGAGCCGACGTGCTTGTCGATCGGATTCGGTGCCTTCTTAGCCATTGATTTCTCCTATGCCCCCATTTTTAGGCGTAGTTGTCACAAGTGAAGGCGGCAATGCAATGCGTGAATTCCCTGTAATCGGGAAAGCGCGCGTAAATAAGTCATAGATTTCAGAAGCTTTTTGTATGCTGATAATTTGACGTCTAACGTAGATCGTGGCCCAAGCAGCGTTTTGTGCCGGCAACAACTTTCCTAATACGTAGTTGGTATGCTCAATCTATGCGCGAAGCCGGCGCCGCCCTACAATGATCAGGCTCACGACCAGCACGAAAATCAAGAAATAATTGCCGTAACTCAAATAGATGGTTGGCTCGATTGCAGTTGGCAGCCGGGCATCAAGCACGCCTTCGACGCCCAACGGTAACGCATTGATGACCCGGCCAACGGGATCGATGACCGCCGAGACACCGGTATTGGCAGCGCGTACCAACGGCAGACCTTCGGCAATGGCTAGAACGCGCGCTTGTTGAAAATGCTGGTAGGGCCCTGTGCTGATCCCAAACCAGCCGTCATTTGTGACGTTCACCAGCCAGCCCGGCCGCTCACCAGGTGGAACCGCTGCGCCGGGGAAGATCGCCTCGTAGCAGATCAGCGGTAACATTTTCGGTGTGCCGGGAATGTCTATGGCGCGTCTGCGATCACCCGACATGAAGCCGCCGGCAACTTTGGTGAGCTGCATCACGCCGAGCCGTTCCAGCAGCCGCTGAAACGGAAGATATTCGCCGAACGGAACCAGGTGCACTTTGTCGTAGATGCCGCGGATCGAGCCGTCGGGATCGATCACATAAATTGAATTATATGCTTGCGGATTGCGGGCGCTCGCGTTCGACGCCGCGCGCACCGCGCCTGTGATCAATACGGTTGACGGTTTTAGCAAACCGGCAATCTGAGCCAGCGCATCTGGCTCGCGAGTCAAGAAAAATGGAAACGCGGCCTCCGGCCAGATCAAATGCGTTACGTCATGTATGCCGTTCGATTGCGGACCGGTTGCGCGGTCGGACAAGCGCAAGTAGCGATCCATCACCTGCGCTTTTGCTGAATAGTTGAATTTATCGTCCTGCGGCAGGTTGGGCTGCATGATGCGCAGCTTAACCCCGCCTACGTATTCGGTCGGATGCGACCATAATCTTGTCGCGCCAAAGCCGAACGCCGCCGCGAGCACAACGATGCCTATGAAAAGCGGGCGATAGGGATGCCGCGTATCGGCTTTGTCGTCGGCGGTTACCGCCGGAGTTGCACAAATGGCGATGCAGAAAAATGTGAGCGTCCAGACGCCAACGAGCGAGACGCTCTGCGCCAGCGCCAAGGGCTCAGTGAGCGCGTAGCCGAACGTGTTCCAAGGAAAGCCGCTGAGCAGATGGCCACGGAGCCACTCGGTGACGGTTAAAGCCACAGCCAACGCCAGCACCCGTTCGGGCCCGCGCACCCACATCAAGCGCGCAATGGCTAGGCCAAGTGCTGTGTAGAGCGCCAGGTAGGCCGGTAACCCGGCGACGGCGAGCGGCAGCAGCCAACCGAACGTCTTCACGTCGACCAGGAAGGCGTAGCCGATCCAGTACAACCCCGCGAGAAAATAGCCGAAACCAAAAAACCAGCCGGCTACTGCCGCATTTATTGGACCGCTCCATCGGCCTGCGGCGGAGCCATCAATGAGCCAGACCAGGACCGGAAATGTCAGGAACAGAATCGGCCAGGCGTTGAAGGGGGCCATGGCCAGCGCGGATGCGGCGCCAGCGGCGAATGCGACGAACGCGCGCCGCCAACCGGATGAGAGAACGATGACGTGGGCGAGGCGAGTGGGCGTCACAGGCGGCGCGCGTCCGCTGAGGATCCCGCACCCTTGGATGCGGAGGAATCGTCGCCGGTTGGTGATCCCGCATCTTTTGGCGCAGAGGAATCGTCGTTGGTGGCGTAGGTTGCGCTGCCGGATGCGCCTTCTGACTCGCGCCGGCGCAGCTCGCGCGGGCGGTCGCGTCGTTCCTTCAGCCGGGTAATGCGCACGCGTTTGACGCGGCGCGGGTCGGCATCCAGCACCTCGAATTCGAACAGGCCAGGGCCTGGGACGATTTCGCCGCGTACTGGCAACCGGCCCGCGCGCGTCACCAGATAGCCGCCGATGGTGTCGACTTCCTCGGCGGCATCGCCGACGTCGAAATCGTTGCCGACTGTCCCGACCACGTCTTCGATCTTGGCGCGCGCGTCGGCAACGTAAGAGCCGTCAGGTTGCTGCGCCACGGCCGGCAATTCGTCCTCATCGTGTTCATCGGCAATCTCGCCGACGATCTGCTCGACGATGTCTTCGATCGACGCCAAGCCGTCGGTGCCGCCGTATTCGTCGACCACCAGCGATAGGTGGATGCGCGTCGCCTGCATCCGCGCCAGCAGGTCGATCACGCGCATCGATGGCGGCACGAACAGGATTTCGCGCACGATCTTGGTGCCCGACAATGGCATAGCGAGGTTGACGGCTTTGAGATCGAGGCCGGCCGGCAACGGCTTTTTGCGCTTGGCATTTTTTTCCGGATCGACAGCGGCGCGTGCGGTCATAAAAGCGATCAGATCGCGGATGTGCACCATGCCTACAGGATCGTCGAGCGTGTCGTTGTAGACCACGAGTCGAGAGTGACCAGCACCTTCGAACACGCGCACAAGTTCGCCGAGCTTGATGTCTTGTTGCACGGCGATGATATCCGCGCGTGGAACCATGACATCTCCAACCCGGCGCTCGCGCAGGCCGAGGATATTTTTGAGCATCCGGCCCTCTTCCGGCGAAAAGCCGGACTCTCCGGGGCTCATGGCGTCGAGGATGTCCTTTAGGTCGGCGCGATTGGTCGTCGGTTTCCATCCGAACAACACGCGCAGCGCGCGCATGAACCATTTCTCGCCGCCTTCCTGCGTCGGTGGCACAGGGACCGGCAGATTGCGCGGCTCAAATGGCGCGCCGGTTGGGCTCGAACTGGATGGGTCGCTGTCAGGCATGGCTGTCAGGCGTCGCCAAGATCGCGCGAAAGATAGGGGTCCGGGATATTCAAGCGCGCCATGATCTTGCTTTCGAGCCCTTCCATCTCATCGGCTTGCGCATCGGTTTGGTGATCGTAGCCGATGAGGTGGAGAAAACCATGCACCGCGAGATGGGCGAGGTGATGAAGGAAGATGCGGTTTTCATCGTCGCACTCCCGTTTAAGCGTCTCGTAGGCAATGATGATGTCGCCGAACAGCAGGACATTATTGCCAGCCCTTTGACCGGACGCCGGGAACGACAGCACGTTGGTCGGCTTGTCGATGCCGCGCCAATTACGATTGAGTTTGACGATCTCCGAATCGTCGCTCAGCACGATACTGACTTCGCCAGCCTCTGTTGAGAGTGTGGATGCAGCCGCCGAAATTGCCTCGCGCACGGTTTGGCCGGCCAGAGGCTGCGCTTTCCAAAGCGGCGATTGCATCTGGATATCAATTTGCGGCATCGCGCGCTGCTCTTGCGCCGGCTTCATCCTTTGCCCTCTGGCGTGGGCATTTTACGGTCGTAGGCTTCCACGATCCGAGCGACAAGTTCGTGACGGATCACGTCTTCATGGGTAAAGAATACGTGCCCAACCCCTTCGATGCCATTGAGCAACTTGACCGCTTCAGCCAACCCGGACGTCTGGCCTTGCGGCAAGTCAACTTGGCTGGGGTCGCCGGTGACGATCATGCGGCTGTTCTCGCCGAGGCGCGTGAGGAACATCTTCATTTGCATCGAGGTGGTGTTTTGCGCCTCGTCCAGGATCACCGCAGCATTCGACAACGTGCGCCCACGCATAAAGGCGAGCGGTGCAATTTCGATTTCGCCGGCCTGTAGTGCACGTTCGACAATGCGCGCGTCCATCAAGTCATAAAGTGCATCGTAGATCGGCCGCAGGTAGGGGTCGACTTTCTCTCGCATGTCGCCGGGAAGAAAACCGAGACGCTCGCCGGCTTCCACCGCCGGCCGCGACAGGATGATGCGATCGACTTCTTTTCGTTCGAACATCTGGACCGCCTGTGCAACTGCGAGCCAGGTCTTGCCTGTACCCGCGGGTCCGGCGCCGAACACGAGAGCGTGCCGTTTGAGGGCACGAATGTATGCATCTTGCGCGGCCGTGCGGGCACGCACTGGCCGCTTGCGCAGATTGATTTCCTCGAAAGCCGGCCGCGGCGAAGCGGGGTCATAGTCGAACAATGAGCCCTGCGCGATCGCCTGACGGATCGCGCCTTCGACATCGCCTTGACTCAAATCGCGTCCGCGCTTGAGCTGCTCGTAGAGCCCTTCCAGGACCCGGCGCGCTTGTTCACAGGCGCCACGCGAACCCTCGATGGTCACGTGATTGCCGCGCTGTTCCGCGACAACGCCGAGGCGCCGCTCGATCAAAGCGAGGTTCTGTCCGTACTGGCCGAACAGGATTGAGGCGAGCTTGTTGTCCTCGAAGGCGAGGACAGTCTGTGTGGTGGCCGTCTCTTCGGAGGCGGCGGCGGGCGGGATCACGGGATCCGTCGTGCGCAAGGGTTTTTCAAGCTCCTGCTGGTGCAAGCGCCGGCGTGCGCTTTTCATCGGCGAGCGCGCCGAAGAGGCTGTTGCTGCCGATTTCGTTGATGGTCACGCGCCGGACCGAACCGATGAGGTCGGGAGCGGCCATGATGTGAACTGCCTGTAAATATGGGGAGCGGCCGACGAGCTGCCCAGGCAGCCGGGCCGGCTTTTCGACCAAGACGTCGAGGCTGCGTCCGACAAAACTGGCATTGAACCGGCGTTGATGGCGCGTGATCAAGGCCTGCAGTCGTTGCAGGCGTTCGGACTTTTCCTCATGCGACACTTGGTCGTCTATCTCGGCGGCCGGCGTGCCCGGGCGCGGCGAATAGCTGAATGTATAGGCTCCGGCGAAGCCGATCTCGTCGACCAGCGTGAGCGTGTCGCGGAAATCGTCTTCGGTCTCGCCGGGGAAACCCACGATGAAATCGGACGTGAATGCGAGATCGGCGCGGCTGGCACGCAGGCGCGCAATCGTGTCGAGATAGTCCCGGCGCGTATGCTTTCGGTTCATCGCTTCCAGAATGCGGTCGGAGCCGGACTGCACGGGCAGATGCACATAAGGCATCAGCGCCGACAGCTCGCCATGTGCCGCTATTAGATCCTCATTCATGTCGCGCGGATGACTGGTGGAGTAGCGCAGACGCAAAATCCCGGACACTTGCGCGAGGCGGCGCAGCAATTTACCGAGCGTTGACGGCGAGCCGTCGGGGCCCATCCCATGATAGGCATTCACGTTCTGGCCAATCAGCGTCAGCTCGCGTACACCGGCCCCGGCCAGCCGTTCGACCTCTTTGACGATCTTTTCAACTGGCCGCGAGACTTCAGCGCCGCGCGTATAGGGCACCACACAGAAAGTACAGAACTTGTCGCAGCCTTCCTGCACAGTGACGAAGGCGGAAATGCCACGCTTCGCAATGGCGTCTCGTTTGGGTGCCGCCAGAACATCGAATTTGTCCTCGACCGGAAATTCGGTGTCGACGACTTTCTCTCCGCCTTGCGCGCGGGCGATCATCTCCGGCAGGCGGTGATAATTTTGCGAGCCGACGACCAGATCGACAGCGCCGGCGCGGCGAATAATTTCTTTGCCCTCCGCCTGCGCGACACAGCCGGCGACCGCGAGCAATACACGGCGGCCATCGCGCGCCGCCGTTTCCTTTAATTCGCGGATGCGGCCGATCTCGGAATAGACCTTGTCGGCAGCCTTTTCGCGGATGTGGCATGTATTCAGGATGATGAGATCGGCATCTTCGGGATTTGCCGTCTCGCTGAACCCGGCGGGCACCAAAGTGTCCGCCATACGATGGGAATCGTAGACGTTCATCTGGCAGCCGAAGGATTTGACGTGGACTTTGCTGGGTTTGCTCATGCCGTTCCGGGACGAACCAGGCACCAATCTAGCCTGTCACAACGGGATTTGTCGCGCTGATCCATATAGTTGAATTTGTTGCAATTTTAAGACGGGTCACTCGGCAGCCGAGGCGGCGAGCTGACGGCCCCGCAGCGCCCCTGCACTTAGGCGTCGCACGGCGCCTTCTAGCCGCATGGTCATTGCTTTGCGGTCCGCCACTTGGTCGGCCGGGATCGGATCGCCATAGGTCACCACCGCATCGACCGCGCCGCGCGCCATCAGCGCCCTGATGTGCGGCATGAAATCGAGGTCGCCGTACCATGCGACGACGGGGCGATGCTGACGGCCCATTGGGATGCCGTTGATCCCGGTGTAACTGATCGACATTGGCTGGATCAGCACTTGCGCTGCGTCGCCGCCGCGTGCGGCAGCTTCCTCGACCGCGCCCAGCAGCGCGGAGCGGAACGGCAGCACCCGATTGCCGTCACTCGACGTGCCCTCCGCGAACAAAACGACCGACGTGCCGCCGGCCAGCCGCTTCACGATTTCGCCAACTGCATGGACCGATTGATGGCGGCGCGCGCGGTCGACGAATACGGTGCGCTGCAGCCGCGCGGTCACCCCGACCAGCGGCCATTTCTCGACTTCGCTTTTTGACACGAAGGCAATCGGCACGACCGAACCGATCACCAGAATATCGGCCCAGGACACATGGTTGGAAACGAACAGCACCGCGCGATCATGAACCGGCGCACCGACGACGCGCACGCGTATGCCGAGAATGCCGCACAACACACGATAATAACGAGTTGCGATAAAGCCCCAGCCCGGCAAGTTCACCTTGGTGAGCAGCCACTGGATCGAGATCAGTAGCGGCGTCATGGTAAAAAAAAATGCTGCGGTCGAAATCGCACGCAGCATCAGCCGCCCTTGTCGTCTTTGAGGGGCACGGCATAGAGCTCAAGCCGGTGGTCGACAAGTTTGTAACCGAGCTTGCGCGCAACCTCAGCCTGCAAGCGTTCGATCTCCTCCGACTGGAATTCAATCACTTCACCATTGCGCAGGTTAATCAAGTGATCGTGGTGGGACTCCGGGATGGGCTCGTAGCGCGCGCGGCCATCGCGAAAATCGTGGCGTTCGATGATGCCCGCATCCTCGAATAACCGCATCGTCCGATACACCGTGGAAATCGAGATGCGGTCGTCGACCTTGGCACAGCGGCGATAAAGTTCTTCGACATCAGGATGGTCGTCAGAGTCCGCTAGCACGCGCGCGATCACGCGACGCTGCTCGGTCATGCGCATGCCCTTGGCGGCGCAGAGCGCTTCGATGTTTTTCTTCTCGAGGGTGCTTTTGCTTGCAGTGTTCACGTCATCGTCTCTGGCGCCTGTCGGGCCTATTCTCAAGGCCTTTCTATCATATTGAACGTCGTCCGGCACGCGTTCCTCGAGGTATCAAGAAAGATCGCGTCGCAGCACTAATGCGGCCGCAGCGCCGCTGGAACCGGGGTAGTAATCGGCACGACGTGCCACTTCGTGAAAGCCGGCCCGGCGGTAAAGCCGGAGCGCCGGGTCGTTGTGCTCGTCGACTTCAAGAAAGACAGCGCGCGCGCCAAGGCCGGCCAGCCTGCGCAGATGCAGAGTCAGCAATTGGCGCGCGAGCCCACGGCCACGCTGCCGGCCGGCAACCGCGACCGAAAGAATTTCCGCCTCGTCCTCGACCACCCGGGACATAATGAATCCGGCAAGTTTGGCCCCGATCAGCGCGCGATGTGCAATCACGTGCCGGTCGATCAGCAGAGCATCGACTTCCTGTTCGCTCCAGCCGCGCCGAAACGACGCGTCATGCAATACTGCAAATGCTGCCGCGTCGCGCTCGCTCGCTTCCGATATGGCCGGCTCACCGCGCGCAAACAGGTTGCTGATAAAGCCAATCATCGGCGGGCCAATTTCACGGCGTCTTGGGGATGAGCATCCGGGGCCCGCAGATACAGCGGCTTCGGCGGTGTTCCCGTGTCAGTCGCCGCAGCCCCAAGCCGCGCCACCCAGTTAATATCTGGCGCGCCGCGCTGCTCGACCACGGTCGGTGCCCGCTCACCCGCGGGCCAAATGGCTGCAAGCATTTTGGCCGCGGTGCCCGTGATGCGCGGCGCGCCGGTCGCAGAAACTCGCAGCGCTTCGCGCAATGGAGCGACCCGAGGCGCAACCAGTGTGCGGCCTCCGGGGCCGAACACTTGCAGATAGACGTGGTCGTGCCGCGCGTCGATCGCTACCACCACCGGCAGCGTGTCGTTGGAAGCGATGAATGGCGCAGCGAAGGCCGCGAGGGTTGACAACCCGATCGCCGGTTTGCCGGCCGCGAGGGCGATACCGCGCGCGGCGGCGATGCCGACGCGTAGGCCGGTGAAGCTCCCGGGTCCGGTGGTGACAGCAATGCGATCAAGATTGCTGAAGTCGAGCTGGGCGCGGTCGAGCACGCGTGCGACCAGCGGCATTAGTGCCTCGGCGTGGCCACGCTGCATTGGCAGCGATTCATATGCGTGGTGCGCGTGCGCGTCCGCGGTGTCGATCACCGCAACTGAGCAGGCTTCGAGGGCGGTATCGATGGCAAGGACGCGCATGCTTCGAATTTAGCACCGTCGTGGCGCGGATTGTCCGGCCATCCACGCCTTTGTTGCAGATAAGCCCTGATACGTGAATGCCCGGCACAGGCCGGGCATGACGCAGCGAGGGCCTTAAGGGCCGCAAATCACATCGGCCGTACTTCGACCACGTCCGGCACAAAATGCCGCAGCAGGTTCTGGATGCCGTGCTTGAGAGTGGCGGTCGACGACGGGCAGCCGGAGCAAGCGCCCTTCATATTGAGATAGACGATTCCTTCCTTGTAGCCACGGAAGGTAATGTCGCCGCCGTCGCTGGCGACCGCCGGACGCACGCGCGTCTCGATCAGATCCTTGATGGTTGCGACAGTCTCCGCGTCTTTGGCGTCGAAGAATTCGTCAGCTAAGGCTTCGTCCGATTTCGCATCGTCCGACAACAGCTCAGCGCCGGACATATAGTGTTCCATGATGGCGCCGAGAATCGCCGGCTTCATCTGTTGCCAGTCACCGTCGGTTTTGGTCACCGAAATGAAGTCGGAGCCGAAGAAGACACCGCTGACATTCGGAACATCGAACAGCTTAGCGGCAAGCGGCGATCGCGCTGCAGCTTCCTTCGTCGGGAGGTCGAGCGTGCCGGATTCGAGCACAAGTCTCCCCGGCAGGAATTTCAGCGTTGCCGGATTCGGCGTGGCTTCGGTTTGGATGAACATCGCACAGCTCCTTGCCTCAACGGGTTCAAAGGCCCGCGGGTCGTCGGACTATAACGCATAAATGGCGATTATGGTGGCTGCGGTCAACCGGCGCAAAATCGGCGTTAATCACGAACTTGCGTCGATATCGTCGTCACTCAGATGTCCTGGCACCAGCGCCACGGGGATCGGGAACATGCCGGCGGTCTTGGCCAGGTTGGTGACCAGTGGACCCGGGCCTTCGTTTCCGGTGCCGGCAGCCAGCACCAGAATGCCGATGTCGGCATCTTCGTCGATCAGCTTGACGATTTCTTCGGCGGTATCGCCTTCGCGGATCACCCTATCGGGTGTGATACGGGCGATCTTTTTGGCGCGCGCGGCGTATTTGTCCAGTGCAGCGTTCGCGGCCTCTTGCTGCTCTGCCTTCATAATGTCGGCAACGCCAAGCCATTGCTGATTGCGATCGCCGGGCTCGATCACGCGTAACATTACAATCTGCGATTTGGTACGGCCTGCGCGTTTGGCCGCCCAATAGACGGCGCGGTCACACTCTTGCGTGTCGTCGATGACCACCAAATATTTACGCTTGTGGCCGGCCTCGTAACTGCGGCGCTTGCTGCCCATGATCGCGACGCTCCCGTCCGAACAGATGCGCAATAGTAGATGCACAAGCGGACAATGGTGGCACGGCGGCCGTCACGCCGACAAGGAGGGTGTTCCGCGCTGCAAACTATCGCCTCACGAAGCCGACGATATCCTTGACGGCCTTCATTGTTTCCGCCGCGATCACTTGCGCACGTTGCGAGCCATCACCCAGAACCGAATCGATATAGACCGGATCCTGGACCAGTTTCTTCATCTCGGCGCCAATCGGCCCGAGTTTCGCGACAGCGAGATCGACCAACGCAGTTTTGAAGGTAGAAAATTGCCCGCCGCCAAATTGCCCGAGCACCTCAGCTTTACTCACTCCCTGTAGCGCAGCGTAGATACCAACGAGGTTGTCGGCCTCGGGGCGCGGCGCCAAAGCCTTCTCTTCGCTCGGCAGCGGTTCGGGGTCAGTCTTGGCCTTGCGAATCTTCTGCGCAATGGCGTCGGCGTCATCAGTGAGATTGATGCGCGAATAGTCGGATGCTTCCGACTTCGACATTTTCTTTGTGCCGTCGCGCAGCGACATCACCCGTGTCGCCGGTCCTTGTATTAAGGGCTCGGGCTGCGGGAAAAATGCATCGCCGTAGCCGTGCGCCTGGATCGACGCGGCGAAGTCATTGTTGAATTTCTGCGCAATGTCACGCGACAGTTCGAGATGCTGCTTCTGGTCTTCGCCGACAGGAACATGGGTTGCGCGATAGGCCAGAATGTCCGCGGCCATCAGGTTCGGATAGACGAAGAGGCCGACTGAAGCGTTCTCGCGGTCCTTGCCGGCTTTCTCCTTGAATTGGGTCATGCGGTTGAGCCAGCCGATGCGAGCAACGCAATTAAATACCCAGGCGAGCTCCGCATGCTCGGCGACCTGGCTTTGATTGAAGATGATGTTCTTCTTCGGGTCGATGCCGCAGGCAAGAAATGCGGCGGTCACCTCGCGCGTGGCGCGCGGCAATTCGCTGGGGTCCTGCCAGACCGTGATGGCGTGTAAATCAACCACGCAATAGATGCAGTCGTAGCGCTCCTGCAGCGCCACGAACTTGGAGATCGCGCCGAGATAATTGCCGAGATGCAGATTACCGGTCGGCTGGACGCCCGAAAACACGCGTTCCTTGAACGCCATCGCCTATCCTTTTCACTTGCGCGGCGACCCATGCCACGCCGAAGGCGCGCGGCGCAAGGCCCTCAAGCACGCGGGTGCAGAGCCGCCGCGACATCTTTGAACTTCGCTACTCCGAGCACATGCAGCGCCGTGCCATAAACGGCCACACCGAGCGTTACCAGCACGGCGAGCAACTCCAGGCGGCCGAGCGACGTGGCAGGCGCGCCCACGGCATAACCGACGCAAGCGATAACAGCCGCCATGACGATGGTGGCGAGGCCAATGCGTGGGAGACGCCGGCGAGCATCATTGTCGAGACGCAGCCAACGCCGCCAATAGAGCACGGCGCCGAGCAACGAGGCGCCGACCCAGCCCGAGATGGCGATTGCCGCGGCGACACCTGTGGGCCCATATAACGGAAAAAGCAGCACGCCTCCGGCGATGGCGGCGGCAAGACCACATAAGGCTGTGTACATGGGCGTATGTGTATCCTCGTGAGCGAAGGATACCGCCCCGAACGCTTTTTCCAGCACATGCCCCGGCAGTCCGGCACAGATCGCGGCAAGGGCGGCCGCGACCGCGTCTGTATCTTGTGATCCGAATGCGCCGCGTTCGAAGAGACCGCCCGCAATCGGATTCGCCAGCAGCGCAAAGCCCACGGCCGACGGCAGCGCGAGGCCGAGCGCAATTTCGTAGGCACGCGACTGTGCGGCCGCATCCGCGGCAGGGTCGTCGGCATGCACACTGGCCGAAATGCGCGGCACGATCACCGCCGCCATGGCGGCGGACGCGACGCCGAGTGGAAGTTCGTAAAGCCGATTGGCGTAATAGAGCCACGCCACCGCCGCAGGCGAGGCCGATGCAATCGCGGTGGCCGCGATCAGCTTGAGTTGCGGAATGCCGGTGGCGATCAGGCCGGGCAGGGCGCGCCTAAAAAATACTGCCGTTTGGTCGGGCACACGCACTCGCGGGCGCCGCCAGCTACGGCCCCGCGCCAAGGCCGCAGTCACGATCAGGAGCTGACCGAAACCGGCAATGACGATTGCCATCGCCAGCCAAATGGTGATCCACATTCGGTCGTTCTCGCGCGCGATAAGCGTGAGGGCCAGCAACAAGACCAGATTGAATATTGCGGTACTGACCGCGACGATGAAGACACGCCCTTGCGCGCTGAGCACGGCAGCACCCACGGCGACCAAACCCGCCAGCACAATATAGGGCGCTACGATCATGAGCAGCAGCGTCGCCTGGTTGCGCAGCGCCGCTTCGAATCCGGGTGCGATAACGGCGATGACGGAAGGCGCGAAGATGGTGACAATCAAAACGACGATGCCGGTGAATATGCCGATCATCACCATCGCCCGGAGGGTGAACCAGCAGGCATTGGCCGCTCCATCCTCGCCGCCGCGCAGCTTGAGCCAGATCGGCACGAAGGCGCTGTTGAGCGCGCCCTCCGACAGCAGGCGCCGAAAAAAATTAACGACCTGCAACACTGCGAAGAATGCTTCTGAATATGCTTCCGCGCCCAACAATGCGGCGATCCATGCGTCGCGCAAATAGGCCAGCAACCGCGACATTAATGTGCCGCCGCCGACTGTGGTGATATCGCGTGCCAGCGACATAAAGTGATTCCCCTGCGAGCACTCTAAGCCTGTGGGCACACGCCCGTCACCCATGCGATGTGGTCGCTTGCCGCGGCGCGTTCGCTCGATATAGTGCGCGCGCCATCAAAGAAGGATTACGCATGACCGCTCCCCGCTACGACGTGCTCGGCATCGGCAACGCCATTGTCGACGTCATCGCCCGCACAGAGGACGACTTTCTCGTGGCGCAGGGCATGCAAAAGGGCACGATGGCGCTCATCGATGAGGCGCGCGCACAGGCGATCTATTCGGCTATGGGGCCGGCGGTGGAAAGTTCTGGCGGCTCGGCAGCCAACACCATTGTTGGAGTCGCCAGTTTCGGTGCTCGCGCTACTTTCGTCGGCAAGGTCAAAGATGACGAACTTGGCCGCGCCTTCGCCCATGACATCCGCGCCGCCAATGTTGCCTTCGATACCAAGCCGGCGCGTGGCGGACCGTCGACCGCGCGCTGCTACATCATGGTGACGCCAGACGGCGAGCGCACCATGAATACGTTTCTTGGCGCCGCGCAGGACCTCAAACCGGACGATATCGATGAGGCGCAGGTAGCTAGTGCCGCGGTCACATACCTCGAAGGTTATTTGTGGGATCCGCCGCAAGCGAAGGACGCGTTCGTCAAAGCTGCGGGAATTGCGCACAAGGCCGGCCGGCAGGTCGCCCTCACATTATCCGATGCATTTTGTGTCGACCGCTACCGCGCGGAATTCCTCGAGTTGATCCGTAAAGGCACCGTCGACATCGTGTTCGCCAATGAACGCGAGCTGCACAGCCTCTATGAGACGGCCGAATTCGATAGTGCGGTCCAGGCGCTCCGCGGTGAGGCGAAACTCGCCGTGGTGACGCGCAGCGAAAAGGGTTGCGTTGTGGTGTCGCGCGACGGCGTCGAAGCCGTGGCAGCAGAGCCAGTCGAACAAGTGGCCGATGTCACCGGCGCCGGCGATTTATTTGCGGCGGGCTTTCTGGTTGGGTTGGCACGCGGCAAGGATCATCGCACCGCCGCCCGTCTCGGCGGCCTCGCGGCGGCAGAAGTTATCCAGCACATCGGCGCGCGACCGGCCGTGTCATTGAAAGCCCGCGCGGCTGAAAACGGCCTGCCGCTCTAGAGCGCCTTCTTCGAAATTGCTGGTGGAGAAATGGGCGTGAGACGCCGGCATAAAACCAGTATCTCACGCTGACCGGCGGGTATCCTTCGTCAGGATACGATGCAAGGTCCTCGGATACGTCAGTAGACGCAGCGCCACAGTGCTCGCAAGCGATTGGTAACCAATTGGTAACCGAACGTGGTTACCGATTGGTGAATAGCCAAGCGAGGACGTCGGGCCATGGCAAAGCGCAAAACCGAGATAGCAGGCAGCGAGGCGCTCGCAAACCCGGACAGCGCGCCGGTTCAGGCGCAACCCAAGATCGAGTTGCCGTCCGTGGAGTCTCCGTCGATCTCCCCGGCAACATCGGAAGCGGCGGCCGAACCGGCCACGGCGGAGCCCCTCGCTGCAACCCTACCGGAAGAAACGGCGCACGTTGCCGGCTTAGAAGATGTTCCGCGGGCCCCGTCAATTCTTCCGCGATTCACTTTGCGGCCCCGGCACAAACGCCATGCTTTACTCGCCGCTTCGGTAGCGCTCGCGGCCGTACTCGGCGCGGTCTTTGGTGCGGCAACCAGTGGCAGCTTTTCGAGGCCTGCAACAATTGACATCGCGGTCGAGGAAAACAGGGCGACGCAACAGTCGATTGCTCGGCTCACCAAGGAAATCACAGCCCTGAAGGCGGGCCTCGAAACGGCGAACAAATCCGCACATAGTCAGATCGCGAAAATCAGCGAACGCCTCAATCGCGACGGCGCAGAAATCACCGGCTCAATCGCGCCGCCGCAAACGACCCCGCCAGCACCGCAAACGATTCCGCCACAGCAGCAGGCTGCGCCTCTTCCGACGCCGCGTCCCGCGCCCGCCGCGGAAGCGCCACCGTCGCCACGTTTGTCGATTGTGGCGGATTGGTCGATCCGTGAAACGCACGACGGCTACGTTTACGTGCAGGGTCATGGCGACGTATACCAGGTCGTACCCGGCGCGCCATTGCCGGGTCTCGGTCCGGTCGAACAGATCAAGCGGCAGGATGGGCGCTGGCTGGTGGTGACCCCGAAGGGAATCATCGTCTCGATGCGCGACCGTCGCTACTTCGAACAATTCTGATCGCAAAGATCCCGTGAACGGCAATTGACGGCGCCTTCGGGCGCCGCTCTTCATTTGCGCGTGAGGCCGGTAGCGAGCCTGGCAAAAGCGTGTCAGATTTCCTGCCGCTTTAGGTGACGCGGGTTCGTCATGTACAACGCTTTGCTAAAAATCCTCTCGGCCGCGGTGTGTGCCATCGCGGTGGCGACGCAAGCCACCGCGCAAGGGGCGGCGCCTCCCGCCAAGCCTGAAATGACGCAAAGCTGCCCGGGCCTGATCGCGGCGCGACCACCCTTTGTTGAGCCAGCCGCGCTGCGCCTTGCTGCTCTTGAGCGCGATCAGGCGCGCATCAGTTACGTCGGACATTCGACTTTCCTGATCGAAAGTCCGCAGCTCGTTCGGATTGCCACCGACTACAACGACTATGTCAGGCCGCCGATACTGCCCGATATCGCGACGATGAATCACGCACATTCGACGCATTACACGTTGTCGCCGGACCCGGGCATCAAATACGTGCTGCATGGCTGGGCCGACGACGAGAAGCCGGCGCGCGTCGATCTGCAATACAAAGACGTGCGTGTGCGCAACGTCCCGACCAACATCCGTACGTTCGATGGCGGCACCGAGCGTCACGGCAATTCAATCTTCATCTTCGAGGTCGCAAACCTCTGCATCGCACATCTCGGCCATCTGCATCACACGCTGACTCAACAGCAGCTCAATGAAATTGGCCGCGTCGACATTGTGCTGGTGCCGGTGGACGGGTCCTACACGCTCGATCTCGACGGCATGGTGGAGGTACTGCACGCGCTCAAGGCGCCGCTTATGATCCCGATGCACTATTTCAGCGCCTTTACGCTCGACCACTTTTTGCAGCGTGTGCGGCAGGAATGGGACGTGGACGTCGCCGAAATACCATCATTGGTGGTATCCAAAACGAGCCTCCCGGCAAAGCCGAAGGTGCTTGTCCTACCTGGCCATTAACTTGTGTCGTTAACTCCGCTACGTAACTGTAAATACGTTGATTTTTATCGCCGCCTAATTGCGGCCGCGATTACCCGCTTATCAACAGGCCCGGTTGACCCGGCGGAACCAATGGTTAGTTGTCGCGTTGCTGGTGCGCGTTTTTGAACGATAGCGATATTGAGGGAGTTTTATGGTTCAGACTTGGAGTACTTGGAAACGATTTCCCGATGCGCAGAGCGGAGAACACGTCGAAGCCCCCATAGGCCCTGGAGTTTACGAAGTCCGCCACACGATGACCGGTAGGGTCGTTGCATTCGGTCATTCCGGCAATGTCGCCAATTCGCTCGCTGATCTGAAATTGAACGGCGGCGTCAGCACATTTGCCCGGCTCTTCCGCAAGGAGCCGCTGGTGTCGCGCGTGGCCGATCTCGAATACCGAACGTGCGCGGCAATGAGCCGCGCTGAAGCCAAGACCACCGCACAACGCCTGACGGGCCTACGGCAGACCGCTTGGCGCCGGCGCATGGACACGGGTTGGGCTGCGCGCCATTCGGGCTGAGTGCCCAGCGCCCATGAGTTGCGGCCGGCCCTTGCGCCGGCCGCTTTGTTTATGCGGGCTTTGGCACAGCTTCCTGTCCGTTGCGGACTTCGTATAGAGTCGGCCGCCGGTAAAGGGGACGGCTGGCGATGTTGAGTGCAGAGCAGAACGATTTCATCACCCGAACCGGAGCGGGCACGCCGGCAGGCGCCTTGATGCGGCGTTATTGGCAGCCGGCGGCGTTGGTCGATGAGCTTTCCGGCAACCGTCCGGTCAAACCGATACGGTTGTTTGGCGAAGATCTGGTGATCTTCAAGGACGAGCAGGGCCGGTACGGCTTGATCGGCCGTCGCTGCCCGCATCGCGGCACCGACCTCGCTTACGGCCGGCTGGAAAATGGCGGCCTGCGTTGCGCCTTCCATGGCTGGCTGTTCGACGTGCATGGACAGTGTCTCGAGACACCGGCTGAACCCGACGACAGCAATCTCTGCGTAAATGTTCGGCAGAAATCATATCCAGTGGTAGAGAAGAGTGGTATTCTTTTCGCTTATCTCGGGCCGGGTGAGCCGCCGGCGTTTCCGCATTTCGACTGTTTCGTCGCACCCGCCAGCCACACCTTCGCGTTCAAAGGCATGATCGACTGCAATTGGCTGCAGTCGCTCGAAGTGGGCATCGATCCGGTCCACACCTCGTTCCTGCATCGGTTCTTCCAGGACGAAGATCCAAGCCAGGCCTACGGTAAATTATTCCGCGACACGTCGCGCGATTCCGACATGCCGATGTCGCAGATCATGCGCGAGTTCACCCGGCCTCGCATCGAAGTCGAACCAACCGAGTTCGGCTTCCGGCTGGTGACGCTTCGCCAGATCAGTAAAGCGAGTACGCATGTACGCGTCACCAACCTGATGTTTCCCAATGCGTTCATCATTCCGATGAGCCGCGAGATGACGATCACGCAGTGGCACGTGCCGATCAGCGACGAGAAGCACTATTGGTACGCGATCTTCACGAGCTTCGGCGCTCCCGTCGACAAGGACGAAATGCGGCGTCAACGCCTGGCGCTCTATCAGCTGCCCGATTACATCCCAAACAAGAACAAGAGCAACGACTACGGCTTCGATCCGCACGAGCAGGAGCACGAGACCTTTACCGGCATGGGTGCCGACATCAACGTGCATGACCAGTGGGCCTGCGAGTCGATGGGCACGATCCAAGATCGCAGCAGCGAGCATCTCGGCACTTCGGACAAAGCAATTGCTGCTTACCGCCGGCTGCTGAGGCAGTCGATCGAACAGACAAGCAAAGGCGAGAGGCCGATCATGGTGCTCGAACCCGCACAGGCCACGAGCATCACCGGGCCTGCGGCGATCGACGGTATCGGCCCCGCCGACGACTGGCAGGGCTATTGGCAAAAGAGCGAGGCGAGCAAACGTAAGGCTGCGAGCTGGCCCAATGGGCACTAGGCCGTAATGCCCCCGCGTTCGCGTAAACCGACCAGTTTCATCGAACGCCACAGCCTGTGGAACGACGCGCAGTCAAAAGCCGCTGTGCAGGTCGACCGCATCATCAAGAAAGAAGAACTCGAGGTCGTTCGCTTCTCCTTCGCCGACCAGCACGGCGTTTTGCGCGGCAAGACTTTGCTTGCATCGGAAGCCGCAAATGCGATGCGCAATGGCGTCACCATGACCACGACGCTGCTCGCCAAGGACACGGCGCACCGCACCGTCTACCCGGTGTTCACGCCGGGCGGCGGTTTCGCCTTGGACGAGATGCAGGGTGGCAGCGACTTCGTCATGGTCGCCGATCCGACGACGTTTCGCATTCTCCCTTGGGCAAACAAGACCGGCTGGTTGCTGTGCGACATTTATTTTGGCAACGGCAGGCCGGTGCCGTATTCAACGCGTGCGCGCTGTCGCGACGCGCTGGCAACCCTCGCCAAGGCCGGGTTCGATTTCGTTGCGGGGTTGGAAGTCGAATTCCACCTGTTCAAGCTTGAGAATCCGCGGCTGGCGCCGGCTGACGCCACCTGGCCGCCGGAAGCGCCGGAAGTCAGCCTGCTCACGCAAGGCCATCAGTACCTCACCGAGTCGCGTTTCGACATGCTCGATCCAGCAATCGAAATTCTGCGCCGCGGCATCGAGCAACTCGGTCTGCCGTTGCGTTCGGTGGAAGTCGAGCTTGGCCCCAGCCAGTGCGAATTTACTTTCCGTCCCGAACCGGGCATCGCGAGCGCCGACACGATGGTGCTCTTTCGCGCTGCGGTGAAACAGATCGCGCGTCGTCATGGATATCTCGCGAGTTTCATGTGCCGGCCGGCGCTTCCTAACGTGATGTCGAGCGGCTGGCACCTTCATCAATCGCTGATCGAGACTAAATCTAGGCGTAATGCCTTCGCCTTCGATCACCGCGACGTGCTCTCGACCGTTGGAAAATATTATCTCGGCGGCCTGCTCGCACATGCTCGCGCCGCGGCGGCTTTTACGACGCCGACAATCAACGGTTACAAGCGCTACCGGCCTTATTCGCTCGCTCCGGATCGTGCCATCTGGGCACGTGACAATCGCGGCGTGATGGTCCGCGTCCTGGGCCAGCCAGGCGATCCGGCAACGCACCTGGAAAATCGGATCGGCGAGCCTGCCGCCAATCCCTATCTCTACGTGGCGTCGCAGATTTATTCAGGCCTCGACGGCATCGCCCGGAGGCTGGATCCCGGCCCTTCCGCCGATACGCCTTACGAAGCTGTTGCTGCGCTGCTGCCGAAAAACCTGACCGAAGCGCTCACCGCGTTGCGCGGTGACGAAGTCTTTCGCGCAGGCTTCGGGGCCGCGTTCGTGGACTACTACACGCATATCAAGGCGGCCGAGCTCGAACGTTTCCAGAAGGAGGCGCGCGAGCAACCTGAAGCGACGCCTTGGGAACAGAAAGAGTATTTGGATTTATTTTGATGCGCTAATAGTCAAGCTTTGGCGAACGTAGTCGTGCCCGGCTGATGAGGCAGACGCCGACAGTCCCGGCCATCCCGGCAACCGAGCAGACCAGCTTGATCTTTGCGTGCGCGCCGGCGCCAAACGATGCCGCGTAGTCCGCCACAATCGGGTCGCTGGCAATCACGTCGCCTGCAATCCATCCCAGCAAAGCCGCGCCCGCCCATATGATGAGCGGAAAATAGCCGAGAATGGCCATGATGATGTTTGCGCCGGCCACGATCGCGGGAATGCTGACGCCAAGTCCAAACACGAGCAACGCAAGGCTTCCATCGGCGACCGCCGCCACGGCGATAACGTTATCGAGGCTCATGACCACGTCCGCGATGGCGACAAGCTTCACCGCTCGCCAAAGACTGTGGGATGTGGGTTCTCCGTTGTCGGCCCCTTCGTTGGGCGAAAGCAATTTTACCGCGATCCATAAAAGCGCGGCGCCCCCGGCGATCTTGACGTAGGGGAGCAACATCAGTGTCGAGACGATTGTTGCGAAGATCAGCCGCAATAATAACGCGACGCCCGTGCCGAGCACCATTCCGGTGAGACGCTGTCTTTGCGGCAAATTCCGACAGGCGAGCGCAATGACGATTGCGTTGTCGCCTGACAGCAGCACGTTGATCCAGATAATTTGAACAACTGATATCCAGAACTGAGGCTGCGTGTTGACGCCAATATTTTCTAAAATTTCGATCATTCGCGATCCCTGCGGAATTGATTACGCGACGTTTCTGGTATTCGGACGATGCGGTCGCTTGTGGGGCGGGGACCCGTGCCGGGCGCGCCATACGGGATCGAGCGTTTCCTTCCATGCCGTGTAGAGAATGCTGACGAGTCCGAGAGCGCCGATGATCAGCAGCGACCATTGCAGGACTTCAGACCGCGCCGCGTCAAAGCGGAGATGATCGAGTAGCGTGAGATACGGGAGTGCCCATAGCGCGACGAGCCCGGCCCAGTTGACCAGGACAAAGCTGATGGAAACGCGCGTGTTCGAATTTCCCGTGGGTCCGCCGGGGCTACGCCACGGCTGTAATTGCGGGCGGTCCTTTGCTCTCCACGATCGAACGTAACCCGCGCTGACGTGGGATATTACATTCAATGGTTTTCGGTTCGGCACGATCCTTGTCCGCAATGCCGCAAAGCAGATTGTCGTAGCGCGAGAATAGGGACGCCGAATTTGCCTACAATTCGGGATGAATACCCGGGTCAGCCCACTTGGGTATTTTGACCTAGGGATTAATATCCGGGGTGCAATTGCCGGAAAGGTCTAAACATTCATGACCAGCAGAGCCCAGGTGGAGCGATTGCGAGCGATGGCTTTCCCGCGCGTATTCGACGCCAACAAGATTTTCGTCGGAGTCGTCTACCTTGTGGCTTATGCGGCGCTCGATTGGATCAGCTTCATCGAGCCTTACGCGCATCTAGGAATCACGGCTTGGAATCCCGGCACCGGTTTGAGCTTTGCTCTGCTCCTGCTGTTTGGCCTTCGAATGATTCCGTTCTTGCTCATCAGCCCTCTGCTCGCGGACCACGTGAATCAACAGTTCGCGATGCCGTGGCAGGTCGAGATCCTTGCTTCGGCATTGGTCGGCGGCGGCTATTCGATCGCATTGACATTTTTATTGCATCCGAAGTTGCGGTTTGAACCCACGCTCGACTCGATGCACGATCTTGTTCTCTTGATGGTCGTTGCGGTCGTGAGCGCAGCTTTCGTCGCAATCGGATACGTCAGCCTGACAATTGCCGCAGGGTTGTTGCCGAGCGCGGACTTTGCGGCGGCGACGCTGCGCTATTGGGTGGGCGACGTCATCGGCATCGCGGTGATTACCCCGTTCGCGCTATTCGTATTGACGCGCCGGCGCGTGCTGCCGATGACGACCGAGACTATGCTGCAATTTGTTGCAATTGGCGTAGCCTTGGCTCTGGTATTCGGTCTGGCACAAGAACAGCAATTTCAACTGTTCTATGTTCTCTTCCTGCCGATTGTCTGGCTTGCCGTACGGACAGGCTCGGAAGGCGTCAGCGTCGGAATTCTGATCACGCAACTTGGATTGATTCTCGGTATTCAGCTTTTCCCGGCGGGGACGTTCGGCGTGACGGCTTTCCAGGCGCTGATGCTCGTCCTGGCCGTGACCGGTTTAGTTGCTGGCGAATTGGTCACGGAACGGCGGCGAACCGAGGCGCAATTGCGTTTGCAGCAAGAATCGCATTCGCGTCTTGCGCGCCTTGCCAGCATGGGAGAACTCGCGGCAGCAGTTGCACATGAGCTTAATCAGCCCCTCATGGCGGCGGGCACCTACGCACGGCTGGTAAACGAAGCGATCAGTACGGCACCCGTCGATGTCGTGACGGTTGCCGAGACCGCGAAAAAGGCGGTGGCTCAGGTTGAACGCGCCGCTGAGGTTGTGCGCCACCTGCGCGCCCTCGTTCGGCTCGATCGTAGCAATCGTGAGCCGTGCAGAGTCGAGCAGATTGCAGAGGAAACAATCGAACTATGCCAACCGGACCTCGACCGCATGCGTGTGACCGCCCGGACCACTATTGCCCCCGATCTCCCGCGAGTCATGGTTGACCTCCTGCAGATCGAGCAGGTCCTGATCAATCTCCTACGCAACGCGATCGAAGCGATCGGCGAAAGCAGAACCCCGCGTGGCGCTATCCTGATCGAGGCAAGAAATTTCGATGCCGACTTGATCGAAGTTCGTGTAGTCGATACCGGACCAGGCTTTCCACCGCAGCTTCTCGAAAGCGCATTTCTTCCCCTGTCTTCCAGCAAAGCCGAGGGGCTCGGTATTGGATTGCCGCTGTGCCGGTCGATCGTCGAAGCCCATGGTGGCAAGTTATGGCTTGGTGACAGCTCGCCGGGGGGCGCCGTCCACTTTACCCTGCCCATCGCGAAAGCGGCCCAGGCATGAGCACTCTTATTCACATCGCGGTCATTGACGACGATGAGGCGGTGCTCGACTCGCTGCGCCTCTATTTCGTCCGTCAGAACATTGAAACATCTTGTTTCGCGTCTTCGAAAGATTTTCTGGCTGCGGTCGAGAGCGGACAGCGATTCGATTGCGTTGTCTCGGACGTCCGTATGCCCGGAATGTCCGGTCTGGATCTTGTTCACCGCCTAAAAGGCGGTGGGACCGGTGTTCCGGTTGTTCTAATCACCGGACACGGTGACGTCGATATGGCTGTCGCCGCCATCAAGATTGGCGCATTCGATTTCATCGAAAAGCCATTCGACGAAGCTCGCCTGCTCGCCAGCATCCACAATGCAATTGAAAAGAAACTGCAACCTGAAATCGACGCAGCTGAACTACAAAAGTTGCAATCCCGTTTCGAGACGTTATCAGTCCGGCAACGCCAGGTCATGGAACTGGCCGTCGCCGGGTTGTCGAATAAAGAAATCGGATCGCAACTCAAAATCAGCCCAAAGACTGTGGAAAATCATCGCGCCTGGGTGATGGAGCGTATCGGCGCCCGCAATATTGCGGATCTGGTGCGCATTGCGATGAGGGTTCAGGGAATGCCACGAAGCTGACCGGCTTCATTTGCTGGTGTGAGCACCTAAGCCAACAGGACGTTTTCGAATGCCCTATGTGAATACTTCGGACAAAGTGAAGCTTTATTACGAAGAGGTCGGGCAAGGCACGCCGATCCTGTTCGTGCATGAATTTGCCGGCGACCATCGTAGCTGGGAACCGCAGCTCCGCGAATTCGGCAAACGTTACCGCTGCATCGTCTATGCCGCGCGCGGCTATAAACCCTCCGATGTTCCGACAGACGCGAGCGCATACAGCTATCAGCTTGTTATGCGCGATGCCGTCGCCGTGCTCGATCACCTGAAGATTGAACAACCACACCTGATCGGCCTGTCGATGGGTGGCTACACAGCGTTACAGGTTGCCCTCAACCTTCCTGGACGTGTGCGCTCGCTGGTGCTCGCCGGCGCCGGTTCAGGCAGCGAGCGCTGGTACACCAAGGAATTCCATCGGCGTTCGCGCGAGCTTGCCGACCAATTCGAGCGTGAGGGTTCTACAGCCGTGGCGCAAACTTACGGCCGCAGCCCCAGCCGCATCCCGTTCGAGCTCAAGGACCGACGCGGATTTGCGGAATTTGCCAAACAGCTGGCGGAGCACGACGCGCAAGGGTCCGCCCATATGTCGCGCGGCTTTCAGGGCGCGCGGCCTTCTCTTTATGATTTCGAGGCTGAGATCCGGAAGCTGGCCACTCCGGCGCTGATTGTGGTCGGCGATGAGGACGAGCGATGCATTGAGCCGGGGCTGTTCCTGAAGGATGCCGTCCCCGCTTCTGGTTTGGTGGTTTTTCCCAAAACCGGTCATGCGGTGAATCTGGAAGAACCGGACCTTTTTAACCAGGTCGTCGGTGATTTTCTTTACCGCGTCGATAGTGGCGGCTGGCTACCACGCGACCCGCGGACGCGCGCTCCCAAACCTTCGACTTAAGGATGGAACTTCACGGCCGTCCTGCTCATTATCGGGGCGAAATCCGGTCGAGGAGAGCCGCCAATGCTGAAATGGGCCTTTGTTTTTCTGATTATCGCGGTGATTGCAGGAGTTTTCGGCTTCACCGATGTGGAAGCCGCGTCGGCCACGATCGCGCAATGGCTTTTCGGTATTTTCCTCGTGCTGTTCCTGGGCGCGCTCGTCATTGGCCTGACGATCGGCGCAAAGCTTACCATATGACGAACAATTTTCAGCAATTGCGCGCGGATTTTCTTCGCAATCTTTCGGGCTGTGCCGGATATGATTCTCGTCAGATCCTCAGGGTGACACTCATGCGTATCATCGTTTTGGCCATGCTGGCGTTAGGCCTGTTCGTATCGCTCGGTAGACAGGCGAACGCCGCCGACCTTTCCCGCTATTCGTATCGCTCGCATTCGCAAGTTTTGTACGGCGGCGACTGCTGTGGCCGCGACGAGCGTTTCGGACCCGGTATACGAGTCGCTGAACAGGTTCCTTATTGCGGCGATTGCGACCGTCTTGTCGGCCCGAACACTTACCATGCGGCGCTGAGCTACATCGGCTATCTGCCGTGGACGCGCGGTTGCGCACTCGGCGGATGCTACGGCTATTACGCCAGTTATGGCGGGTGCTATTGGAAAGAAGTACCGATCGCTGACGGCCGCGGTGGCTGGGTCCGCGGCGTCGAGAAAATCTGCAACTGATATTGGCCTGATCGCTCGCCTGCGGCGAACGTCAGACGTCGACACTGGCCGCCAGCGCGTTGTCCTGGATGAATTGCCTTCGCGGTTCGACCAGGTCGCCCATCAGCTGGTCGAAAAGCACATTGGCTTCGTCGACTTCCTTGATCCGCACCTGCAGCAGCGAACGCGCATTGGTATCGAGCGTGGTCTCCCACAATTGCTCGGGGTTCATTTCGCCAAGGCCCTTGTAGCGTTGTAGCGAAAGGCCTTTGCGGCCGGCAGCGGTAAGCGCCTCGAAAAGACCAACCGGTCCGTGAATCGCAATGGTTTCATCTTTGCGGCGAAGCATTGCCGGCGGCGTCGGCCGCGGGAAGATCTGCTGCAGCGATAGCGCGAACTCGTCGAGCTTGCGGGCATCGGCTGAGCCGAGCAGGGCCTGATCGATGATCGCGACTTCTTTCACGCCGCGCACCGTACGCTCGAAATGGAAACCGTTCTCGTCGAACGTGCCCTTCCAGCCACGCTCGGTTTCATCTTCCAGCGCGTCGAGACGCTTTGCGATGTAGTCGGCGGCGGCGCCGCCGGTCTTGAGGTTGTCGGTGACCTTGGGTGTGAGCACCCCGGCGATCGCCGCCTGCTCGATGACCTTGCGGTTGTAGCGGCTGTGCAGCCCGTTGAGGATATTGCGGATCGAGCGTGCATCTTCGACCAGCTTGCGCAAGTCGGTGCCGGCACGTTCTTCTCCGGAGGCAAGCCGCAAAACGGCGTCCTCGAGTCCGGTCGCGATCAGATAGTCTTCCAGCGCGCGTTCGTCCTTAAGGTACTGCTCGGATTTGGCGCGGTTCACTTTATAGAGTGGCGGCTGCGCAATGTAGATGTGGCCGCGCTTGATGAGCTCTTCCATCTGGCGGAAGAAAAACGTCAGCAGAAGCGTGCGGATGTGGGAGCCGTCCACGTCCGCGTCGGTCATGATGATGATCTTGTGATAGCGCAGCTTGTCGGGATTGAACTCGTCCCGGCCGATCCCGGTACCAAGCGCGGTAATCAGCGTGCCGATTTCCTGGCTGCCAAGCATCTTGTCAAAGCGCGCGCGCTCAACGTTCAGGATCTTGCCGCGGAGAGGCAGAACGGCCTGGAATTCACGATTTCGGCCCTGTTTTGCGGAGCCGCCGGCGCTGTCGCCCTCGACGATGAACAGCTCGGATTTCGCAGGGTCGCGTTCCTGACAGTCCGCAAGCTTGCCCGGCAACGACGACACATCGAGCGCGCCTTTGCGACGGGTCAATTCGCGCGCCTTTCGCGCCGCTTCGCGGGCAGCAGCAGCTTCCACCACCTTGCCGACAATGACTCGGGCTTCCTGCGGGTGGATCTCGAACCAATCCTGCAAAGCCTGGTTGATGACATTTTCAACAACCGGCCGCACCTCGGAGGACACCAGCTTGTCTTTGGTCTGCGAGGAGAACTTTGGGTCTGGCACCTTGCACGAGAGCACCGCGGTCAATCCTTCGCGGCAATCGTCGCCGGTAAGCGCGACTTTTTCCTTGCGCGAACTACCGGCAGTCTCGGCGTATTGCGTAATCTGACGGGTAAGCGCGCCGCGGAAACCGGCGAGATGCGTGCCGCCGTCGCGCTGCGGAATGTTGTTGGTAAAGCAGAGCACGCTCTCGTGGTAACCGTCATTCCACCACAGCGCGCATTCGACCGTGATACCTTCGCGCTCCGCCTTGATCATGACCGGCTTGGGAATGAGCGCGGTTTTATTGCGGTCGAGGAATTTCACGAAGGCCTCGACACCGCCCTCGTATTTCATCTCCTCGCGCTTTTCGACGGCGTGGCGTTGGTCGGCAAGTATGATGACAACGCCGGAATTCAGAAACGCCAGCTCGCGCAGCCGATGCTCCAGTGTCGCAAAGTCAAACTCGACCATGGTGAAGGTCTTGGTCGACGGCAGGAAGGTGACTTCCGTCCCGCGCTTGCCTTTTGCGTCGCCAGTGGCTTTGAGTGGAGCGACCGCGACACCGTCGCGAAACTCCATGAAGTGCTCCTTGCCATCGCGCCAGATCGTGAGCTTGAGCCAAGTTGAAAGCGCATTCACGACTGAGACGCCGACGCCATGGAGGCCGCCGGACACTTTGTAAGCGTTCTGGTCGAATTTCCCGCCGGCATGCAACTGCGTCATGATGACTTCGGCAGCCGACACGCCTTCGCCCTTGTGGATGTCGGTGGGAATGCCGCGGCCGTTGTCGCGTACGGTGCAGGAGCCGTCCGGATTGAGCGTTACCACGACTTCGGTGGCATAACCCGCAAGTGCTTCGTCGATGGCATTGTCCACCGCCTCGTAGACCATGTGGTGGAGGCCGGAGCCGTCGTCGGTATCGCCGATATACATGCCCGGCCGCTTGCGCACGGCGTCGAGGCCTTTGAGGACCTTGATCGACTCGGCGCCATAGTCGGACGGGTTTTTGCGGGCCGGTTCAGCCATTGGCGGCACCTTCGGAACGGACGAAAAATTGAGTCGGAATGAGCAGTTTGTGTGACATGAAACCAGGGCCTCGTACAGCGCAAAGTAGGACCATTAATATGTTGATTTAGCAGCATTTTTTAAAGAGGAGCAGGGTCAGAAATCCCCACTTTTTTCACCTCATTTTTGGTCCGAATCACGCCTCCAAATACGCACCAGAAATAGGCCTGAGGCGCGACAATCAAAGTGGCGTTTTGATGCGTTGAATCCCCGCGCTTGCACCGTGGCAAGGCATGGCATTTAAGCCATTGGCATCTCCGTTGATTGAATTTGCTTCTCATGCGCTTTCTCAGCCGGCCGCTCGAAGTCCCGCACCGCCTGCGTGCCATTGTGCGCGCGCGGGAATCGAGCGTCATCGTCTTGGCTGTCATAATCGGTGCAATCGCCGGCCTGGCGGTTGCCGCCATGGGCGAAGCCGTCGGACTCATGCATCAAGTTTTTTTCGGGCTCGACCCCGGCGAGCGACTGTCGGGGCGCGTATCGCTCGATCCGCTTCACGCATTTGTGCCACCTTGCCTCGGCGGCCTGCTGTTCGGCCTCGTCACTGCCTACATCACGCGCCGGCGCGGTACCGAAGTTGACCCGATTGAGGCCAATGCGTTGCATGGGGGCCGCATGTCGATGCGCGGCAGCCTGATCGTGGCAGCACAAACAGTCTGGTCGAGCGGCATCGGCGCTTCGGTCGGCCTGGAGGCCGGTTACACGCAACTTGCCAGCGGCATTGCATCGGCGATTGGCCGCTCATTTCGCCTGCGCCGTAGCGACATGCGTATTCTCGTTGGTTGCGGCGCGGCCGCCGCGATCGCTGGTGCCTTCGGCGCCCCGCTCGGTGGCGCTTTCTACGGCTTCGAGTTGATTATCGGCAGCTACTCGATTGCCTCGCTGGCGCCGGTCGGCTTGGCGTCATTGGTTGGATATCTGACCGCGCGGGTCTTTACACCAGACCGGCTCGGCATCGAGACCGGCGCAGTAGCGAACCTCGCAGTCCATGACGTCGTGGTGGCTGCTTTCGTTGGTGTGCTCGCCGCTATATTCGGTATCGCTCTCATGCGCGGTGTCGCCGCCTGCGAGTTGCTGTTCACACGGCTCAAGGTGAAGCCGGCGCTGCGGCCGATGATCGGCGGCGCGCTTGTAGGCTTGTTGGCGATTCTGTCGCCGCAAGTGATGTCATCCGGCCACGGTGCGCTGCACTTAGCCGGCATCTTCAAGCTGCCGCTCGCGGCGATCGCAGCTATCTTTGTATTGAAGTCACTTGCGTCGATGGTCTCGCTCGGCTCCGGCTTTCGAGGTGGCCTTTTCTTTGCCTCGCTGCTGTTGGGCGCGCTCGGCGGGCAATTATTCGCATTCGGACTCAATGCGGCATGGCCAGGCTTGCACCTTGATCCGGATACTTATGCCGTCATTGGTATGTGCGCGCTGTCGGTCTCCGTCATCGGCGGACCACTGACGATGACCTTCATCGCGCTCGAAACCACGGGCGATCTCTGGTTGACCACCGCGGTGGTGATTGCGGCGATCATTGCCATGCAGGTGACACGAGAATTCTTCGGTTATTCTTTCGCTACCTGGCGCTTCCATCTGCGCGGCGAGACCATTCGCAGCGCGGCGGACGTCGGATGGATTCGCGATCTCACCGTCGCCCAGATGATGCGATCGGACGTGCGCACCACTCCGGTGGAATCGCCGATCGCAGCCTTTCGCGAGGCCTTCCCCCTTGGCTCGACCAACCAGGTTGTCGCGGTGGACGAAGACGGCCGCTATGCCGGAATGGTCATCGTTGCGGAAGCGCACGCGGCTGAACTTGCTGCGACCGCGTCCGTTCGGGCTATTCTGCACCAGTCCGACCATGTGTTATTGCCGCAGATGACGGCGCGAGAGGCAGTCGCTGCTTTCGATCGGTATGAGGCGGAAACGCTGGCGGTGGTCGATTCCGTGGAGCGCCGCCAAGTAACCGGGTTGCTGAGCGAGGCGCACGCGTTGCGCCGCTATTCGGATGCCTCGGAGCGCCAGCGGCGCGAGTTGCTGGGAGAAACCTGAACCCGCCGCAAATTTTGGCTACCGGAATGCACGCAGCCAATGACGCCGACGTTATTCGGACGTCAATTCTTTTGCCTTGATGGTCGCGCGCCGCAAGTGCTGGAACCGGGGTTCGTAATTTGGAATCGGTTTATTGAACGCAGCGAGACCCGCCGCCAGAATCTCGATGCGGTCGAGATCGGCCCGCGTTTTATCAAAGGCGAGATTGAGTTCGCTCTTCACCCGCTCAATTGCCGCTTGCGTCGTCATAATAGCCACGTGCTCACAGTACCTTGGGGGTAAAGGCCGTTGCTCGGCGATGGTTCCTATTTTCGAATAATTGATCGCAATTCGATTAAAAAATCGTGAGTGTTCCTAATGGAACTCCTTGGGTGCAGGTTCTACGGCGCCGTCGCGCACAACGAATAAATGTGCACGACCGGCGAGGTCGCCGAAAGCTGCCGGATCGGCACCCGTCATCCAGACTTGGGCGCCCAGCGAGGAAAGCGCGTCATAGAGCGCCGCGCGCCGCAACGGATCGAGATGGGCAACAACTTCGTCAAGCAGCAGCAGCGGCGCGAAGCCCGTCATCTGTTTAATCAAGCCGGCATGTGCGAGCACCAGCCGGATCAGCAGTGCCTTCTGTTCGCCCGTCGAGGCGTCTGCGGCAGGAATGTCCTTGGCGGCATGGCTGACGGCAAGATCGGATAGATGTGGTCCGTCGAGCGTACGGCCCGCGGCGGCGTCGCGGGCGCGGTTGTCTTTCAAGAGTCCGCGATAGCGGTCCTCAATTTCGATCGCGCTGTGATCGGGCAAAAGCTGTTCCATCCAGCCTTGCAGCGCGATTTCGGCTTGCGGGAATTCCGGGGCCTCATTGCGTGAAGCATCAAGCGCCGCCGATAGGCGATTGACCGTTTCCGCGCGTGCGGCTGCGACGGCGACCGCAACCTCCGCCGTTTCATGCTCGACGGCGTCGAGCCAATGTGAATCGCCCGGTGAATCTTCGAGAAGACGATTGCGCGAACGCAGGGAACGTTCGAGTGCGGCGACGCGACTCGCGTGTTGCGCGTCGACGGCCAGCACCAGCCGGTCTAGGAAACGCCGGCGTTCGGAAGCCGGTCCGTTGAATAGCGGATCCATGGCAGGCGTGAGCCAAACCACGCGCAGATGGTCGGCGAAAGCCGCGGCCGAGCCCGCGCTTTCGCGGTCGATCCGGTATTTGCGAATGGGCGCAGAGTCCTCGCTCGCCGGCGGATCGATACCGGTGCCGAGCGTTGCGAGCCCCAGCATGCCTTCGATTTCAGCTGAAACGGCCCAGGCGCCATCGCCTTCCGAGAAAGCGAGTTCTTCCATTGTGGCCCGCCGCAAGCCGCGGCCGGGGGCCAGCAATGAAATCGCCTCGATCAGATTGGTTTTGCCGGCGCCGTTCGCGCCGGTGAGGACCACCGGTCCCGCATGGTCGAGCGACACCTGCGCGGCATGATAGCTGCGGAAATTGGTGAGCGTCAGACGACGGACAAAAGCGGGAGCCATGACAGGCGTTTTAACCGTCATGGCCCGGCTTGTCCCGGGCATGACGACAACTGAGTCAGTGTCCTGAACTACACCCGCATCGGCATCAGAACATAGAGGGCGCCCTTGGCGTCCTTGTCTTGGATCAAGGTCGGCGAACCGGGGTCGGCGAGCTTGAGCACGGCGACTTCGCCTTCAATCTGGGCAGCAATATCGAGCAAGTAGCGTGAGTTGAAACCGATATCGAGCGGCTCGGAGTCGTACTCAACCTCGATCTCCTCGGTGGCGCTGCCCGAGTCGGGATTGGTTACCGACAGCACAAGCCGGCCGCCAGTGATCGAGAGCTTGACCGCGCGCCCGCGCTCGCTCGATACGGTCGACACACGATCGACCGCGGCTTCGAAATCCTTTTTGTCGACCACGAGGCTCTTGTCGTTGTTGACGGGGATGACCCGCGCGTAGTCCGGAAATGTGCCGTCGATCAGCTTTGATGTGAGCACCACGTTGCCGATCGTGAAGCGGATTTTTCCAGTCGACAGTTCGACTGCGACTTCGCCTTCACCAGTCTCGATCAGGCGCTGGACCTCCGCCACAGTCTTGCGCGGCACAATGATGCCGGGCATGCCGGCGGCGCCTTGCGGCAGCGGCAGTTCGACCTGAGCCAGACGATGTCCGTCGGTTGCCACCGCGCGCAGGGTCCCGGATTTTGCGGTGCCCGCCGTGTGCAAAAAGATGCCATTGAGATAATAGCGCGTCTCTTCGGTCGAGATCGCGAACTGGGTCTTGTCGATCAGCCGCTTCAGGTCGGCGGCGGCGACCTTGAACGCGTGGCTCATTTCGCCGGCGGCAAGATCGGGGAAATCGCTTTCCGGCAGAGTTTGTAGTGTGAAGCGCGAACGCCCCGCGCGCAACGAAAGCACGGCGCGATCGCCCGAACCTTCGACCACGATCTGCGCGCCCTCGGGCAGTTTGCGCACGATCTCGTAGAACATGTGGGCCGGCACGGTCGTGGAACCGCCGGGCGACACTTCTGCAGCGATTGAGTCTGTAACCTCGAGGTCGAGGTCGGTGGCCTTCAGGCTGAGTTTGCCGCGGTCGGCCTTGATCAGAACGTTTGCCAGAATCGGGATGGTGTTGCGCCGCTCTACCACGCGATGGACGTGGCCCAGCGATTTCAGCAGCTCTGTACGCTCGACTGTAACTTTCATTGGGAGACCCGCTTCGGCGCCTTCGCAAACGACCTAAAACCAGGCGCAACGGCAAGTCAGCCGCAAGGCCGGGCAGCGAAAGTGACGTGCCGGAGCAAAAATCGCAAGGGTGCCGGGGCTTAACCGGCTCCTATCCCCAGGGCGCCCACAGGCGCGGTCCCGTGGGCATTGGCCGGCCTGGCCCCACCCCTGGTTCGCCCTCGTCGCCTCAAGACGCACGTGGAAAGGCGCTGTAACCAACCTATTCCTGCAATTGGCGCTTGAGGATTTCGATCTCCTCGGCCAAAGCCATGTCGTTGCCGACGAGCCCCTCAATCTTGCGGACTGCATGGAGCACGGTGGTGTGGTCGCGCCCGCCGAAGCGCCGGCCAATTTCGGGTAAGGAGCGCAATGTCAGCGTCTTCGCCAGATACATTGCCACCTGGCGGGGGCGGACCACATTGGCGGTGCGCCGCGATGACAACAGGTCAGACCGGCTGACATTGTATTGGCGCGCAACCACCCGCTGGATGTCTTCGATTTTGACCCGCTTGGGCTCCTGCGGGCGGATCAGATCGCGGACCTCGCGTTCCGCCATTTCCAGGGTCACGACGTGGCCGGTGAGCTTGTTATGGGCGAGCAAGCGGTTGAGTGCGCCTTCCAGATCGCGGCCGTTATGGGTCACGGTCTTGGCGATATAGGCCAACACCGGCAGCGGAACGTCGAAAGCAGGGTGGTGGGCACGCGCCGCCATGACCCGGGCTTTGAGGATTTCGAGCCGTAGCTCCTCGCCAAGGGACGCCATCTCGACGACCAGCCCGCCCGCGAGCCGCGAGCGTACGCGGTCATCGAGGCTTTCGAGGTCCGAGGGCGGGCGATCGGATGCAATCACGACCTGACGGCCGGCGTCGATCAATGCATTGAGCGTATGGCAGAATTCGGCCTGGGTTGATTTGCCTTGCAGGAATTGCAGGTCGTCGATGACGAGCACGCCGATGCCACGCAACGCTTCCTTGAAGGCGAGGGCGGTCTGCGTCCGTAATGCCGAAACGAAGCCGTACATGAATTTTTCGGCTGTAAGGTACAGCACTTTGCGCTCGCCGGCGGCATTTCCGGCCCAGGTCACGGCCTGCAACAGATGTGTCTTGCCGAGGCCGACGCCCGAGTGAATGTAGAGGGGATTGAACATCACCGGATCGCTGCGCTTGGCGCCGGTTACCTGTTTGGCCGCCGCGTGAGCGAGCGTATTGGAGCGGCCGACGACAAAAGTGTCGAAGGTCAGGCGGGGGTCGAGCGGCGAGCCGCCGAGCGCCTCATGCACGCTTGGGTCACCGACCGAAAAGACGCGGCCATTGCCGTTGCCATTCGTGAAGCGGCTGCCGTTCTCGCCAGGCGAAAGGTCGGCTTTTGGCTTTGGCAGCACAGCAGATTTCAGGACGGCCGATCGCACGATCAGCTCGACGCGTGTCACTTTGCCTTCCTGGGCCTGCCAGCAGGCCAGAACGCGTTCGGCATAATGAGACTGGATCCAGCTTTTCAGGAAGCGGGTCGGTACCGATAAACGCACCGCGCCTTCCTCGATTGCCTCCAGGTCCATGCGGGCGAACCAGCTCGAATAGACGTCGTCACCGACGTCCGCGCGCAGGCGCTCTTTGACCCGTGACCAACTCTCCTGCTCCCCGTTCGACATTGTCTTCTTCTCGATCCGATTAAATGGTTGGACGGACTCGGTTGCCCGGCTTGACGGTGGGACCGCCAACGCGCCGGAAACAGGACGCAACAGCACTCGATTGATGGCGTCGTCTGAGGGACTTGGGCTCCACCGTAGAAAGGCTCCGGCAGAGCGACATCGACGAGAAGTCGAGAGGCGTTGCGCTTCAACCCGTCGGTGGCGGAGTTGCGCCGCGAATTCCGATCGTGAATGTAGACGCCGTGCGGGACATGTGGCGGTTCAAATGAACAATATATAAGAGTGGGACTGATCGACCGGCGATACGGGCTACAGCGACACATGAGTCTGTACTGGATAACGCCCATCCAATACCGCCAACGTTGGTCACCGACCCTCTCCCTGCGCCTGTCATGACATCACCCCTCGAATATTTTGCGGGCTTTCGCCCTGCGGTTTGTTCGTTACCCGACTTTGGCCTCTCCCGGTGCGAAGGCCATCAATTTTTTATTTTGCAGCCCCGAGTTGACTGACTTAGATCTCGATACCGGACGGCCTCGGCGTTTTGAAGAGCTGGATTTTGCGAGCGCAAACCAAAGCTGTTCTCATGTGCCGATGAGCGTACCGCGGAACCTTGTTTCTGATCGCGCCCGAAGAATTCCCGAGCGCGTTTTCACGATACACGAGCGATGTGCGCTCGCAATGAAATTTACAACTGCGGCGGTAACAGAAATTGTCGCGAGTGTGGCCGGGAGGCTGTGGCTACTGCGATACTTTACCCAACATGTTGGAGTCGCGCAGAATTTCGACGTTGAAATCAGTTATCAAGGCAACGCGCGGTGCAAAAATTTTTAAAAATTAAGCGGCGCAAAAAACGCCTGTCACATATGCATTTTTGGGGTCCTTGCTTCGCCTTCCTCTTAAGTCTTTATCGACGCGAAAAAAAATCTGAGCGAATTTGTGGGTAACTCCCAATACGATAATTCCGATGCCACCGCGCCTATGCAGGGTATGGTGCGACCGAAGCCCAGCAAAACCTCGGCGAGCAAATTTTTCTGACGCGGCGATGACGTTTTAGCAACAGTCGCGCGCTGTAAACCACTTCCTCTGGGCAACAGCTCGCTCGGACGTCTTTTACAAGAATTTGAGGCGAATTAGGCCCGCGTCCCCGCGAGGACGGCGCTGCGCCTACTTGCCAAGCTTCGCAATACGATGGGCCAAGCGTGACACTTTACGGCTTGCATTATTCTTATGAACGACACCGCGCTGTGCAGCGCGCATGATCACCGGCTCCGCTGCCTTGAATGCCGCCAATGCCGCATTGCGGTCGCCGCTTTGTATCGCTTCCTCGACCCTGCGCATGGAATTCCGTAGCACTGTACGTCGCGCCTTGTTCACTTCGGTCCGGCGCGCGATCACGCGCGTGGCTTTGCGGGCGGACTTGGTATTGGCCATCAGGTTCTCGTTCGTAGCTGGCGCCTTCGGCGGGTCTCCGCGAAAGCGACTTGGATTTACAAAGAGTTGCGGCGGCGAAAGAATTCGCCGCCAAGGCTGTGGCTTATAGTGAGGCCGCGCGTGGGCGTCAACGGCTCGATATCGTTGCTTCAGGCAACGCGTTTGGCCCGAGTTGCATCGTGTCCTGCGATGACAGACGCGCGGTCGGCGGCCGAGAACGGCGCCAGCGGCGGCCTTACCCGCGCCAGCCCGGCATCACCATGGATATGAGCGAGCAGCGCTTTGACCCCAGAGACGAGCGGCTTGCCATCGAACAGTTTGCGGATGGTGACCGCGGCATCGAGCGCTCCGGTATCGGCATCGCTCCAGGCTCGCGCGCACAGATCCGAATTGAGGTTGGCGGTTGCCGAGATGCAGCCGGCGAAAGCGCCGGAGCGAGCCTCGATCAGGCATGCTTCGGTCGACGGGAATACGGCAAAGTCGGGTGATACCGCTGCGGCCGCGCGTGCGTATGCCATTTCGCCGGAAGAATCTTTTAAACCCACAATTCGGGACGGAAACGATTCCAGCAGGCGTTCGATGAGCGGGACGTGCCAGGGCAGGCCGGACATCGAGGGGAAATGATAAAGATAGATGGGAATCGGTTTGCGTTCGGTCGCCTTCACCAGCGTGTCGATATAGGCGACCAAGCCGTCGTCTGGCACGCCTTTGTAATAAAACGGCGGCAGCACAAGCGCACCGGCAAAGCCAAGCTCGGCCGCGTGACGGGTCAGCGCAACCGCATCCGACACCGCGGCGGCACCGGTCCCGACCATCAGCCGATGCAGCGGCAACCCATTCGCTTTGTAGGCATCCATGACCGCCTTACGTTCGTCGAGCGAGAAGGAGGTCGCTTCCCCGGTGGTGCCAAGAACGTTGAGGCCGTCGCACCCATTGTCGAGGAGATAGCGCCCCAGGTTGACGGCGCGCTTGAGATCGGGCGCGCCACTCTCATCGATGGGCGTGGCGACGGCGGCGATCACGCCGGACAGAGGCTTGGTCACATAGGTTCTCCAATTTTCTCTTGCCGTCATGCCCGGCCATAGCCGTCCGAAGGACGGCGTGCTTTCGCACGCCTATGTGCCGGGCATCCACGTCTTCCTTGCCGAAACAACACGTGGATGGCCGGGACAAGCCCGGCCATGACATATGATAGGTCATCCACTCACATTATAGGCTGCAAGCGCCGCCATGTTGACGAGCTGATTGTCCTTGGCGCCGAGTTGGACGATCTGCACCGGCCGGTCGAGCCCGACCAGCAGCGGCCCTATGACTGTCGCGCCACCCAATTCTTGCAGCATTTTGGTCGAGATCGAGGCGGAGTGGAATGCCGGCATGATCAGCACGTTCGCGGGTCCAGACAGACGGCAGAAGGGATAGGCCGCGACCAATTCCGGGTTCAGCGCCACGTCGGCGGCCATCTCACCGTCGTACTCGAAATCAACCCGCTTGCCGTCGAGGATCTTCACTGCCTCGATGACCCGAGCCGAGCGTTCGCCCTGCGGATGGCCGAAAGTGGAGAAGGCGAGCAGGGCCAGCCGAGGTTCGTAACCGAGCCGGCGCGCGACGCCTGCAGCCTCGATAGCGATTTCGGCAATTTCCTGCGCCCCCGGCATTTCGATCACCGCTGTGTCGGCCACCAGCACTGTACGGCCGCGCGCGACGACAACGGATACGCCGATCACGCGGTGACCCGGCTTTGGATCGATCACGTGGCGGACATCCTCGAGCGCGACCGAGAAATTGCGGGTCACACCCGTCACCATCGCGTCGGCGTCGCCGAGCGCGACCATGCAGGCGGCGAAATGGTTGCGGTCCTGGTTCACCAGCCTCTGGCAGTCGCGTACCAGATAGCCACGCCGCTGCAGCCGCTCGTATAAGAAGTTGATGTAAGCGGAATTGCGCGTCGAAAGGCGCGCGTTGACAATTTCGATGCCCTCACCGAGCTCGATACCGGTCTCGCTCGCGGATTGGCGCACCCGATCTTCGCGTCCAACCAACAGCGCGGTGCCCAGCCCCTGGTGCACAAAGCTTGCCGCGGCGCGGATCACTTGCTCTTCCTCGCCTTCGGCGAAGACGACACGTTTGGGCTGCCGCCGCAGGCGGTCGTAAACCTGCACCAGCGTGCCTGCAATCGGATCGCGCCGCGCGTTCAGCTGGTGGCGATAAGCCTCCATGTCGACGATCGGCTTGCGCGCGACACCGGTATCCATCGCCGCCTGCGCCACCGCCGTCGGCACATAAGAGATCAGCCGCGGGTCGAATGGCACCGGGATGATGTAGTCCGGCCCAAATTTCGGCCGCGCGCCGTAGGCGCTGGCGACTTCATCCGGCACGTCCTCGCGCGCCAGCGCGGCAAGCGCGCGTGCGGCGGCGATCTTCATCTCCATGTTGATGGCCGACGCGCGTACGTCGAGCGCGCCGCGGAAGATGTAGGGAAAGCCGAGCACGTTATTGATCTGGTTCGGGTAGTCGGACCGGCCCGTCGCCATAATGGCGTCGTCACGCACCGCCGCGACTTCTTCGGGAGAGATCTCCGCATCGGGATTCGCCATGGCGAAGATGATCGGCTTGGCGGCCATCGACTTAACCATGTCGGCGGTGAAAGCGCCTTTGACCGAGAGCCCGAAAGCGACATCGACGCCTTCAAACGCCTGCGCAAGCGTGCGCGCCGAAGTCTTGATGGCGTAGCCCGACTTCCATTGGTTCATTCCATCCTTGCGGCCCTGGTAGATCACGCCCTTGGTGTCGCAAAGGATGAGGTTCTCCGGCTTGAAGCCGATTGCTTTGAGCAACTCAAGGCAGGCGATGCCGGCAGCGCCCGCGCCATTACAGACGAGCTTGGTCGTTGCGATTTCGCGTCCCGTGAGATCGAGCGCGTTGAGAAGGCCAGCGGCAGCGATGATGGCGGTGCCGTGCTGGTCGTCGTGGAAGACCGGGATGTCGAGCAGCTCGCGCAGCTTCTGCTCAATGATGAAACACTCCGGCGCCTTGATGTCCTCGAGATTGATGCCGCCCCAGCCGGCGCCGAGATAGCGAACGCAATTGATGAACTGATCCGGATCCTCGGTGGAGACCTCCAGATCGATGGAATCGATATCGGCAAAGCGCTTGAACAGCACCGCCTTGCCTTCCATCACGGGCTTTGCCGCCAGCGCGCCGCGGTTGCCGAGACCCAGGATGGCGGTGCCGTTGGTGATGACGGCGACGAAATTGCCCTTCACCGTGTAGTCGTAGGCACGGCTGGGGTCCTCGGCGATGGCCAGCACCGGTACCGCGACGCCCGGCGAGTAAGCGAGCGAAAGGTCGCGCTGGGTCGCCATTGGCTTGGTGGCGATGACTTCCAGCTTGCCCGGCCGGCCAACGCTGTGAAATTGCAGAGCTTCCTGGTCGGTAAAGGTCGGCCGGCTGCGGCCGGCAGGGGGCTTGGCGGGCATTGTTACTCCATGAACACGACCGGTATGCCCGGCGACAACGACGTTAGCGGATGCAACCATAATGACTCAAGGGAAGGCGGTTGCTGCTATTGGTACTGTTGTATGAAAGCGGGACGCAGGGTAATCGGTGCCGGGACGAGCGATTCTGATTGATTGGGGCTATGATCCGTTTCCTTTTCCGATTTTTTGGTCTGCTCTGTCTGGCAGCTGGATTCATCCTGCTGATCTATGACGGCACCAAGTCAATCGCCGGAAACAGGCTTTTTCTCACCAGCGTGCGGACGCTGTGGGAGCTGATCAATGCCGGCAGCCTCGAAAAGCTGAAGCCGATGATCGAATCTTATGCGGAGGGCTACCTCTGGGATCCGCTGATGGTCGCCCTTTTAGCGGCCCCGAGCTGGAGCGTGCTCGGCGGATTCGGCATTATTTTCCTTCTACTCGGCCGCAAGAAAAAACCGCTGATCGGCTACGCGCGGCCTTAAATGCCTCGCGGCTGCGTGAACCGCCCGTCCCGGGTTCTGGCCGACACGTGATCGCGGGGCCCGTTTCGGTTAGCCTGCACCCGACATATATTGCGGTCAGCGATTGCAGGAGAACCAAGCATGTTCGGCTTCAAGAAAGTTGCCATGCCCAAGCCCGGCGAGGCTTTGCCGGGCCGCGCGAACCCCATCCGCACCGCCGCTGCACATTTCATCAATCACCGCGCCCTGAGGGGGCCTTATCCGGAAGGCTTCGAAAAGGCGATGTTCGGCCTCGGCTGCTTCTGGGGCGCCGAGCGCATATTCTGGGAATTGGGCGACGGCATTCACGTGACCGCCGTCGGCTATGCCGGCGGGATGACGCCAAATCCGACCTATGAGGAAGTCTGCTCGGGCCGCACCGGTCACAACGAAGTTGTGCTGGTCGTCTATGACCCGAAGAAGATTTTCTACGAGACGCTGCTCAAGACATTCTGGGAAAGCCACGACCCGACGCAAGGCATGCGCCAGGGCAATGACGTCGGCACGCAGTACCGCTCCGGCATCTACACCTTCAATGCCGCGCAACGGCAGGCGGCCGAAGCCTCGAAAGAGATGTACGAGCAGGAGCTCAAGAAAAAGCGCTACGGAACGATCAGCACCGAGGTCGTGGACGCTCCGGAGTTCTATTTCGCCGAGGACTATCACCAGCAATATCTGGCAAAAAATCCGAGCGGCTATTGCGGGCTCGGTGGTACGGGAGTCTCATGCCCGATCGGGACCGGCGCCAAGCTCTCGCAGGGCGCCACGGCTTGAGCGCCAAGGAGATACAAGTCGATAAATGCGAACGGGCGCGCCTGTCGGGCGCCCATTTTTTTGCCTGGGGCCTCAGCCGCGCCGGCGCGCGCCGGGCCTGGTGAGGATTTGTTAACCATATAAAGCCTTAATCGGGCTCAATTTCCCTACGACCGCGCGGGATTCGCTTTGATGCGGTGCGCCCGATTTTTGTTGGCTGCTGGTATCGCGCTCGTGCTGTCGGGCTGCGTGCACGAACAATATGCGCAACAGGGCAGTGCGCGCACAAGCGCACCAAGTCCGTCAGCGCGCCATCTGTATTCCACCTCACCCGCTTATGCGCAGCAAGCTTACGAGCAGGTGACGTATGAGGCGCCGGTTGTGAGACCGATGCCGGTGAGCAACCGCGGTTTCTTTACGTTGCGGCGAAACGCGCCGCCTCCAGCCGAGCCGGTTTACGTCGCGCCGCCTCCGCCGGCGCCAATGGCCGTCGGCGGTCCTTATGTTGCGGCGCCTGACGTTTACGCTTCGGTGCCCATCGTCGTACCGGCAGCGGTTGAGCAGGCCTATACGCTCGATGCAGGCGACAAGCTGCGCGTCGTCGTGTTCGGGCAGGACGGCATCACCAACAGCTACACGGTCGATGCCAGCGGCAAGGTCAACATGCCGCTCATCGGCGCGGTAGCGGCGCGCGGCCTCACAAACCAGCAACTGGCAGCCGCGATCACGGCCAAGCTTAAACAAGGTTTTGTGCGCGAGCCGCACGTGACGGTCGAGGTCGAGACCTACCGGCCGTTCTTCATTCTCGGCGAAGTGACGACACCGGGTCAGTATCCCTTTGTCGCCAACATGACAGCGGAGATGGCGGTTGCGATCGCGGGCGGCTTTGCACCGCGCGCGTTCAAGAAAACGGTCGAGCTCACCCGCAGGGCTGGCGGCCAGCAGATCCACACCGAAGTGCCGCTCGATTTCCCCGTGCGCCCCGGCGACACCATTGTCGTCAAGGAGCGGTGGTTTTAGAGGCGCGCCCATCGCCGCTCGTCCCCGTGTAAGCGGGGACCCAGGTGAAATGGAATTCTGGATTCCCGCTTACGCGGGAATGAGCGGACGAAAATGATCGCCTATTTCTTCATATGCTTTGCGAGAAATTCCTGCGTGCGCGTCCAGGCAAGATCGCCGGCGGCCTTGTTGTAGCTTGCGCGCTCGTCGCAATAAAAGCCGTGCGCGGCGCCGGGATAGACATAAGTTTCCGCCTGCGGTTGTTTCTTTTTAATCTCTTCAACCACGGCCGATGGAATGCCTTCGTCCTTCTCGCCGAAATGCATCTGGAGCGGGCATTTCGGCTTTTCGTCGGCGAACTTGCCGATCATGCCGCCGTAAAACGCGACAGCCGCCGAAAATCCAGAGATGCGGCAGGCGGCCAGAAACGCCGCAGTGCCGCCCATGCAGAACCCGACAATGCCAAGCGGGCCGATGCCTTTGAGATCGCCCTGCGCGGCAGCGATATCGGCCATCATGTGATCCCAGTTGAGATTGCCCAGATAGCTGCGGGCGTGAGCGATTTCATCGGGCGTGTAGCCGCACTCGAAATCGCGGACGAAACGGTCGAACACCGCTGGTGCCACGGCCACGTAGCCAAGCGCGGCGAGCCGGTCGCAGACCGCGCGGACGTGATGATTGACCCCGAAAATCTCCTGCACAACCACCAAGCCGCCTTTGGGCGTGCCGGACGGATCGGCGCGGTAGGCGCCGAGCGAGTGTTTGTCCGTGGTTGTTAATGTGAACTGCTTACCCAAGGAAACCTCCCGTAGTTTTTGCGAACTTGAATGAAAAGCCCGGGCGGGCTTTTAGCATGGCATTATTGGCCCGTCATTCGGGGGTGGTTGGCAATGCTGCTTTTCACCGCGAGAAGCAATGCCGTCCCAGAACGTCACGCAAACGTCTTCGCCAGCAACTCGTAGGAGTGCTTCCGTGCCTCGTGGTCGAACAGCATGGCGGTCACCATGAGTTCGTCGGCTTTGGTGGCCTCGATCAGAGGCTCAAGTCTCGCCTTTATCGTCTTGGGCGAGCCGACCGAAAGCCGCGTTCGGTTTTGCGCGATGCGGGCGCGGTCGACGGGCGTGTAGTCGTAGCGCGCCGCATCGTCCGGCGACGCCAATGGCAGATACTCGCCCTTGGCGCGGCGCACGATGTTGAGATCGACGGTCGCCGCCAGCCGCTCGGCTTCTGCATCGGTGTCGGCGCAGACCACGTGCGTTGCCAGAATCGCGTAAGGCTTGTCGTGCGATGGCGACGGTTTGAAATTCTCGCGGTAAAGCCGCATCGCTTCCGCCGCGTCGAACGTCGCGAAGTGATGCGCGAAGGAAAACGCCGCGCCTATTTGGCCCGCGAGCTGCGCGCTGTAATCCGATGAGCCGAGCAAATAAATCGGCGGCAGCGGCACATCGGATGGCATCGCGCGCACATTGTGAAATGGATGGCCGGCAGGAAAGCCGCGCGTTTCCAGCAGCATCAGCTCTTTGAAGCGGTCGAGGAAGTCATCCTCCTCACTGATGCCCTGGCGGCGGCGCAGTGCATAGGACGTCGCCGGGTCGGTGCCAGGTGCGCGGCCCAGGCCAAGGTCGATGCGGCCGGGAAAGAGCGCCTCCAGCACCTTGAAGCGCTCGGCCACCATCAGCGGTGCGTGGTTCGGCAGCATCACGCCGCCGGAGCCAACGCGCATGTTGCTGGTTATGGCCGCGATTTGCCCGATCATGATGTCGGGCGCCGAGCTCGCGATTGCCGGCAAATTATGATGCTCCGCCACCCAATAGCGCTTGAAGCCCAATCCGTCCGCGAGGCGTGCAAGATCGAGCGAATTGCGCAAAGCCTGTGCGGCGGTCGAGCCGGCGGAGACGGGCGAGAGGTCGAGAATGGATAACGGGATCATGGCATGGGAATTACACTAATGGGAATTACACTAACATGTGAGTGCCGTCTTTTCGCCCGCATGATCCGGCGTATGATAGGGAGCCCTTTAGGAGCGTATCTGATGGCCTCGGTGACCGAATGGAAGGTGCCACAAGGAGTGCAGCCGCGTGCGGAGGATTATTCCTACGATCTCGCCAGCGCGCTGTCTTCGGTCGTCGGCCTGCATTCGATCGTTCCTGCCGATGCCTTCACCGCCGACACGCTCGGCGTCGAGCGAGCCGGTAACGGCGTGTTGATCGACGACGGGCTCGTCCTCACCATCGGCTATCTGGTCACCGAAGCCGAAACTGTATGGCTGCATCTCGGCGACGGCCGGGTGGTGCAGGGCCATGCGCTCGGCTTCGATCAGGAGACGGGCTTCGGCCTGGTGCAGGTGCTCGGCAAGATCGATTTGCCGGTGCTTGCAATCGGATCATCGAAAGCCGTTGAAGTTGGCGAGCGGGTGGTCGTCGGCGGTGCCGGTGGCCGCACGCGGTCGCTCGCCGGCCGAATCGCCGCCAAGCAGGAATTCGCGGGCTATTGGGAATACGTGCTGGACGAAGCCATCTTCACCTATCCTGCGCACCCCAACTGGGGCGGCACCGCAGTGATCTCGAGTGGGGGCAATTTGATCGGCATCGGGTCGCTGCAACTCGAGCGCGCGCGCGCAGGCAAGAGCGAGCATCTCAATATGGTGGTGCCGATCGATTTGCTGAGTCCGGTACTCGAAGACCTGCGCAAATTTGGCCGCGTCAGCCGGCCGATACGGCCTTGGCTCGGGGTCTATTCGACCGAGATCGAAGACAAGATTGTCGTGGTTGGAATTGCGCCGAAAGGTCCTGCGGCACGGGCCGAGATCAAAACCGGCGATGTTGTCGTCGCCGTGAAAGGCGAGCGCGTTTCTACTCTTGCCGGTTTTTACCGCAATGTATGGGCGCTGGGACGCGCCGGCGTGGAAATCCCGCTCACGCTCTATCGCGAAGGTGTCACCTTCGACGTGCGGGTAAATTCATCCGACCGGACGAAATTCCTCAAGGCACCGCGCCTGCATTGAGCGTTATCCCGCCGGCGCGGCAATGAGCGTTCATCGATCGCGCCGTCACCCCTCCTCGATTGCGTCGACACGGTCTGGATAAAAGGCGAGATGGTCCTTGATCTCCGTCATGGCAGGGAAGGGCTGCTCGTAGCTCCACACGGCGTTCTGCGAGCTGCGGCCATCGGCGGCGATGCTGAAATAGCTGGCGTCGCCTTTGTAGGGACAATGCGTGCTATGGTTGCTCGGCGTGAGCAAGCTCATGTCCGCGTCGGCGCGCGGAATATAAAGCACGGGTCTGTAACTCGCTTCCTGCAGTGTGAGCGCGCGCGTCGTGTCGGCGACCACGCGGCCCGCGAAGGTAACGCGCACCCGCTTTTCATTCTTGGCAATGCTGATGGGATGGTCGGGGCCCGGAAGTTTCATTGTGCTCGCCTCGCTGCGTTATAGATAACATTCGGTATATGGCGCCGTCACCGGTGCGGCCGTCGCGGTCTAGTTAAGCGCCATTTTCCGGGCTCGCCAGCCAAATTGCGAAAAGTTGAACGATCGTCTCAACAAAACTACAGACACTTCGATCTAGATTGCGCGTAATTGGGCGCAAAGGTTTCCGCGGTTTTCATGGCCAATACGCAAATCGAAAAGATGCTTCAGGGGCTTAATATCCTGATCGTCGATGACAACGCCTTTATGCGCCGGCTCACACGCACGATGTTGACGAACCTCGGCGCCAAGTCGGTGCTCGAGGCTCCCGACGGCCTGGCTGCGCTGGAAGCGATCCGTACCTGCGATCCCGACGTCATGCTGCTCGATTGGGACATGCCGGTGCTCAACGGCATCGAGGTGCTGCGCATCGTGCGTTCGCCCGGGGTGTTTCCGCGTCCAAATTTGCCGGTCATCATGCTGACCACGCGCGCGCAACGCGCTCAGGTGAACGAGGCGCTACGTGCCGGCGCCAACGAGTTTTTGCTCAAGCCGACGTCGCCCAAGGCCTTATGCGACCGCCTGATGTCGATCGTGTGCAAGCCGCGGCCGATGGTAAAGCTCGGCACGTACTATGTGCCGCAACCTCGACGCCTGTCGGCGCCGCGCGACCTGGCGCACGCGGACGCCGAGTGAAAACTCGGCCGGCGCATTTGTGACGGCGAGGATTTGACCGGCCCGGTGCCGATCGGTCGCGAGATGCTGGCGCGCCCGAGACGATTCGAACGTCCGACCTTTGCCTTCGGAGGGCAACGCTCTATCCAGCTGAGCTACGGGCGCGTGTAAGCCCTCAATAGACGAAACGCGCACAAGCGGCAACGGGCCCGGATCTTTGGTGGGGCCGATTGGTGCATCCCGGGCCTTGAGCTTTCTGTGGTTAAGCCTGTGGCCGGGCCGCTCGCAGCTATGCGCCTCTAAAAGAATCTCTTACTGCTTTAACGATTCGCGCATGGTGCGCGCCCAAGGAGCATTTTCAAATGGCAGTCGCCGCTTCATCCAAGCCGAAAGCCGGCAAACCGGTCACCACCAAGCACCTGGCCGCTGCGCTCTCGGAACAGCATCAGCTTACCAAGAAGCAGGGCTTGGAAATGATGGAACAACTCATCGGCATGATCACCAAGCACCTGAAGAAGGGCGAGCGGGTGAAGATTTCCGGCCTCGGCATTCTGCTGGTGCGCAACCGCGCCGCCCGTATGGGCCGCAATCCGATGACTGGCGAGGCGATCAAGATCAAGGCCAGCAAGAAAGTTGCATTCCGGGCCTCCAAGGATCTGAAGATGGCGATCTGATCGCCCCGGTTCCGTTTTTACAAAACCCCGCCGCACGCGGCGGGGTTTTTGTTTTTGCCCGCAGACTATCGATGCAACCCGCACTCTTTCTTTGAGTCTTCCCACCACCATCGGCCGGCGCGTTCTGGCTCTCCCGGCGCAATCGCGCGCGTGCACGGTGCGCAGCCAATCGAGGCAAATCCCGCGGCGTGCAGCGGATTGATGGGAGTATTTTGCGCAGCGGCGAAATTTTGCACCGTTTCGCGGGTCCAATCGAAAAGCGGATTAAGTTTGATCACGCCATGGGCGGTGTCGACGCCGACGACCATCATGTCGCGTCGCCCCGCCGACTGCTCGGACCGCAGCCCTGTGATCCAAGCCTGCGCACCAGCGAGCGCGCGATCAAGCGGCTCGACCTTGCGGACATAACAGCAGCCAAGCCGTGCCTCGCGCGATTCATAGAAGCCGTTTATACCGTGTCGCTCGACGAACGCGGCGATATCGTCATGCCGAGGGAAAAAGGCCTGGACTCGGCGTCCGAAACGCCTCTCGGTCTCGGCCCACAAATCATAGGTTTGGGGAAACAGGCGTCCCGTGTCGAGCGTCGCCAAATCGACGTCGATGTCGTTCTCGCAGAGCATCTGAACGATGACCTGATCTTCCAGCCCGAAGCTCGTCGTGAAGACAATCCGTCCGGAGATTTCCGCACGAAGCCGCTTGAGCCTCTCCACTGCCGGCAAATCACGCATGATCGGCGCAAGTCGTTTGGCCTGTGCCGCCAAGGCGCCTCGCTCCGCTTCAGACGCCCGATTCTGCTGTGGCTGCGCACCTGTCGTCCGATGGGCCGGCCGGGCGTTTGCAACCGGAGCATAATGATCCAGCGACAAGATAAGCCCGCCGCCCGCGATGCGGCCGTCGAACTCGATGACCACGCGGCCGACTGCTGGATTGGTCGTGTAGGGATCGCCCGCGAGCGGCTGCGAGAGCATGATCTCGACCTCGCCAACATGGTTTTGACCGATAACATTGCCGCCCGTATGCGTCAGGCTGCCGGGATCGACACCATTGATGATGGCGCTCACCGTTCCGCGGCTGTGCGCCGTTCCGACCCGCGCGATGAGATCAGTGCCGACTTCGAGCGCTGTCTTCGCCAGCCAGAAGACACGCGCACGGAGCCGATTTCCGTATGCCGGCGGTGTCGATAGCGATGCAACAAGGTCTCCGCGATCAATGAAGATCTCCTGATCGAGCGTGATGCCGATCGACTGGCCTGCAATCGCTTCCCGAGGCGCCCCCCGTTTTTCGTATGCTGGCCAACGCTCAATTGTCTTGACGCGCGCCAACTTTCCGCCCGGCGCGATTGCGATCGGATCTCCAATCGCGATCACGCCACTTTCGACGCGTCCCGCGACAATGCGGCGGTCGTCGACCTTGTAGATCGCCTGGACAGGCATCCTGAATGGCAGTCCGGCCGCCGCATGCATCGCTCGAAATTCGTCCAGTGCTTCGAGCACGGTCGGGCCGTTATGCCATGCGAGTGACCCCGTGCGCCGCGAAACGCCATCGCCAAGCCGTGCAGAAATCGGAACGACCGACGTCGGGTTCAGGCCGAGATCGGTCAAATAGGAAAGAACGTCAGTCCTGAGCGATTTGAAGCGTTCCGGATCGAAATCGATGCGGTCCATTTTATTGATGATGACCGCAACCTGACGAATGCCAAGGAGCTGCAGCATGTAAGCGTGGCGGCGGGTCTGGTCGCGAATACCTTCGACGGCATCCACAATGAGAAGGGCCGCGTCGGCCTGCGCGGCTCCGGTGATCATATTGCGGAGAAACTCCGCATGACCCGGGGCATCGATCAGCAGAATGTCGCGAGACGGCGTTCGGAAGCGAATTTGGCTGGTGTCGATGGTGATGCCTTGGTCACGTTCGGTTTGCAGGGCATCGAGCAGGAAGGACCACTCGAACGGCACGCCGCGACGCGCGGCGACGGCCTTCAGCGCTTCGAACTTTCCCGCGGCCAAACTGCCGGTCTCGTGGAGCAGCCGGCCGATGAGAGTCGATTTGCCGTGGTCGACATGGCCGACAATCACGACGCGGATGGAGTCGCGCTCGGGCAAGGCCGATACGATATGGGTCTCATCATGGACAACAACGTTCATGGCACATCACACTCACTGGTGGGGGAAGAAGCGTTGCGCATCACAAATAACCGGCCGTGCGCAGGCGCTCGAACGCATCCTCGGACTCATGGTCCATCGACCGGCCCGATCGCTCCGGAATCCGGGTCGTATTCAGTTCTGCGATGATTTGGTCGATGGTCTGCGCATTGGAAGCGACCGGAAACGTAATGTCTGTATCGCCGAGCGAGCGGTAGCGTTTGCCGTGCCGCGCCAGATAAAGCGGGATGATCGGAATCGATTCACGTCGCGTGTAAGCCCAAATGTCGGCTTCGGTCCAATGCAGGATCGGGTGCACGCGCAGATGCGCGCCGGGCAGCGGCGCGGCGTTGAAGTGGTTCCAGAATTCCGGTGGCTGATCGCGCACATCCCATAAACCTTCGGCGCCACGCGGGGAAAACACGCGCTCTTTGGCGCGCGTGGGCTCTTCATCGCGGCGGATGCCGGCGATCAATCCGTCGAAGCCGTGCTTGGCCAAGGCAAGCTTGAGCCCTTCGGTCTTGCGTGCCGCAGACCGGGCGGCGGGCGGCAGCGTCGGATCGATGGTTTCGACGGGAGGGCAGTGCTCGATCAAAAGATTGAGTTGCCACTCCCGCACATAGCGGTCGCGAAAGGCATACATCTCGGGAAATTTCTTGCCAGTGTCGACATGCATGGCTGGAAAAGGCACGCGCCCGAAAAAGGCCTTCCGCGCGAGCCAGATCATGACATTGGAATCTTTTCCGAGCGACCAGAGGAGAGCGATGGACTTCAGGCGCGCGAAAGCCTCGCGCATGATGAAAATGCTCTGTGCTTCGAGCTCATCCAAACGATCCATCGATGTCACTCCGTAAGCGCACGAGACGGCCGGATGTGACAAAGGCAAAAATTTCTATCGTTGCTTTAAGTCGCATCGGTACTTTCGGAAAGTGCGGCCTGTTAAAGTAGGCGGCGAATGACCTGCCTACCGTAGATATGGCGCGGCTCGATCCTTTGGAATTCCAAATTTGAATGTCGTTTTGGCGGTTCATTCTATGAATGAAGGCGCCGTTGCTAAATTTTTCTACGGTCAACATTGCATTCCGAATAGCCACATCGAAGAGAACCAATTTCTATTCGGTCAGTTTGTTTGGCTGGAACCTTCTTTGGTAATAGACTTAAAGAGTGAGTTGCCGCCTTGTTAAACGTCGGTGCGCGAATAGGATTTCGAAACTTTTTTGCAAAGGTCACGAAACGAAATAAGGATGGATGCAAAGGCAATGTGCGACTTCATACGGATACGTGCGGCGCTCGCAACGCTGTGCGTGTTGGCGCCGCTAACGGGGGCAACGCAATCGCTGGCGCAAACGACACTCCGAATCGGTCATTTTCCCAACATTACGCATGTTCAAGCTCTGGTCGCACACAACATGTCGCGCCAGGGAAAAGGCTGGTTCGAGCAGCGCCTTGGACCGGAGATCAAGATTGAATGGTACGTCTACAACGCCGGCCCGAGCGCGATGGAAGCGATTTTCGCAAAATCGATCGACCTCACTTATGTCGGGCCGAACCCGGCGATCAATGCCTATGTGCGCTCAGGCGGAAAGGAAGTCCGCATCATAGCGGGCTCGGTCAACGGGGGCTCCGCGCTGGTTGTACACAAGGGCTCGCCGCTTAAAACAGCCGCCGATTTCCGCGGCAAAAAAATCGCCACGCCGCAGTTCGGCAATACTCAAGATGTCGCGGCACGTGCGTGGCTTTCGGCGGGCGGCCTGAAAATTACGCAGGCAGGCGGCGATGCGCAGGTTCTACCGACCGCCAACCCCGATCAGTTATTGCTATTCAAGCAAAACCAGATCGACGCGGTGTGGACGGTCGAGCCTTGGGTATCGCGCCTGGAACTAGAGGCGGGCGGCGAAGTTCTCATCGATGATCGGCAGGCGATTACCACCGTCCTGGTCGCCCGGGCCGACCTGCTTGCAACCCAGCAGGGCTTGGTGCGTAAATTGATCGATGCACATCGGGAATTGACCAATTGGATCCTGAAGAATCCGGCTGAGGCAGAGCGGATGGCTCGGGAGGAGTTGGACGAGGAGATGCACACAAAGTTCTCGCCCGAACTCATCGCCAAGGCGTGGCGCCGGATCGTCGTGACCGGCGATGTAACGCTCGATGCTCTCAAGGAATTCATGACGAGTGCCCAGTCCGTGGGCTTCCTGCGCGGCGCGCCGGACATTTCCCAACTCGTTGCCAACCCATGATCGCCAACGACGCCGAGCCACGGGCATCGCCTCCGGCCGAGCTCGTGGTCGAGGGCATCGACAAGTGGTTTCGCACCGACCGTGCGACAACCCACGCAATTGACGATATGAGTTTTCGTGTTGCGGGCGGTGAATTCGTCTGTCTGGTCGGGCCGAGCGGGTGCGGTAAATCGACGCTTCTGGACATTATTGCCGGGCTCACAACTCCCGACGAAGGCCGTGTGCTGGCTGACGGTCAACTGGTGGACGGACCGGGGCGACACCGGCTGGTGATGTTCCAGGAATCGGCGCTGTTTCCCTGGCTCAATGTATTCGGCAACGTCATGTTCGGCTTGCATCGCAAGCCTGAGTTGAGCAATCGGCAACGCCGCGCGATCGCCGAATATCATCTCGCGCTGGTTGGTCTGGAGAAATACAAAAAAGCTTACGTGCACGAACTGTCGGGGGGCATGAAGCAGCGCGTAGCGCTGGCACGGTCGCTGGCGCCGGATCCGCGTGTGCTGCTGATGGACGAGCCGCTGTCGGCACTCGACGCGATCACGCGCGAGCAACTCTGTTACGATATTCAGGACATCTGGCAGAGGCGGCGCAAGACGATCGTGCTCGTCACCCACGACGTGCGCGAAGCAGTGTGTTTCGCCGACAGGGTTCTCCTCCTGTCGCCGAGCCCGGGTAGAATCCGCGAGGAATTCCGTGTCCCGCTACCGCGCCCGCGCGACATCAACAGCCCCGAGCTCGCTCATATTGCCCAGCGGATCATGGCGGCCCTGAAGGGCTACCTCAGTGAGACACACGAGGCGGCCGAATGAGGCGCACACTTGTTGTTGTTACATTTTTCCTGCTGCTGCTCGGGCTCTGGCAGCTGGCAACTCTGAGTGGGCGGTGGTCACCTGTTTTGCTGCCTTCGCCCGCAATGGTTTGCGAATATTTATGGGGCGCGCTGCGAGATGGTTCGCTCACCGAAGCGGTCGAAGTGACTCTCAGGCGGCTGCTCGTCGGCTATGCGATTGGTGTCATTATCGGGCTGCCGCTCGGTCTCCTGACCAGCACGTCCGATTATTTTGAGGACACGATCGGCGCATTGGCACTCGGGCTGCAGACCTTGCCGAGCGTGTGCTGGGTTCCGCTTGCGCTGCTCTGGTTCGGCCAGACCGAGGCCGCCATGTTGTTCGTCGTCGTGATGGGGACGGTTTGGTCCGTGGTGATCGCCACTGATACCGGTGCGCGCACAATTCCTCCGATCTATGCCCGGGCCGCGCGCACAATGGGGTCGGAAGGATTCGATAAGTGGACAAGGGTGATCCTGCCGGCGTCGCTGCCGTTCGTGATCAGTGGCATGAAACAGGGCTGGGCCTTCGCCTGGCGCTCACTCATGGCGGCGGAGATATTTGTCACCATTCTTACCGGCTTCGGCCTTGGCCATATGCTTCAATACGGCCGTGAATTGAGCGCCATGGATCAGGTGATCGGCGTGATGGTGGTGATCGTGGTGATCGGCCTTGTCGCGGACAAGGCGCTATTTTCGCCCTGCGAGCGATTTCTGCATCGGCGCTGGGGCACGGGATTGAAATAGAGATCCGGCCTGGCTGAGAGCTCGCAACATACTCCGCTCATTCCCGTCCCCGCCTGCGCGGGGACAGGCTCCAGCGGGCATATCTCATCCCGCCTCATGCTGAGGAGCCGCGCAGCTCTACTGTCGTCCCCGCACCCGGGTCCGGCTTCGCCGGCCTGAGTGCAGGCTCCAGCGGGGACCCATACGCCGCGACCCATCGATAGGCTGCGGCGTATGGATCCCGGGCCTCGCTGACGCTCGCCCGGGACGACGCAGAAAATGCGTCTTGACTTTAATCCTAGCACGACTATAATCCTATTCGTTCGATCCACCAGAGGGCGCTCTCATGAGGCGTCATGAAGGGTGGGATCGGATGCGGCGCCCGCGGGCGTGGTTTCGCAGCCACGCCTCCGGGAGGCCCCGGGTCGCCGTCCGCTCCAACTACGTGGGGCTGCCTTCAATGGCTGGACGCGGCGTGGACGAAGGGCGGCGAAAGCCGCCTGGATGCGGT
>DATFVF010000082.1:0-5307 GCA_035260465.1 Pseudolabrys sp. | reverse complement strand
CGCGTCCGGCCGGGCGTTTCGTCGGCCGCGATCCCGAGCCACGGCCTGGCCTGCGCGGTGGCCACATGCCGGGCGCGGTCAATGTCCCCTCTTCTGAACTTGTCGAGAATGGACAGCTCGTCGCGCCCGAGCGTATCGCGCAGGCTTTCGCGAAAGCCGGCGTCGATACCGACAAGCCCATTATTACAAGCTGCGGCTCCGGCGTCTCCGCGGTGATTCTTGCCCTTGGCCTTGATGCGCTCGGCAAATCGCCGGTGCGCGTCTATGACGGCTCCTGGTCAGAATGGGGAGCGCGCCCCGACCTTCCTGTCGCGAAAGACTGACTGCGATCTTTCGCCGCCGATGCCGGGAATTGTCATCGCAAAATCTGACTAAGGAACAGCTTTGTGCGCTCGTGTCTGGGGTGCGCGAAGAATTCTTCCGGCACATTGGCCTCGATAATTTGCCCCTCGTCCATGAACACAATGCGGTTCGCCACCTGGCGGGCAAAGCCCATTTCGTGGGTGACGACCAGCATTGTCATGCCATCTTCAGCAAGTTCTACCATGGTATCGAGCACTTCCTTGACCATCTCGGGATCGAGCGCGGACGTCGGTTCATCGAACAACATGATCTTCGGATTCATGCATAGGGCGCGTGCAATGGCGACCCGTTGTTGCTGACCGCCAGACAATTGTCCGGGATATTTGTTGGCTTGCTCGGGAATCTTCACACGCTGGAGATAGTGTAGCGCCACCTCCTCGGCATGCTTCTTCGGCATCTTGCGCACCCAGATCAGCGCCAATGTACAGTTATCCAAGACCGTTAGATGCGGAAACAGATTGAAGTGCTGGAACACCATTCCAACCTCGCGCCGCACCTCGTCGATTTTTTTCAGGTCCGCTGTCAATTCCACGCCGTCAACGAGAATATGTCCCGATTGATGCTCTTCCAGGCGGTTGATGCAGCGGATCATGGTCGATTTGCCGGACCCCGACGGCCCGCAAATAACAATACGCTCGCGGCCCATGACTTTGAGATTGATATCGCGCAACACGTGAAAGTCGCCGTACCACTTGTTCACGTCGTCGAGCTCAACGGCAACCGCCGTGTTGAGCTTGGCCGGCTTTAGCAACGATCCGTGGTCTCCCGCGACGTTCATGGATTTCCCTTATCGTCGGTCACTTTTGGCAAGCCGGGCTTCCATCGCGCGCGCATAACGCGACATGCCATAACAGAAGATCAGGTAGAAGATTGCCGCAACCGCGTAGCCGGTCGTGCTGGTAACCGGCGTTGCCCATTTTGGGTCGATCCGGGATACCTCGATCGTGCGCAGCAGATCGAAGATCCCGACAATGAACACGAGCGTCGTATCCTTGAACAGGCCAATATATGTGTTCACGATGTTCGGTATCGTTATCTTCAGGGCCTGCGGCAGAATGATCAGCCGCATCATTTGCGAGTACCGCAAGCCCACCGCCATGGCCCCTTCGTACTGGCCCCTGGGGACAGCCTGCAAACCGGCGCGCACGACTTCCGCCATATAGGCGGATGCAAACATAGCGATGCCGACAAGCGCGCGTACCAATTTATCCGGCGAATACTGCTCCGGCACGAACAACGGCAGCATCACGCCCGCCATAAACAGCACGGTCACCAGCGGCACGCCGCGCACGAACTCGATGAAGATGATGGAGAGCGATCGCACGGCCGGCATTCTCGAGCGCCGGCCAAGCGCAAGAAGAACTCCGAGCGGCAGCGAAAATACGATGCCGACGGAGGCGACAACGATCGTCACGAGCACCCCGCCCCACAGCACTGTATCCACCGGCTGCAAACCGATCGCCGACCAGCCGGTGAGCAGGACGAATGAAGAAACCGGCAATATAACGAAAAAATAGATGGTGCCGAGATCACGCCGTGGTGCGTTGAGCCACAACAGCCAAATGACGCCGACCGCCAGCATCGCGAAGAAGATATCCACTCGCCAGCGCTGCGGAATGGGATAAGAGCCGTAGATGAAATAAGGCAGCCGTTCCCACACGAACGGCCAACACGCGCCAATGTCGCGATGCTGAACGGACTCAAGGCAAGCGTCACGGTCACTGCCGCTCCATACTGCGTCAATCAACAGAAATTTGACCAGCTCCGGAACGACCCAGGCGAAAAGAAGGACGAGCACCACCGTGAGCGCGATATTGAACGGGGTAGACAAAAGGTTTTGCCGCAGCCAGCCGATTACGCCTGTCATCGATGCAGGTGGCGGCCGCTGCGCGATGGTGGCGCTGCGCACGAACGCAATTTCGGTCATCGCAAGATCGCCTTCGGCCATTGTCATGGGCGCGCTATCGCTCCACCAAAGCCATTCGGCTGTTGTAGAGATTCATCAGCAGCGACGTGACAAGACTGATGACGAGATAGACCAGCATGGTGATCGCGACGACTTCGACCGCCTGGCCGGTCTGATTAAGCACAGTGCCGGTAAAAACCTGCACGAGATCGGGATAACCGATCGCTACCGCCAGCGAAGAATTCTTGGTGAGATTGAGATATTGGCTCGTCAGCGGCGGAATGATCACCCGCATGGCCTGCGGTATGACAATCAACCGCAATGTCAGCCGTGGGCGTAACCCGAGCGAATACGCCGCTTCGGTTTGTCCACGCGACACGGCCAGAATTCCCGCGCGCACCACTTCGGCAATGAATGCCGCCGTGTAGATCGACAGGCCAAACAGCAACGCCGCGAATTCAGGCAGCACCTCGAGGCCGCCGGTCACGTTGAAGCGGCCTGCGTGCGGAAATTCGAAGCTCAGCGGAAATCCGCCAAGGATGAATGCGCCAAGCGGTAAGCCGAAAACCAGCGCGAGCCCGACCCGCAAAACCGGTGCTTGCTGTCCGGTCCGCTCCTGCCGCTTGCGGGCCCACACATAAAACGCCACGGCGCCAACGATGCCGGCGAGCAAAGCAATCAGCACCGCGCCGAAACCGCTTTTAAATATCGGCTCCGGCAAAAAGAGGCCGCGATTGTTGAGAAAGACCCCGCCGCCAATGACGATGCTTTCACGAATATCCGGCAGCGCCTTGAGCACGGCGTTATACCAAAACAATAATTGCAAGAGCAGTGGAAGGTTGCGGATGGTCTCGACATAGCCGCCAGCAACTTTCGCCAGCAACCAATTGCGCGAAAGTCGCGATATGCCGATGACAAAGCCGAGAATGGTGGCAATGACGATGCCAACTCCGGCAACCAGCAATGTGTTAAGCAGGCCAACCCAGAATGCACGGCCGTAAGTGGAGCCGCGCGCCGAATACTCGATCAGAGTCTGGCTGATGTCGAAGCCGGCAGTGGTATTCCAGAACCCGAATCCGGATGCGATATTGGCGCGGGCGAGATTATCGATCGCATTTCTGGCCGCGCCATAGACGAGAAAGCCGACCACCGCGCAGAGGGCGAGTTGATAGGCAATGCTGCGGACCTTGGGGTCGTTATAGAACACGACCTGCGCCGACCGCGCCGGCGCCGAAAGCTCACTCGACATGCACCCCTCGTCGGGCTCGAGGCGTCGACAGCTCCTTCTGACCGAAGCACCGCGGGATTGACGGCCGCGGCTCCCCGCCTAAGCCCCCAGGTCAGCGGATCGGCGGCGCGTACTGAATGCCGCCTTTATTCCACAATTTATTCAAGCCGCGCTCTATTTTCAGCGGTGAACCCTGACCAATATTTCGTTCGAACGACTCACCATAGTTTCCGACGAGCTTGACGATACGCACCGCCCAATCCTTGTTCAGTCCGAGCTGTTCGCCGTAGTTGCCTTCTGTGCCCACGAAACGCTTGATCTCCGGATTGGTCGAGTTCATCGCTTCATCAAGATTCTTCGAAGAAATATTGAGTTCTTCCGCATCGAACATCGCGAACAATGTCCACTTTACGATGTCGAACCATTGGTCATCGCCGTGACGCACCACCGGACCAAGTGGTTCTTTCGAGATAATTTCAGGCAAAATCACGTGATCACTCGGATTGGCGACGCGCAACCTCTCCGCATAAAGAGCAGAAGCGTCGGTGGTGTAGGCGTCGCAGCGGCCGGCGTCGTAAGCTTTCACCGCCTCGTTGGAGGTGGCGAAGGTGACGGTCTTGAGCTGCATCTTGTTGGCGCCAAAATAATCCGCGAGGTTGAGCTCGGTGGTCGTGCCTTGCTGCACACACACTGCCGCGCCATTCAGTTCGAGCGCCGAGTTTACCTTGAGCGCCTTGCGCACCATGAAGCCTTGGCCATCATAGTAATTGACGCCAGTGAAGTTGAGGCCGAGCGAGGTATCGCGCGACGACGTCCACGTCGTGTTGCGCGCCAGCACGTCCACTTCACCCGACTGCAAGGCCGTGAAGCGGTCCTTGGTCGACAACGGTACGAACTTTACTTTAGTGGCGTCGCCTAAAACCGCCGCGGCGACCGCCCGGCAAAAATCGACGTCGAGACCGGTCCAATTCCCCTGCGCATCAGGAAGCCCGAAGCCGGCGAGCGTTCCGTTGGAACCGCAATTCAGCATCCCGCGATCCTTCACGGCCTTCAGCGTTTGAGCGGATGCGCCCTGCGCGGCGACGGCGAGGATTAATGTAAGAATAGCGGCAAATCGCTTCATGTGGCGGTTCCTTCAATACTGGACGGATGCTCGGTTCTGCGTGACACCCCCCAAGCATACCGGCGCCGAACTTTAGTCCAGCGGTGACAATTGTCTGATTTTGACCCGCTGTCGATGGCCCCTCAACTTCGGGCATCTCAGAACGATCAGCTTGCCGGGTCAAGGGGTTGACGCTCGCGGAATATGCGGACGTATATGTCTGCCGCGCGGTATTACACCCCACCCAGGTCGTATGACGAAGAAAATCAAAGCCCCGATCAAGCCCAATACGCGGCTGGTCACGTCCGGCCGCGACCCGCAGGCCTATCATGGTTTCGTCAATCCGCCCGTCTATCACGCCTCGACACTGCTCTATCCCACTGCCGACGATCAGGTCGCCCATCGCAGCCGCTACAGTTATGGCCGCCGCGGCACGCCTACCTCGGAAGCGCTGGAAAATGCGCTCCGCGAAATCGATGGCGAGGGTTGCGCGGGGGTAGCGCTCCTGCCGTCCGGTTTGGCCGCAATTTCGGCCGCGTTGCTTGCGGTTGCGGGCGCGGGCGATCATGTTCTGGTCACCGACAGCGTCTACCGACCCACCCGCAATTTCTGCAACGGGGTGTTCAAACGTTTGGGCGTCGAAACAACCTATTACGATCCAATGATCGGCGCCGGCATCGCAAAATTGATCAAGCCGAACACACGTGT
>DATFVF010000081.1:0-6954 GCA_035260465.1 Pseudolabrys sp. | reverse complement strand
GATCGTTCCCTTCGTGACGAACCACGCTTGCGGGCGGAATGATCGCGCCGCCCGGAGCGAAATTGTCGGTGATATCGAGCAGGGTTGAAATGAACAATTTATAAGTCGCGACACCTTCAGCCTGCACGACATCGCGGGCCGCACCCTTCGGCATCAATTTCGGCACGAAACCGCCTTTGGCGCCGACCGGCACGATCACGGCGTTCTTGACCTGCTGCGCCTTCACCAGCCCGAGGACTTCGGTGCGAAAATCTTGCGGCCGGTCAGACCAACGAATGCCGCCGCGCGCAACTTTCCCGAAGCGCATGTGCACGCCTTCGACGCGCGGCGAATAGACGAAGATCTCGTAAAGCGGGCGCGGCAGTGGCAAATCGGTGAGCTTGCGACTTTCGAACTTGATTGAAATCAGAGGCTTCGTGTGGCCAGCCTGATCGGTCTGGTAGAAATTGGTGCGGATCGCCGACTGCACTGCATTAACGAACCGGCGCAAAATCCGATCCTCATCGAGACTCTCGACCTTTTGCAGCTCCTCTTCGACGTGCGAGACAATCGCGCCTTGCATTTCGTTACTGTCAGACGCCGCTCGCGGATCAAACCGGGAGTGAAACAATTCGATAATGTTCGCTGTAATGCCGGCATGCTTGACGAGCGTCGCCCACATGTAGTCTTGCGAAAATGGCACGCGGATTTGCCGCAGAAACCGCGACAGAGCACGGATTAACGCTACGTCGCGCCAAGCCAGGCCGCCGCGTAGCGTGAGCGCGTTGTAACCGTCATTCTCGGCCAGCCCGCGCATGATCATCAGGAAGGCCGATTCAAGCCGTGCCTTCCCGGGATCAAGATCGATCTTTCCGCCGTCGGCGCGCTCCAGCAGCATGTCGTGGAACCAGACGCCGGCGCTGCCTTTCGGTTCGACGCGATAAGTGCGCTCATCCACCACGCGGAAGCCCATGTTTTCCAGCACCGGCACGCGCTCCGAGAGCGGCAACGGGCGCGCAAAACTCCACACTTTCAAACCTACGGTGCGCTGCTCTTCTTCGAGCCGGTGATGAAAATCGACGCCAAGCGGACGTTGTTCGGAAAGGCCCTCGATGACGCGGATATCGATCGCTGCGACTGTCGGCGCGTAGGCTTCGTGGAACCCTTCCGAAAATGCGTCACGAAAGCGATTGAACAAGTCACGCGCCTTATCCGGCGGGTTGACCAGGGCCAGTGCCTGGGTAAGGCCGTCGGTCCAGGTGCGAATGATGGCCGCAACTTCGTGTTCGAGGGTAGCGCGTTCCACCGCAGGCGCCGGCCCGCCCGAACGGCCGATGATGAAGTGCACGCGCACCAGCGGCCCTTCGTCCGGAAAAAACGGATAGAAAGCCGAGACCCGCCCGATGAAAGCTCTCGCGAGGTAGGAACCGATCTTTGCGCGGATGTCGCTATCGTAGCGTTCGCGCGGTACGAACACGAGCACCGAGACGAAACGGTCAAATCGATCGCGCCGGGCGAGGACGCGCACGCGCGGACGCTCATCGAGCTGCAAGATCGCCAGCGCAAAGCTGTAAAGGGTATCCTCTTCGATCTGGAACAATTCATCGCGCGGATAGTGCTCGAGCACATTCGCCAGCGCCTTGCCCGAATGGCTGCCCGGGTCGAACCCCGCGCGTTCCTCCACCGCGGCTATTTTCCGCCGCAGGTAGGGAATGCTGTGGGCGGCGCGCGTGTAGGCGGTGGAGGTGAACAACCCGATGATGCGGTGTTCGCCGACAAGATTGCCCGACGCATCGAAGCGTTTCACTCCGATATAGTCGAGATACACCCGACGGTGCACGCGCGCGCGGATGTTGGCCTTCGCAATAATCAGCGCGCGCGGCTCCTTCAGGAACGCCATGATCTCCGGCGTAATCTCCAAAAGCTCTGCGCCGCGTCTGAGCACGCGCAATTCCTGCGAACGCATAATGCCGAGTGCGCTATCGAAATTCGGCTCAAGCCCCTGGCCCTCGACCCTGTAGTCGCGCACACCGAGGAAGGTGAAATTGTCGGCCAACAGCCACTGCAGGAACTGAATTGCTTCCGCGATCTCATCGACGCGGAGCGGCGGCGGATTCGTCTTCAGGTCCATGACAATCGCGTTGACGCGATCGAGCATGGCGCGCCAATCCTGCACAGCCAACCGCACCTCGCCGAGCACCATTTCCAGCGCGCGCATCAATTCGTCGCGCGCGGCGTCCCCCATTGGGGCGAGATGAATATGGATAAAGCTCTCGCGTTTGCTGTCAGCACGGTCCGGCGCGCCAAGCGCAACCAGTTTGCTGCCCTTGCGCCGTACGCCAAACATAGGGTGCGCAACGAGGCGCACATCAAGACGGCGATCGGCGATTTCACCCATCACCGAATCGACGAGGAACGGCATGTCGTCATTGACAATTTCGACGACCGTAACGGCTTTACGATCGGCCGATGCAGCGAGTGGCACAGTCTCGCAACGAATCTTCGGGGCGCCCGGCGCGCGGTCGGCGATAAAATCATAGGCGCGCTCTGCCAACGCAGAGAGGTCCTCCGCGCCATAGCACACGACGTCCTCAGGCACAGCACGGCCGTAGAGCCGCGCAATGAATGTTGCCGGGATATCGCGACGCCGCCGGCCAAGCGATGTACCTGCCTGCTCGATCACGATGCGGGCGGCGTCATCCTCTCCGCTGCCAGGAAGCTCGACGGCCATGGAACCTCGTGCACTCGGCGTTTGCGCCTGGTCTTTTTCCGAAAACCGGTTCCCCCTTTTCGGGATCTGCGCGAGAGGGAATCGGTCGAGGCGAATTTGGAGTTTTCACGTTCTGCACAGTCGCGTCGAGAGCAACACACCATTTGGTGACGCGCCGGTGACGGGCAGCCAAAACAGGCGTGTTCTGCCGCCTTAACCCTCTGAAACGAAAAGCGAAAGGGTGACCGGCCGCTCGTATCGCGCGCGCGCATAACAATGTAGTCTGACGCGGGGTCAGCATCGAACAAGGGACGGGGAAATGCCCAAGGCCGATAAATCAGCCAAGGCCGCCGGTAAGGCGGCCGTTGCAAAAGCGAATAAAGGCAAGCCGTTGCTGCACTCCATCAAGGGAGGCAAAGCCGCGCCCACAAAGGCGCCGGCGGCCAAGGCCAGTGCCCCAAAGCCGTTCGGGGCCAAGGCAGCGACGAAACCCATCCCGCTCAAACCGGCTTCGGCGGTTGCGGACGATGTGCCCGTAACCGGGCTCAACCTTGAAAGTGCCAAGCTCTCGCCGGCGATGGCAGCCTATTTCAAGAAATGTCAGGACAAGCTCGGTTTCGTCCCGAACGTCCTGATCGCCTACGCCTTCGATATGACGAAGCTCGAAACATTCGTCGCTATGTATAACGACCTCATGCTGGGCGAGTCCGGGCTTTCCAAGCTCGAGCGCGAAATGATCGCGGTGGTCGTATCCTCGCAAAACCGCTGTTACTATTGCCTGACCGCACACGGTGCAGCGGTGCGGCAATATTCCGGCAATCCGCTCCTCGGCGAGCATCTTGTCATGAACTATCGCGTCGCACGGCTGAACAAACGCCAGCGCGCCATGCTCGACTTTGCCGTCAGGCTTACCGCTTCACCCTGGAGCGTTGAAGAAGGTGATCGCGAACGGCTACGCCGAGTGGGCTTTGGCGATCGCGACATCTGGGATATTTCGGCCGTGGCCGGCTTCTTCAATATGTCGAACCGCGTGGCTTCGGCCACCGACATGCGGCCGAATACGGCCTATCACGGCCAGGCGCGGTAAACGTTCTCCCGCGCTGAGACTCCTCTGTCCGCTCATTCCCGCGGAAGCGGAACCCAGCTAAAGCCACAAAGTCCGTGCTAGACGCAACTGGATCCCCGCTTACGCGGGGACGAGCGGAAAAAAGTTGATGGCTCGCGCTTTTTTAACATTCGTTGCTTTTATCTTTGCGGCCACCGCGTCGGCGCAAGTCGCGCCGGTCGCGCGCACGCCGGCAATGGCTCCGGCGCAGACGATTCACGCGCACAATGGCGTGGTGGTCGCGCAAGAGCAGCACGCCGCTCGCATCGGCATTGAAATTCTCGATCGCGGTGGCAACGCGGTTGATGCGGCGGTCGCGGTCGGCTTCGCACTTGCGGTCACGTATCCACGTGCCGGCAATATCGGTGGCGGCGGCTTCATGGTGGTCCATCTCGCCAAAGGGGGACGCGATCTCGCGATCGACTATCGCGAAACCGCGCCGGCGGCGGCGACCGCCACCATGTTTCTCGATTCAGAGGGCAATGCCGACCCGGCAAAATCGCGCGACAGCGCACTTTCGGTCGGCGTGCCGGGAACCGTGGCGGGCCTCGCGCTGGCGCTTGAAAAATACGGTTCGGGAAAGTTCACGCTCGCCGATTTGCTCGCGCCGGCGATCTATCTGGCGCAAAACGGATTTCTGGTCGAGGACGACACCGCGGATTCGCTGCCGGGCGCGCGTGAGCGGCTCGCGCGATGGCCGGCTTCGGCGGCAATCTTTCTCAACGGCGCCGAGCCTTTGCGCGAAGGCGAGCGTCTGACGCAATTCGATCTAGCCGACACCCTGCGTGGGATTGCGAAAGATGGACCGCGCGCTTTTTACGAGGGGCGCACCGCGGCGCAGATCGCCAGCGCTGTCGTCAAAGCCGGCGGAATCATGAGCAAGGACGATCTTGCAAACTATCGCGCTGTCGAGCGCGCCGTCGTACGCGGGAGTTATCGCGGCTACGATGTCGTTTCCGTGCCGCCGCCATCGTCTGGCGGTGTTCATTTGATTGAGATGCTCAACATCCTCGAAGGATACGACCTCGCCAAATTGAGTCGCGAGAAGCAGCTTCACGTGATGATCGAATCGATGAAGCGCGCCTATGCCGATCGCGCTGTGTTTATGGGAGATCCCGACGCGGTCAAGATCCCTTTAGACGGCTTGATCTCAAAGACGTACGCGAAATCGTTGGGTGCCGGGATTGGCGAAAAGGCTACGCCTGCATCCGATGTTCGCGCGGGCGCGCCGGCCGATTTCGAAGGCCGAAACACGACGCATTTTTCTGTTATCGATCGCGACGGCAATGCGGTGTCGAACACCTACACGCTAAATTTCTCGTACGGGCTCGGCCTCGTCGCCGACGGAACCGGCGTGCTCCTGAACAACGAGCTCGATGATTTCACGTCCAAGCCCGGCACAGCGAATGCGTATGGCCTGGTGGGCTACAACGCCAATCTGCCCGGCCCTGGCAAGCGACCGTTGTCGTCGATGACGCCGACCATCGTGCTCAAAGACGGCAAGCCGTTTCTGATTACAGGCTCGCCCGGCGGCAGCCGCATTATCAGTGCGGTCTTACAGGTGGTCGTTAATGCGATCGATTTTCACATGCCAATCGGCGAAGCGGTGAGCGCGCCCCGCCTTCACCAGCAATGGCAACCCGAAGACGTCTATGCCGAGCCGGGTTTTTCCCCGGATGTCCTCGAGGCATTGGAAAAGCGCGGCCACAAAATTACGCCGACGCAATCCTTTTCGTCGACAAATTCCATTGAAGTCACCGCAGACGGTTACATCGGCGCCGCCGACAGGCGCACCCGCGGCTCGCTGGCTGCGGGATTTTGACGCGCTAGTTATTGATCACGAGCCCGAGCTTCTTGATCACCGTCAGCCACTTGCCTTCTTCACGCTGGATGTTCTGCGCATACTCTGCGGGCGTGCTGGCGAGCGGATCGCCGCCGGCGTCGAGCAGCCGCTTCTTCATGTCATCCGACGTTACGATCTTGCGTAATTCCTGGTTCAGGCGGTCGATGATCGGCTGCGGCGTGCCGGCGGGCGCGACCAGCCCGTAATACTGCACGATCTCGAGGCCCGGAAGGCCGGACTCGGCGATGGTTGGAACATTCGGAATCGCAGCCATGCGGGTCGGTGAGCCGACGGCAATGGCACGCAGCGTGCCTGCCTGGATATTGCCGATCGCGGGCGGCAGCGTGTTGAACGCGATCATGACGTGGCCGCCGACAAGATCGTTAGTGAGCGGCCCGGTGCCTTTATAAGTGACGATCGTGATATTGGTGCCGGTCATCGCCTTGAATTGCTCGGCACCGAAATAATTCAACGTCGGCGCCGGCGGCGTCCCGACCGTGACCTTGTCGCCGTCTTTTTTCGCGAGCGCGATGACTTCAGACAACGATTTCGCGGGCACGGAAGGGTTGGCCATAATCACGATCGGCACCGAAGCGACGAGACCGATCGGGGCGAAGTCCTTCGCCATGTCGTAGCCGGGATTTTCCGGAAGCCCCGCACCGGTTACCAGCAAAAGCAGCGTGTAGCCGTCCGGCGTCGCCCTGGCGACGTCGCGCGTGCCGATCACCGAGCCGGCGCCCGGACGATTGACGACGATCACCTGCTGGCCAAGCGCATCGGTAAGTTTTTGCGCAACGACGCGACCGACGGTGTCGACACCGCCGCCGGCTGGGAAAGCCACGACCAGCGAGATGGTGCGGGACGGATAGTCTTCGGCGGCAGCTGGCCCGGGCACCGTGCAAGCAAGTGTCGTGGCGAGTGCGGCGAGCGCCGCCAGGCCAATGAACCTCGAATTCCCAAGATGGGCGTGCATGTGCTCCGCTCCCTGTTTTTTTATTGCGCTGAGTGCCCTTCGCGACATTAGAGAGAATTGGCGGATGGCCCGCAACGGCCATCTGGCCCGCCGACGCTTCGGCCTAGCGAGCACAGCATTGGGGCCTAGAGACGTCGATATTTCAGTCATAATTGAAATATCGCTTGACGGGCCAATGGCTCGCCGAAGGCGTTGCGACGTTCGGTTTGTTGTTGACGATTTTCGGATGCGTCGCGCGGGCGCCAGGCGCGGTGGCCTACGCGGTCGGTCTCTATATCACGGCGGCTTATTGGTTCACCGCGTCGACATCATTTGCAAATCCGGCGGTGACGCTGGCGCGGGCG
>DATFVF010000080.1:0-3940 GCA_035260465.1 Pseudolabrys sp. | reverse complement strand
GTTCAATATGCCGGTGCGGGCGTGCTGTTTACGCTGGGCGCTTTCGGCTTCGAGACCCGCGAAATCCATTGGAGCGCCGAACTGATCTTTGCCCTCGCTTGGTTGGTGCTGGTGCTCTCGATTGCGGCAATCGGACTTATGTATTGGTTGATCCGCCGCTCCGCGGCGACGGGATTTTCCAGCCTGTTCTATTTGGTGCCAGCAGTGACGGCCCTGTTCGCTTTCGCTCTCTTTGGTGAGCGACTCGATGCCGTCTCGATCGCCGGCATGATCCTTTGCGCGGGCGGGGTGGTGCTCGCAAATCGCGGTGCGGCGCGGCCTCGGGCAGCCTGACTGCTATCTTTCCCGGCTAAGGACGAGTTGTGTCTGCGTGACCAAGGCGCATAGCTTGCCGTCGCCGCGGGTGATACGTGTCTGCCAGACCATGGTGGTGCGGCCGCGATGAAGTGGCGTGCATTCCGCTTTCGCGACGTCGCCAATTGGCACCGCAGCAAAAAAATTGGTCTTGCTCTCGATCGTGGTGGTGGATTGACCGTCTTTCAGATTTGCGGTGGTGGCGGTACCGCCGAGATTATCTGCTAGCGCCATAATGGCACCGCCATGCATGATGCCGAAGCGGTTGTTGAGCTCCTCGCGCACCGGCAGCTCTGCGGTGACACGTTCGGGTGACACGTGGGTGATATTGATGCCGAGAAATTCGGCAAAGGGCGGTTGCTTGTTAGCCGCATCGTTCATTTTAAATGCTCCAGCCGTTGCGCGGCGAGCGCGAAAATCGGCTTTAAAAATCCGAGCTTCAGCATCGCCAGAAATGATAAGGGCGCGGAACTTATCGTCCGCGCCCTCTATACGCAATCTCTTGAGTGCTAACTTTGGGGCTGCGGCACGATACGGATGTACGGTCGGGGTGCCTTGAAGCCTTGCGGCCAGATCTTCTTGGCTTCGTCGTCGGTGACCGAGCCTGCGATAATCACGTCTTCGCCCTGTTTCCAGTTCGCGGGCGTGGCCACGCGGTGTTTCGCCGTCATTTGCAACGAGTCGATGACTCGGAGTACCTCGTCGAAATTGCGGCCGGTCGTCATCGGATACACCAGAATGAGCTTTATTTTTTTGTCAGGGCCCACGATGAAGACATTGCGCACGGTTTGATTGTCGGCTGCGGTACGCCCTTCGGATGAACCTGAGGTTGCCGCAGGAAGCATGCCATATGCTTTGGAAATCTTCAGATCGGTATCGCCAATCATTGGATAGTTTGGCGCGAAGCCGACCACATCTTTGATGTCGGCCGACCATTTTTTGTGGTTTTCGACCGGATCCACGGACAGGCCGATGATCTTTGTGTTTCGCTTGTCGAATTCGGGCTTTAGCCGGGCCATCGTGCCGAGTTCGGTGGTGCAAACGGGCGTGAAATCTTTCGGATGTGAAAACAACACACCCCAAGAGTTACCCAGCCAGTCGTGAAAACGGATTTTGCCTTCGGTCGTTTCGGCTTCGAAATCGGGTGCGATGTCGCCAATCGCCAATGTCATGATCAACCTCCACTCAAAAAGTTACGCGCTCGCCCTCTAATATAGGCGTCTCCGCTGGCGTGGAATAGGGACACGGGCAAAGAGAATTGCCCCGCCGCGGACTGCACACGTCGGAGAACAAAGTTTTGATGTGAGGCCGCAAAGTGGAATAGCTGTTCCACCTGGCTAGACGGCCGTCAGCGACTCGCGGCTTTGCGCTCATCCATTCCGACTGTACGACCGGAAAAGCCCGCCGCGTCAAAATATCGCGCCGCGCCAATACGTTGCCCGACGAGGATGGTCGCGAGCCCATCTTCGCCTGGCGTGGCATGCTCAACGAATCGCTCAACCGCAGGAATTGAGCCGCCCGGCAGGGCTTCCTCGACGATCCGGCCCATAAGGGCGCCGTGGAATGGAATTTTAAGTCCGAGCACATGGGCGATCGTTTTGCCAATATCGGCGTTGCTAACAGGTGTCCCGCTGACGAAACTGGATTTAAAGTCAGGGCCGACCGCCGCCATGAAATTCATGGTATCGGCGCGGTTGAAACTACCATGCATGCCTTGGCCCTGTTGAAGACCGGTATCCGCGATACTGACCGCACACATCACTGGTTTTTCACATCCGGTCGAATAGGAGCGGAAATTGATCACGATCGATGGTCGTGGCGTCACCGACGAGCCTCTCAGATTTATCGCCGACAGCGGCAGGGTGCCTGGGAACGTGCCGAGCTCGTCGTCAACGAACAGCCCGCTGACGTAGTCCTGGGCTAGTAAGGCCGAAACGACCTTTGCGGCGAGCGTACGATCCTTGCCTGGGACATAGACAAGGTCCGAGCCGCCATTGGAGGCAACGACGACGTCGGGCTTCGTAAGGTCGGCGCCGATCAGACCATTGCCGCGCTTTGGATATTTGCCGGCCGCGACTGGGGCGTTCTTGTCGTCCGGATCTTGGAGGGGCAAAGCCAGCGCTTTAGCGAGATCGATCGCGACGAAACCAGGCGGCAGCAAGCCCTCCGGGACGTCGGCGTAGTTCGCCTGCGCGGCAGGACTGGTTTTGCTTTCTTTCGAAATCGTGGAGAAGCCATGATCCGCGGCAACGATGATGTCCGTGTTTGCGGCGAGACCAAGCTCCTCAAGCGCGGCGCGCAACTCCGCCAGGTTATCATCCGCATTTTTAATTGCAGCAAGCGAAGTCGGCCCATTGATGCCAGGCTCCACCTTCAACAAGCTATCGCCTTGGTTATGTTGCGTGCCATCCGGGTCACGCGACCAGAACACCAGCACAAATGGTTTATTACGCGCCCTGAACGTCGGCAGCACTACCTTTGCAGCAACGTCGGCGAAATATTTCTGCTGTTCGACGTTGGCGACGAGCGTGCCCGGCTTCTTGCCATCGCCCGCCGTGCCATTGGCGCCGCGTGTCGGGGCGGCAAGCGGCAGACTGGCCAACTTCAGTGCTTCTTGCATTGAGGGCGACAGCGGCACACCTTGCGCGCTACCGGTTGCATCATCGACGATGATCGTATTTTCGCCTTTGCGATCGGTGTGATCGAACATCATGGTCGGTCCGACTTTTCCGATCGCAGCCGTGCTGAAGCCCTGATGGCGCGCGGCGAACAAGATGGCGTCCTCGTCGACGAAATTGCCGGAAAAGTGATCGTCGATATCGCCCAGCACAGAGTCGTTTTCGATGAATGGCGTCACGCTATTGGCGGCGTGCGTGATTGGAAAGCTGACATATATAGTATTGCTGAACACGCCGGTATCGCCAAGAAAATGGCCGGTCGACATGCCTGACGCATTTGCCATTGTGAAGGTCGGAAACAGAGAATGCGGATTTGTGAAATTCACCCCTTTATCGCGCACTGCTGCCATCGTCGGCGCGGTCTCTGGCGTGACAGACAAGGCCCGCAGCCCGTCAGGCACGAACAAAATTAAATTGCGCTGGTTTTGCGCATCGGCGGACGCGACATGAAGCAATATAGCGGCGCACGCGGCGAAAGGCAGAGCTTTTGACTGGAAGGGCATGTCATATCTCCCCATTTTTTTATTTGTCACGTCGCGGTAGATACGCTCGCTATAAGACAGTATTGTAACATTCGCCGGTTATCCGCGGCCTTTATCCTCCACGCGACTTCGATAACGTCGCAAGCCAAAAAAGGCCGGCACTTGGGGCCACTGACACGGCATGTTTAAGCGTATCCTGATCGCAAATCGCGGCGAAATCGCCTGCCGGGTCATCAAGACCGCACGCAAACTAGGGATCGAAACGGTCGCCGTCTATTCGGATGTGGATAGGGACGCGCTGCACGTCGCCATGGCAGATACCGCAATCGCCATCGGACCCGCGCCAGCGGCTGAAAGTTATCTGGTCATCGACAAGATTATTGCCGCCTGCAAGCAGAGCGGCGCCGAAGCCGTGCATCCGGGCTA
>DATFVF010000079.1:0-2443 GCA_035260465.1 Pseudolabrys sp. | reverse complement strand
GTTATCCCCGCCTGTTCGGTTTCACCTTCAATCCGTTGTCGGTTTACTTCTGCCATCGCGTCGACGGCGAACTCGCCTTGGTCATCTATGAGGTTCGCAACACATTTGGAGACATCCACTCCTACGTACTTCCCGTGCAGCCGGGCGAGCTCAGCGAAGCCGGAGTTCGGCAACAGCAGGCAAAACTGTTTTACGTCTCGCCCTTCATCGAGATGACGATGCGCTATCATTTTCGCGTCTCGCTGCCGGGAGAGCGCATAAAACTCCGCATTCTGGAGACCGACCGCGAGGGCCCCCTGCTCGCCGCGACCTTCAGTGGCCGCCGCGAGAGCCTGACCACGGCGGCGCTATTACGTTCATTGTTCGCGCTGCCGCTGGTCACGCTGAAAATCGTCGCTGCGATCCAGTGGGAAGCGTTGCGGCTGTGGCTCAAGGGCGCACGCCTCGTGCCACGCCCACATGCCGCAGTTGCGAACACCGCGCTCGACACTCACTGCCAGCTTGGCGACCGGCAAACGCGGCGATTATAGTCATTGCGCTTAGAGTGACGGATCCGCCCATGCCGAACCCGATTGCTGTAACCCCCGACAATGTGGAGACGGTGCTTTCCGACTTGCCCCGTCTGGTTCGGTTGGCGCTGAGGTTCGGCTCAAGACTCAGACGTGGCACGCTCGACGTTATGCTGCCCGACGGCCGCACGCTGCGGCTGGGCGGCGGGGAACCGGGTCCGTCGGCGGCCATGAAGCTTTATGATTACGGCTTTGCGTCGCGGCTTCTCCACGGTGGCGATATCGGTATTGCCGAAGCCTATCTGCGCCGCGAATGGGACACGCCGGACCTGACGCAGTTTCTCTATCTGTTTTGCGTCAATCACGACCTGATCCAGCAGATGCTCGGCGACAAGCCATTGATGCGCTTCGTCCAGGTCGTCCGGCACTGGTTCAACCGCAACACCAGGCGGCAGGCGCGCCGCAATATCTATGCGCATTACGACATCGGCAACGCGTTCTATTCGGCCTGGCTCGATCCCAGCATGACCCATTCCTCGGCCTTGTTCGAGGACGATACGCCGGATCTGACGGCGGCTCAGAACAACAAATACCGCAGGCTCGCCGAAGCGATCGATCTGCAGCCGGGACAGAAATTGCTGGAGATCGGCTGCGGCTGGGGCGGCTTTGCCGAATACGTCGCCAAAACCTTCGGCACCAAGGTGGTCGGGCTTACCATCAGCCGGGAGCAGCGCGACTTTGCGCAAAAACGCATCCAGAATGCCGGCCTTGGCGAGCAGGTCGAAATCCGGCTGCAGGACTATCGCGACGAGCGTAACCGCTATGAACGGATCGCCTCGATCGAGATGATCGAGGCGGTCGGCGAACAGTTCTGGCCGAAATATTTCTCACAGTTGCGCGACCGCCTGTTGCCCGGCGGGCTTGTCGGCATCCAGGCCATCACCATCCAGGACAGCCTGTTCCAGACCTATCGGCGCGAGGTCGATTTCATCCAGCGCTACGTTTTTCCCGGCGGCATGCTGCCCTCGCCCCAAGTGCTGAAAGCGCTGGGCGAACGGTTCGGCGTCCCCGTCATTCGCGAACGTATCTTTGGGCAAGATTATGCCAAGACGCTCGCCATCTGGCGAAGCAATTTCCGCGCGGCTTGGCCGAACCTGATGCCGTCAGGCTTCGACGACCGGTTCCGGCGGTTGTGGGAATATTACCTGGCTTATTGCGAGGCCGGATTCCTGTCGGGAAATATTGACGTCCGCCAGGTGGTATTCGCGAAGGTGAATTAGCTCGCACTGCACCAATTGGATGCAAAACCGGCTTCCACTTTTGCCACGCGCGCTCTAGGGTCGTTGCGAGATTTGGCAGCTGACTGGCAAGATTCCCGCCCATGAACATCGATAATGACGTCGTCGAAGCGATCGGCAACACGCCCCTCATCAAGCTGAAACGTGCTTCCGAAGAAACCGGTTGCAACATTCTCGGCAAGGCCGAATTCATGAACCCCGGCCAGTCGGTGAAGGATCGCGCGGCGCTGTTCATCATCCGCGACGCGATCAAGCGCCACAAGCTGTGGCCGGGCGGCGCGGTCGTCGAGGGCACCGCCGGCAATACCGGCATCGGGCTCGCGCTGGTTGCCAACGCGCTCGGTTTCCGCACCGTGATCGTGATCCCGAACACGCAGAGCCAGGAAAAGAAGGACATGCTGCGGCTGTGCGGCGCCCAGCTGATCGAAGTGCCCGCGGTGCCCTACTCCAACCCCAACAACTATGTGAGGCTGTCGGGCCGGCTTGCGGAGCAACTGGCAAAGACCGATTCCAACGGCGCGATCTGGGCCAACCAGTTCGACAATGTCGCCAACCGCGGGGCGCATATCGAGACCACCGCGCCGGAAATCTGGCAGCAGACCGACGGCAAGGTCGACGGTTTTGTGGCTTCCGTCG
>DATFVF010000078.1:0-12581 GCA_035260465.1 Pseudolabrys sp. | reverse complement strand
TTCCCTTAACCCCGCTTCGGTCTCTTTCGTAGTCGCACATCTCCGTTCTTCCTCCAAAAGCGGACGTGCGCGGGAAGCTGGAAGCACCGCTCCGCTTCCTCTATGGGCTTCAACAGGATCCGCCTCCTGCGACCGCTAAATCCGCCTCTGGCCTGCCAGCTCAATCAAAACCATGCGTGCCAAAGTTTCCGGCGTGCTGCTTCCTAATTGGATAGTTTTCTGCCGCCCGTCGGGCGCCAGAACCGTCAGCCTTCCCCCAAACACAGACCAAATGCCGGATAGGTGCTTCCCGACTCTTTCGGAATAAAACGAGAATTCTCGTTGCATGAATGGGAGGCTCCGATTGGGGGCTAAAATTTTTTAAGTTCGATGACACGCCGAGATCGCTGTCTAACCTCAATATCGTGACCGCCGACCATCTGTTTTGCGTTCTCAATCGCGTGCCGATCGGTGCCGCAATAGATAACTTCGTCAGGAATCTCAATGCGTCCATTTTTGTCAAGGCGGTAGATTCGGCAGTCAGGCAGCCCCTTCGGTGTTGGGCGCATGTCCGCTTTACCCCCAATAGCGGACATTGACGGCTGGCCTCAAAATGTCTGCTAGTGCCAATAGCGGACATCGTGAGCAGTATCTGCGTCAACAACAAACCCTCAAGCAATTCGGCCGAGGGTTTCCCGGCCACATAGCAAATTGATCAGGCGGCTTGCTTCCGCTTCCGGCGCTAGCCGAGCGGACCCAACGCGCCGAGGCTGGCTCCAGCGCCTCTAGCGGACTTTCCAAGCCGCAGAAGCCTCAGTCGTGACGCAACCGGGAATGTTGCGGCCCTGACGATGAACTACAGCCGACACGGGACGGCCAAGCGTTGCCAGGTATTCGGCATAGAGCTTCGTAAGTTCTTTTTCACTGACGTCTTGAATGTCTTTTTGCATGTCTTTTGGGTCCGGTGGCCTTCCAGAATGGCCCGCGTTGACTCAAAGAAGGCCGCTGGTGAGTCATGCGGGTAGTTGATTCAGCATGAGAAGGCGCTGGTGGCGGTCGCCACGAGGCGGATGTACGCATAGTTGAGGCAGTAAGTTTAAGCGCCCAAGCTTTTCTTCTCGGCCGCTTCTTTAGCCAACCGGAGAGCCTTCAGTCGCGCGGTCTTCTCTCGAATGATCTTTGCTTGGACTTCGTAGTCCACGCTGACATTGTGACTTTCCCGTGCAGCCTTCTCCAACCGCGATTGCATTCGCGTATTCTTGCTACTATCAGCCATGGTTCACCTTTTTTCTGGCAACCAAGGGCTGATCGGAGTCCGCTGCGACCCCTTCGTTTTTATCCGCCGCCTCCTTGTCCAATCGAAGCGCTCTTAACCGTGCAGTTTTTTCGCGAACTGCGCGACCTTCGGTCTCATATTCCAGCATTGCCTTCGTGCCCTCTCTCACTCGCTCGTCTTTCTTGAAGCGTGCATTTGCTTGCTTCTTCAGGGCTTCCTTTGAATTCGTCACAATATCTCCTTTGCGGCGGGTCTGTTCCGACGGAACCCGTTTCATTGCGGTGTTGATTGAAGCTGCTACCGGCGCAGAAATGCGGCCCCATGGCGTCGACGCACGATACATATATGCACGAAATGATAAGAAAAAACCCGCGCACATAGGTGGCCGGGCTACAGCAGCACCGGTGGTCCGATGTCCGCTTTGGGTCAAAAGCGGACATGGCGAAAAGTCCGCACAATGTCTGCTTTACCCCCAAAAGCGGACATCACCGAACAATGTTTTGCAGTGGGGTTGGTGAAGGAAGAGCAATTCGAACTCTGGGCACCTCGAGACTCGCAAAGAGCCTGGAAACGTTGGCTCTAAAAATCCGTACTCATTGATCAAAGTACAGAGGTCCAGAGAGAAATGGCCCCTAGAGAACACCGCGTGAAGAAAACTCGGCCGCCAAGGTACAGAGATTTTTTCGAGACACTGCGCTAATCCAGCGCAATTTGTACGCACCTCTGTCGGCTAGAGAGTAGGTTCCGAGGCAAGGTGGCGGAGAGGGAGGGATTCGAACCCCCGATACCCTTGCGAGTATGCCGCATTTCGAGTGCGGTGCTTTCAACCACTCAGCCACCTCTCCGGAGGCCAGACGGGCCTGAAAAGGCCCGAATAGACGGCGCTATGTAACCAAGCGAGCCAAGACAGACAAGGGTCGCGCAGCGTATATTCCAGCATCTGCAACGAAATTGGCCGCGCTCCGGCGAAGCGATGCAAAACGCTCTGAGACTGGACCGTATTCGCAAGGAATTACCAGGCGTCTTTTGGACGCTCGGCCTGGTTGCCATTCTGACCGCAGTGTTGTTCGCGCTGGTCTGGGAGTTTGGCCTCGCCCACGGTTCCGTGCTTTTCCTGATTCCGGTCGTGATCGCCGCGACGCGCTGGGGAATTGTGCCGGCGGTCGTCGCCGCGATCTGCGGCGTGCTCGCGTCGGCGTTCTTCTTCTATGCGCCGCTCTACAGCTTCCGGATCAGAGAGCCGCAGGAAGTCCTCGATCTGGCCCTGTTTATTTTCGTGGCGGTCGCGGTGAGCCAGCTCGCGACCCGTCTCAAGCGGCAGCTTGAGATGGCCCGTCAGCGCGAGATCGACCTCCGCGATCTCTATGCGTTCTCGCGGCGTCTGGCCGTGGCGTTCGATGTCTCAGATATTCACGCTGCCATCGAAGACCACCTCGCGAGCATCATGCAGCGCAATGTTGTGCTGTTCGCCAGTGCGCGCGAAGCGTCGAACAGCAATGGGAGGCGCGCGGGCGTGACTGTGCCCGAGCCCGTCCTCACCGAGGTCGTGGAAGTCGCGTCGGGGCATCGTGACACGACCCCCGGAATGGTGACGGCTGCGAGCGGTGAAATTTGGCTCGTTCGCGCGGTATCCCCGAAGAGCCTCGAATTCGGAGTCATCGCGATCAATCTTGGCCATGAATCGAAGGAACGCTCCGATGAGCTGCGTATTCGCGTTGATGCTGTGCTCGCGGACGCGACCGCAACGCTTGAACGGCTCGGCGTCGCTCACGCTATCAGCGAAGCACGCATGCGTTCGCAGACCGATCAACTGCGTGAGGCGCTGATCGGATCCGTCAGCCACGAGCTGCGCACGCCGCTCGCTTCGATCCTTGGCGCCGCCACGGTGCTCAGCGCAGCCCCGGCATTGCAAAAAGAAAAGAAGCTGACTGCACTTGTCCATGATGTGCGCGACGAAGCAGAGCGCCTCAACAACGACATCCAGAATCTGCTCGATGCCACGCGCATCAGCAGTGATGGCGTCAAGCCACACGACGAATGGGCAGACCCGGCCGATATCATCAACTCGGCCGTGGAACGCTGCCGTCATCGCCTTACGGATCGGCGCCTGGAGGTCGATTTGCCGCCGGACCTGCCCTTAATCCATGTTGATTCGGTGCTGGTGCAGCAGGCGCTGATTCAGATATTCGACAACGCGGTGAAATACTCCGTCTCCGGTTCGCCGATCGCCGTTGCGGCTCGCGCGCACGACGGTCGCCTGGTTATCAGCGTTACCGACCAGGGCGCCGGGTTGACCACCGCAGAAAAATCAAAGATTTGGGATCGGTTCGCGCGTGGTGAGCGACATGCCGCAACCACCAGCGGCTCAGGGCTCGGGCTGTGGATTGCCAACGCCTTCATCGCCGCCAACGGCGGAAAGGTGAACGCCGTTAGCGAGGGCCCCGGTCTTGGCACGACGGTCGATATTGAACTGCCAGTGACACAAGCTGCCGTCCCCCAAATGGAAAGCGATTCCGATGAGTGAGCCCGCCCCCATCGTTCTCGTCGTCGACGACGAGATTCAGATTCGCCGGTTCTTGCGCACTGGCTTTGAACTCAACGGCTTTGCCGTCCACGAAGCCGGCACCGGCACTGAAGCCATCCGTTCGGCGACATTGCGTCCCATCGATCTGGTGATCGTCGACCTTGGCCTGCCTGACATGGATGGCGCTGACGTTGTCGAGCGGATCCGCTCCTGGTCGAGCGTGCCGATTATTGTGCTGTCGGTGCGCTCGAGCGAGGCACAGAAAGTCCATTTGCTCGAACTCGGCGCGGACGACTACGTGGTCAAGCCGTTCGGCATGGCGGAACTGCTCGCACGTGTGCGGGTGGCGCTCAGGCGGCAAATGCGCGCCGTGTCCGGTGAGCCCACCGTCAAAGCCGGCCCCCTCACGATCGATCTCGCCGCCCGCGCGGTGCTGCTCAATGACAAGCGGCTGACTCTGACACCGAAAGAATATCGGCTGCTCCAGGTGCTGGCTCAGCACGCCGGTAACGTGGTGACCCACCAACATCTGCTCAAAGAGGTCTGGGGCTCCATCCACGTGCATGACACACACTATCTCCGCATCTTCGTGCGCAAATTGCGCCAGAAGATCGAGCCGCATCCGGATACTCCGAAAATACTGGTGACCGAATTGGGTGTCGGTTACCGGCTCGTCCAGTCGGGCAACGAAGGTGATGCGGGGTCCTGGTCGAATTCAACACCGGCCAAAAGCGAGACCTGAGCGGGCAGGGCTTGAGCGAGACCTGAGCGGGACACGAGCGAGATCTGAGCGGGCAAGACCCCCGCCGCCATTAACGCTATTTCACGGCACGCGCAGCGATGTGCCTTCACGGCACTAGCAGCTATGTGCCTTCACGGCACGAGTAGCTATGTGCCAATGATGTCGGGTTTTCTTGACAGGCCCCGCTTTTCCCCGCCATAAGCATGGCGCGCGGGCCTTTGGGTCCGCGTGCTTTTTCAAGGGCTCACTAAGCCCTTAAAAACAAACAGCAAACCGACTGAAAGAAGCCGGTCCGGAACAATCCGAGGGCCGGGATCGAACACGAGGACGAAAGATGTTCGCAGTCATCAAAACGGGCGGCAAGCAGTACCGGGTCGCCGCCGAGGACGTTATCCGGGTCGACCGGGTCAACGGCCAACCGGGCGAGATCGTGGAGTTCGGCGAGGTGCTCGTGCTTGGCGGCGACGCGCCGCAGCTCGGCACCCCGACAATCGCAGGCGCGACCGTTGCCGGCGAAGTGCTCCAGCACACGCGTGGCGACAAGGTGATCGCGTTCAAGAAGCGCCGGCGCAAGAATTCGCGTCGCAAGCGCGGATATCGGCACGAGTTTTCGGTGGTCCGAATCACCGAAATCCTGACTGGTGGGGCTAAGCCTTCGAAAACAGCGGCGCCGCGGCCCAAGCGCGAGCCGAAGCCCAAGGCGGAAGCCGAGGCCACTTCAACGGCGGAAGCTAAACCGGCCAAAGCGAAGGCCAAGAAACCAGCCAAGGCGGCCACAAAAAAGGCCGCCAAGTCCGCTACAAAAAGCAAGAAGAAGTGAGATGATTCCGTCACGGAATCGGTGTACACAGTAAGAGAATTCGAGAGACCACTATGGCGCATAAAAAAGCAGGCGGATCTTCACGTAACGGTCGCGACTCGGCGGGCCGTCGGCTCGGCTTGAAGTCGACCGGCGGTGAGATCGTGCTCGCCGGCAATATCCTTGCCCGCCAGCGCGGCACCAAATGGCACGCCGGCCGCAATGTCGGTACCGGCAAAGATCACACGCTCTTCGCGCTCGTCAATGGAAAGGTTCAGTTCGCAACGAAAGCTAAAGGCCGCACCTACGTGTCCGTTGTACCGATGACGGAGGTTGCGGCCGAGTAAGACGGTGGACAAAATCGAGGTCCGCCGGTCATCCAGTCAAACCGGCGGGGCCTTGTAAGGGCTTCGAGAGGGGGAGACGGGTGACCGGCTCCCCCTCTCAACTTTTCAACCTGGAGCCCGTGCCATGACACTGCTGGAAGAAATACCGACTGGACGATTCCGCGAAGCCAGTATTCCCGTCCTCGAGACCAAGCGGCTTGCCTTGCGCGCAGCACGCCTCGAGGACGCTAAAGCGGTAGCAGCGCTCGCCAACGATCGCCGCATCGCGGAGAACACCGCGCGCATTCCGCATCCGTACAGAATTGCGGATGCCGAGAAATTTATCGGTGGGGCAAACAAAAATGGCGAGGCGGCATTCCTGATTACGCTGCGCGATAAAACGATTATCGGCGCATGCGGAATCATGTTCCATTACGACGAGACGCCAGAGCTGGGCTACTGGCTTGGCGTGCCGTACTGGAACCAAGGCTACGGCACCGAAGCATTGCATGCTTTGATCGATTACGCGTTCACCGACCTCACGCACGAGGCTTTGCAGGCAGGCGCGCGTGTCACCAACCCTGCCTCTCGGCGGGTGCTGGAGAAGTGTGGCTTCCAGTGGACGGGCGTCGGCCTTTATCGGATCAACTCGATCAAATCGTCGGCACCTATCGACCGCTTCCGGCTCGAACGCCGCATCTGGTCGGCGCTCAAAACCTGGGGCCGCATGAAGCGGGTGTCCTAGTGCCCTACCGCGCCCTCCCTCACTTGAGGGAGGGCTAGCCGGCGTGCGTCGACCGTGAGGCTTGCTCGAACTTGGTGCCGAATTCCTCGAGTTCATCGGGGTTGAGGTCGCTCACTGCGAGCAAGTTCAGTCCCTGGTCGCTCCAGCGCAGGATATTAAATCCTTGCACACTCTCAACCTTGGGCGCCGGAAGTGCAGGCCCCATCCCTTGGGCCACGAACAGATTGATCACGTGCACGCGACGGCGATAAACGATCGCGGCCACGGGCTTGCCATCAATGAAATCGAGCCGCCCACCGATCAGAGTAAAGCCCTCAGCCGTAAGGTCGATAATAGGCGGCGCCAAATCGATACGGCCATTGAACCAGGGCTTCACGGTGTGCTGGTCGCTCGAGAGCACATCGGTAAGATGGTCGGCTTGCAGTGAGCGTAAATGCGCCGAAATTGCTTCACCAAGGATGCGCTTGTCGCGGTCGGCACCTACGATCACCAGCGTTATGCTTGCCGCCGCAGCCGCCGAAACGACCCCACCGAGTGCGAAGCCTTTAAGCAGTGTGCGCCGGTTCGTCATGACGAGTGACGGCACCGCCCGATCAATGCTTCGGCGCAAGGATGCCGGCGCCGCGTAGCGTAGATTGCCGCCTTGTACCGCCTGATGCAGATCGCGATAAGCCGCAAGCTGTGCCGCGCACCGTTCACATTGCGCGACGTGCGCTTCGACTTCGCGTGCGTGACCGGCATCGAGTTCGTCGTCAATCAGCGCATGCAACATAACTTCCGCTTCCTCGCAGGTCATGGCTTCTTCACCTCCGTCAGCCATGCAGTTCGCAGCAATAATCTCGCGCGCGCGAGTCGCGACATCACCGTACCAACCGGTACAGCGGTCACATCAGCGATCTCGCGATAGCTCAAGTCGTTGATTTCGCGGAGCACGATCGCCTCACGGAACGCATCCGGCAATTGCGCGATCAGGCGTTGCATGGTTTCGCTATCGAGCCGATGCAACGTTTCCGCCTCCGGCGATTGCTGCGCTTCGTTCCACAGTCCCTCGGTGGCGTCTTCTGCCTCATCGAGATTATTCGCGACCAATCCCAAGAGCGCGGCGCGGCGGGCGTATTCGGCGCGGCACACATTACGCAAGATGGCGAGCAGCCAAGGCTTGATCGGGCCGCCGCGAAACGTTTCGAAATGCCGGAATGCGCGCAAATAACATTCTTGCGCGGCGTCTTCCGCATCGGTCGCGTTTCGCAATAGATAGCGGGCGAGGGTGTAGACGTCGTCAAGATAAGGCAGCACCGCGGCACGGAAGTGCTCCGTCTTGCCATGATCGCCGCGTCCTTCGTACGCCATGCTTCCCGTTTGCACCGTTGCGTCATCACTGCGGCGCAACGCTTCCGGTCGCCGCCTCCACGACGATTGTCCCGGTCATGTGCGGATGCAAGGAACAAAAGTACTTGTAGGTGCCTGGTGTCGTGAATGTGAACGAGAACTTGTCATCGCTATCGAGCGCTTTGGATCTGAAATTGTTGGGCGAAACCACGGTATGCGGGATGTCGTCTTCGTTGGTCCAAGTGACCGTGGTGCCCGACTTCACTTTCATCTCCTGCGGCCCAAAAGTGAAATTTCCAATCTTGACCGCAGCATCTTCCGCCCACACCGGCGTCGCGGCCAGCAGGAGCGTGGCCACGACGCCCGCAACGACGCTTTTTATCAACGATTTAGCTTTGATCATGTTCGCATTCAGCTTTGCAGTGGTGTGTCGACGATGGCGAGACGCTGTTCGTTTTGTTTGAAGGTGACACTGGCAATACCGAGCATGCTGCGCAGCTTGTCGTCCGGCACTTTCATCGGTCCGGCCGAGGGCGCTGAACCGGGCGCCGGCTGCGGGAAAGCAGTCGAGCGCGCGGTGTGAAAGGTGACGTTGCCTTCCACCTTCTGCATGACCTGATGGATGTGGCCGTTGAGCACGGTCACCGACCCGAAACGTTTCACTAGTCCGAGCGCGCGGGCGCTGTCTTCGGTGCCCCAGCCCCATTGCGGGTAGACCGTCCACAACGGGATGTGCGCGAAGAGCACGATCGGAGTCGAGGCGGATTTTCCCTTGAGGTCGTCCTCAATCCATTGAAGCTGCTCGTCGCCGAGACTGCCCATGCCGCCAGCTTTCAGATTGGCGACATTGACCAGGCCCATAAAGTGCACGCCGTTCGCGTCGAAGCTGTAATAGCCCGAACCTTTGGTGCCGCGGCCGTAGCGTTCCTTGTAAAGCTTGATGTCGGGATCGATAACGTCGTGCTCGCCCGGCACGTAATGCACATCCAATTTTGCTTGCGAGATGATTTTCTCGGCGTCGTCGAATTCACTCTCCTTCGACAGATGCGTAATGTCGCCGGTGTGGATCATAAACGACGGCATTGCGGGCAAAGCCTTCACCCGTCCGATCGCTTCTTCCAGCGTGCCTTTGGCATTCGGATTAGCGGGCTTGTCGAAACCCATATGGCTGTCGCTGATTTGCAGGAAGGTAAACCCTTTGCTCTCCTGCGCGAGCGCCTGATCGATGATGCCGAGAGATGTCGGCACCCCGCCCGCAACGGTCCACAACACACCGGTTCCAGCCCACGTCATGCATTCGAGCACCTTGCGGCGGCTCGGGCCTTCATCGTGATTTTGGGTCGTCATGTCCGGTCTCCCTGTAATGGCTGCATGGGACTAGATCGGACTCCGCCAAGATTTATTCCCGCCGGATCTTTGGCGAATGGCGGTGCGATGCGATATACCCTAAAGCCATGAAATTCCTCGATGAAGCCAAGGTCTATATTGCGTCCGGCGCGGGCGGGGACGGCTGCATATCGTTCCGCCGCGAGAAGTTCATCGAGTTCGGTGGACCCAATGGCGGCGACGGCGGCAACGGCGGCGACGTCGTGGTGGAGGCGGTTACCGGCCTCAATACGCTGATCGACTATCGCTACCAACAGCATTTCAAGGCCCAGCGCGGCGGCAACGGCATGGGTCAGGATTGCGCGGGCGCTAACGGCAAAGACGTCGTGCTGAAGGTACCGATCGGCACTCAAGTCTATGAGGAGGATGGCGAGACGCTGATCGCGGATCTCGCTCAGGTCGGCGAGCGGGTGAGAATCTCCAAGGGCGGCAACGGCGGCTTCGGCAACGCGCATTTCAAGTCGTCCACCAATCGCGCGCCGCGACGCGCCAATCCCGGACAGCCGGGCGAAGAGCGGACCATTCGTCTGCGCCTGAAACTGATCGCGGATGCCGGCCTTATCGGACTGCCCAACGCCGGCAAGTCAACGTTCCTGTCGGTGGTGAGCGCAGCGAAGCCTAAGATTGCCGACTATCCGTTCACCACGCTGCATCCACAGCTTGGCGTCGTCGACGTCGACGGTCGCGAATTCGTGTTGGCCGACCTGCCCGGCCTGATTGAAGGCGCGCACGAGGGAATAGGGTTGGGCGATCGGTTTCTAGGTCATACCGAACGGTGCCGTGTGCTGCTTCACCTTGTCGACGGTACGGTGGAAGATGCGGGCGCCGCTTACAAGACCGTACGCGCGGAGCTCGAAGCATACGGCCAAGGCTTGATCGAAAAGCCCGAAATTGTGGCGCTATCGAAATCGGATGCGATGACCAAGAACGCGATCAACGCTCAAGTCGCTAAGCTGAAAAAAGCCTGCAAGAAAACGCCGCTGGTGCTGTCGGCGCAGTCGCACGAAGGCGTGCAGGAAGCGTTGCGCGCTCTGCTCAAGATTATCGATCGAGCGCGCGACGGCGGCGATACGACCGAAACCAAGGAAGCGGCTTGGCAGCCTTAATCCGCGAGGGAGAAATCAATGCAAACACGCGCCGCAGTTGCCTGGAAAGCCGGCGAGCCACTCACCATTGAGGCCATTGAAATCGAAGGTCCAAAAGCGGGCGAAGTACTTGTCGAAATCATGGCGACCGGCATCTGCCACACCGACGCATACACACTTTCAGGCGCGGATCCGGAAGGCCTGTTTCCGGCGATCCTCGGTCACGAAGGCGCGGGCGTTGTGCGTGACGTCGGCGCGGGCGTAACCACTTTAAAAGCGGGCGATCACGTCATTCCGCTCTACACGCCCGAATGCCGGCAATGCAAAACCTGCCTGTCGCACCGGTCGAATCTCTGCACCGCCATCCGTGCAACACAGGGAAAGGGCGTCATGCCGGACGGCACCAGCCGCTTTCGCTGCGACGGCGACCCGGTATTTCACTATATGGGCTGCTCGACGTTTGCGAATTTCACCGTACTGCCGGAAATCGCGCTCGCCAAAGTCCGCGAAGACGCACCCTTCGACAAAATCTGTTACATCGGCTGTGGCGTCACCACCGGCGTCGGCGCTGTCATCAACACCGCGAAGGTATGGCCCGGCGCGAATGTCGTCGTGTTCGGCCTCGGTGGCATTGGACTTAATGTGATCCAAGGCGCGCGCATGGTCGGTGCCGACAAGATTATCGGGGTCGACGCCAATCACGCCAAACGCGCCATGGCTGAGAAATTCGGCATGACACACTTCATCAACCCGGACCAAATCGGCCGCGACAAGGTTGTGCAGGCTGTCGTCGACGTTACCGGCGGGGGCGCTGACTTCTCGTTCGAGTGCATCGGCAATGTGAACACGATGCGGCAAGCGCTCGAATGTTGTCACCGGGGCTGGGGCGAGAGCATCATCATCGGCGTTGCGGGCGCTGGCCAGGAGATCGCCACGCGGCCATTTCAACTCGTAACGGGCCGCGTCTGGAAGGGCACTGCGTTTGGTGGCGCACGGGGCCGTACGGATGTGCCCAAAATCGTCGATTGGTACATGGACGGCAAGATCAATATCGACGACCTGATCACCCACAGCATGCCGCTCGAAAAGATCAACGATGCGTTCGAACTGATGCACGAAGGCAAGTCCATCCGCAGCGTCGTTGTTTATTGAGTACGCTTCGCGCACCTGCGTGGTTAGCGAACACAAATGGCGCTACCAGCGCGGGCCTGGCCTGCGAATCACGATCAACTGATCTGAATCGTCGTCGTCGCCCGACGCGTCGTCGTCGATCTCATCGTCGGTGTCGACGCGCGATCTCACAGCCCGTTCGACGTTGCGCGGTTGAGGGTCCCTGCTCCACGTGCGTCGCTCCGGTTCATCCCGCTGATCGCGCGCGGTTCGCTGCACCGGCGGCTTCTCACAGAACCGTCGCGAGCCGTCGAATGGCTGATAACTGCAGTCCGATACACGGAAAGATTTATACGCGCTTGCGCAGGCCTGCACGTCGCAACGATTGTTGGATGTCGCAGCCGACGGCTGCGGCGGCGACTGATTATCGACGTGATTCGGTGCGGCAATCGTAGCAGCGACCGAAGGCCCCGGCTTAGTATCCTCCGTCCGGGTAGCCGCACCGGTAGTTTCATTCGGCTTTTGCATCGGTTCAGCCTTGGCCGTTGCTTCGACCGCAGGCTGTTGTGAGGGCGTTGCGCTTGTCGCCGCGGGTTGCTGTGCCGGCGCGGGCTGCGCGGTCGTTCTGTCCGAACCGTCCGTGCTCGTGTTGGCTCGCGCTGTGACTGACTGTTGCGCGTTAGATGCAGGTGCCACGGATTGCGGCGCTTCAGGTTTCGGATAGACCGGACTTAGCTCGGCGTTAGGGCCTTCTGTCTGCGGCCGCGCCGCGTTTGCGTTCGCGGTTTGCACGGCCGGCTTGGGTTGCGGTGGCGGCGATGTCAGCCAATGCACCTCGAGCAACACGGTGCTGACCGACACCATCAGCACAATCACGTAAACCAGGAACTGCATGGTGTGGCCTATGGTGACAATGGCGTGTCGTAACAAAACGCGGTGGTCACCAAGCCGGTTCCGAACAACCGCGGGCGATTGGAACTTATGTATTAGTGTCGATGCGTGCCGGATTGACGGCTTCTTATTTCGCGCAGAGCCGGCGTGGTCCGTTGTTCGGTTGATACGTACAATCCGCAGCCGTGAACGAATGATAGGCCGCGGCGCAAGCCTCAACGTTGCAACGGACCCCTGGCTCAGGCGCTCCGATCGGCGCTGGTGGCGTGTCCTGTGGCGCGGCCCCGGCAGAAACCGGCGCATTCGGTCTTGCTGGTGCGACGAGACTCGGCGGAACGATCGGTACGCCGATGCTCGCTTTTGGCGAAGCCGGCGCTGGTGATACCGGT
>DATFVF010000077.1:0-4452 GCA_035260465.1 Pseudolabrys sp. | reverse complement strand
GAGTCCGAAGAGAAGCGCGAGCCCGTGAGCGACATCGACACTGCAGTGGTGGATAGCCTGAAAGCGCTTGACCCAGACGGCCGATTAGAGAAGCGGACAAATAAGCTGGCATCTCGGCGTGTCCGCTTGGTGCCAATAGCGGTCTTGGAATCGTGTTTGCTACAGACACAATATGGCGAGTGCTTACTGCGCTCTATGGACTGTCTTCCCCAAGATAATTTCAGGCCTCCGGAAACCCATCGCGATCCAAGCGGCGATCAGCTTCAACATAAACTTGCCGGAGTGACCACTATAGTTCGGCATGTCATCGGCAAGCTCGACGCCGACCCGCCGCTCTTTGGTCATCACCCGCATTTCAAGTGGAGGCGCGCCTGTCGGAAAGCGGTTCCGGAACATCGACAACCAGTGTCCCTTGGTGAAATCGAGGAACATTGCCGAATTACAGCACTTGGCGATGACCCGTCGGGTGGGGGAATCGGGCTTGAGCCAATGCTCTTCAAGATACTGCTGCCCCATCATGCATTGCACTCGATCCTTTCGATATAGGATCAAGCCTGTTCCACTGTCGGAAGCGAGCACGGGCGGCGCAGAAGCCAGCTGCTCGAACTGACGTCCGGCTTCTTGGCAACTCGTGCAGTAGCAGGACGCGGTCAGAATCGGCGGGCCGACTGCCTCGAATTTCACCTTACCGCATTGGCACATCGCGAAGAGATGTTTGTGCTGTTTCTGGTTCACGGCGCCTTCCCATTCTTGGGTCCCATTCATTAGAAGATCTTCTATCGGTAGTGAAAAACGTCGGCAACGGGTCAAACGCGTCGGGGCAGCTGAGGACACACATTCACTTGCTTCCGGTTCGCCTCCGAAAGCGGACGTGCGTTCAGGGCATTACTGCGTGTCGCGTTGTGCCACGAACGGACGTTGCGATTAGCCTCCGATCGGCAGCATCATGTTATCGGTAGCTCGTTATTGCCGTCTCACAGAAGCAAGGGGGGCGCGGACCGTTGGAACGTCGTGAGCACTCCAACGCAAATTCTCAATTGTAGCCAGCAGGACTACAACCAGATTTTGGATGAGTTGCATGAATTCTGGGGTGCGCGGGATGTTCGCCAGCTACATCACCCTTTCCTCATTCACGAGTTCGGAAACTCGGCCTTCGTTATTCGTAGGGGAACCCAAGTCGTCGCTTACTTGTTCGGCTTTATCTCGCAGACCGAGCCGGTTGGCTATGTTCATACGGTCGCCGTGCGGACGTCCGCTCGCAGGCAACACCTGGCGCACAAGCTTTTCGGTCATTTCGTTGAGTTCGCTCGGCGGCATGGGTGCAGGCACGTCAAGGCCATAACCACACCGGCAAATTTGGATTCCATCGCATTTCATAAAAGCCTCGGCATGCAACTCCTCGGCGAGCCTATCGATGGACTTCCGATGATTGCCGACTACGCCGGCCGCGGCGCACCTCGCGTGGTGTTTTGGAAGTCCATCTAGACGGATATCTCAGCCTCCATCACCATCACATCGTGGGCGGATCGGCTGCATGTCGCTTGTGGGTCATGCGCGTCGCCTCGGTATGCCCGCGACGCTCGTGGCACGTCCGCTATGCCTCCGATAGCGACCGAATTGGTGCTTCGGAACGAACGGTCGCGATGTGCCATTAGCCGACATATGCAGTGCAGCAAAGGAGCATCTTATTCGATCACCTCGTCGGCGCGCAGCAAGATCGACGTCGGCACCTCAAGGCCGAGTGCCCTGGCGGTTTTGACGTTGACAACCGTCTCGAATTTCACCGGCACTTGAACCGGAAGCTCCGCCGGGTTTGCGCCGCGGAGAATGCGATCGACATAAGGAGCGGCGCGGCGAACGATGTCTTCGAGATCGGGGCCGTACGATAGCAAACCGCCCGCGGTCGGGACCTCGCGCCACGGATAGACCGCTGGCACATTGTTTCGCGCCGCCAGCGCGATCATCGGCGCGCGATGGTTGAGCAGGAAAAAATCCGCCATAGCGATGAAGCCGCCGCCCGGCTCACGCCCTAGGCCAGTGATCGCCGCTTCCAGCTCCTCAAGGCTATGCACAGGCGCGGCGAGCGGCGCTACGTTCAATGTTCGAGCAGCGGCTTCAAAATCGGGCATGTAGTACTTGCCGTGGCCGGGCGCGGTGTCGGGATTGAAGATCATCGCCGCCCGCTTGACACCGGGCGCGACCTCCGTGAGCAGCTCCAGCCACTTGCCCCCAATCGACGCTTCCGAATTGTGGAAGCCGGTGATGTTACCCCCAGGACGCGAAAGACTCGCGACGAAACCCTCGCCCACGGGATCGGACACGATCGCAAATACGATCGGAATCGTCTGCGTCTCCCGCTGCAATGCGGCGGTCACCGGGGTCCCGAATGCGAGAATCACGTCGGGCTTAAGGCCTACCAATTCTTTCGCGAACAACCGCATCCGGTCCACATCGTCGCCGGCCCAACGCACGTCCATCCGCAGATTGCCGCCATTCGCCCACCCCAGCTCGGAAAGCCCCTTGGCAAACCGGGAAAGCCAGCCCTTTGGCCGTGAGTCCGTTTCGTTAAACGCCAAGAGCACGCCGATGCGTCGCGTCGGTTGACCCTGCTGCGTGCGCGCCGCGAGCGGCCACATCGCGGCCGCGCCGCCGAGGAGCCTGACAAATTCCCGCCGCCTCATGAGGCTTGGCCTCCTGTCGAGAGTTCGGGCGCGCTGAAGCGTGAGCGGAACTCGGTCGGCGACGCTGACATCGCGCGGTCAAATGCGCGATCCATGCGGCGCAGCGATCCAAATCCGCAGGCCACAGCGACGGCCTCCACATTGTCATTGGTTTCAAGCAATCGGCGGCGCGCAAGATCGGTGCGCACGCGCTCGACGAAGTCCGCGGGACTAACGTTCAAACCTCTACGAAACAAGCGGCTTAGCGAGCGCCGCGAAACTCCAGCCTCTGCCGCCAGAACATCGGTTTGCCAATCGGCGCGAGGATGCGTGGTTATCTTTTCTGCGAGCTTTTGGAGCTTCGGGTTGTCCGCTGACTGGGCCACCAACTCGGCGGAGAATTGGCTTTGGCCTCCTGGTCTAATGCGAAACACGACATGCCGTCGCGCGATGGCAAGAGCGACCTTTCGACCGAAATCCGCCTCGATCATCGCGAGCGCGAGATCCATTCCGGCGGTCACCCCTGCAGAGGTCCAGATGCCGCGATCCTCTATGTGAATGGCATCGCCGTCGACCAGCACCGCGGGCCGAAACCGCTTCAGAGCTTCAACCTCACTCCAATGGGTTGCTGCCCGTCGGCCGTCCAAAGCTCCTGCAGCCGCTAAGAAAAATGTGCCGTTGCAAACAGAGGCGATACGTGGCACTCGTCCAATCGCCCTAGACACGATGTCTGTTGCGTTTCCGCGCGCAAGCTCCTGACGCATGCCCGGCTCACCGCCAACCGTGATGAGTGTGTGGGTACGAGCGAGGCGTTTATTCGTGATTTGCGCAAATGAAATATCGGCAACAAGCCGAACGCCGGACGACGTTGCAAATGGCCCTGCCTGTGGCGCGGCGATCTCGATGCGGTACGCCTGACGCGATAGTTCGTCATTGGCACCCGCAAACATCTGGAGAGGGCCGGCGATATCCAGCAATTGGCCATTCGGAAACGCGAGCAACACAATGCGATGCGGGGTGGGCATGGGTCGACTTTACCAGTCGGCCGGCGTGACCCAAAGGCCAAAGATCGGTCATTTCGGGCCAAGCTTATTGTGCCCCCACGGAGGCCTACGCGGGCAACTCGCGTCGGATCGATACAACGCCGGCGGTCGCGGCATGTCCGCTTCACCTCCGATAGCGTCCGAACTTTAGCACCGCAGCGAAATGACGCGAGGTGCCATTAGCGGACTCATGCACCGCGGCAAATGAGGTACAGGGGTTGCGATGCTCTATTCGATCACCTCGTCGGTGCGCGCGAACACCGAGACCGGTATATCGAGGCCGAGCGCCCTCGCGGTTTTCAGGTTTATGACCAGCTCGTATTTGTTCGCCAGTTGAACCGGCAAATCGGCTGGCTTCTCACCCTTGAGAATACGGTCGACGTAGGAGGCGGCGCGCTTGTAGAGCTGGATATTATCCACGCCGTAGGATGCCAAACCGCCGTTCGCAGGGAAATAACGGAACGCATAGACATTGGGCAACCGGTACCGATGCGCGAGTGAAATGATGAAATCGCGCTTGTTGGCAATTAGCGCGCTTGGAACTAGTCGCCTGATTCAATCAGATTGCAGGGTATAGATGCTTAAGTTTGATGCGAGCATTTTTGGTGGTGAATTGCCAGTCGGCCTTGGTGTGGTTGGCATTGCGGTCGTGCTCCCAGGCGGCGATTTCGTCGACGAGGATTTGTTTGTTGGGAATGCGGCGATTGAGGCACTGGGAGGTTAGGACGCCGAGTTCAGACTCGGCCAAA
>DATFVF010000076.1:0-8088 GCA_035260465.1 Pseudolabrys sp. | reverse complement strand
AACTATTTCAATACCGCTTTGACCCAGAGTGGCGCCCGTAACGGCCAGGCTCAAGCCGCCCCGCCACGCTAGGCCGGTCCGGGACGGACATGAGTCCGCGCACCACCCCACCGGTCCTTAACGGTACGGCCTGCAGCTGAGGTCGCCCGCCATTCGCTTAACGAGCGTCGACGATCGGCAACGCGGTTGTTGATTTAATCCGCTCCATCGCAAATCGCGACGTAACGTTCTTGAGCGGGACTGTTGCGATCAGCTTTTTGTAGAACGCGTCATAGCCTGCGATATCGGGCACGACGACGCGCAACATATAATCGACATCGCCGGCCATCCGATAAAACTCCATCACTTCCGGCATCGCGCCGACCACGTCGGCAAAGCGTTTGAGCCAGTCCTGCGAGTGGTCGCCGGTCTCGATCGATACGAATACGGTGATGCCGAGGCCGACCTTTTCGGGGTCGATGATTGCGACCCGGCGCACGATGACGCCGTCGGCCTCCAGGCGCTGGAGGCGCTTCCAGCACGGAGTGGAGGACAGACCGACGCGCTGGCCGATTTCGGCGACCGAGAGCGACGCGTCCTCCTGAACGACGGCAAGGATCTTCCGGTCGATGGCGTCCATTCTCTGAGGCCCCTAAATTTGGAACAAGCGCGCTAGATCATCCGCATATGCTAGAATAACATTCTTATTTGAATGGCATCCCTGTCTTTATAGAGAAAGATATTCTATTTCAAGAGCAATCTACCCCACGAATGTTGAAGCCCACGCCATGAAAACATCATCCCGTTTCAGTCCGCTTCTCGCCCTCCGCCGGCTTGGCGCTGCAATGCTTTTTAGCTGCGCGCTGGCCGCTTCCGTGGCGTCCGCGCATGCCGAGCCGCTGGTGACGGCGCAATGGCTCAGCGCTCAGCGGACTGGTCCGGATTTGGTCGTGCTGGACGTCCGCTCGGCGATCGACGGCGGCGGCGCGCAGGCTTACGCCGCGGCGCACATTCCCGGCAGCATCCATAGCGACTACGACAAGGCCGGCTGGCGCGTGACCCGTAACGACGTGCCGTTCATGGTGCCGACGGTGCCGGAACTCGAAAAGTTGATCGGCGATCTTGGAATTGACGAAAACACCCACGTCGTGGTGGTGCCGGCCGGCGTGAATGTCCTCGATTTCGGTTCTGCCGCGCGCACCTATTGGACCCTGAAATATGCCGGCGTGAAGGACGTCTCGATCCTTGACGGCGGGATCGCCGCATGGCGGCAGGCCAATCTGCCGACGGAAACCGGAACGAAAGCGCCGTCACCGAAGATTTTCACTGCAACCGTCGACAAGAGCATCCTGGCGCTGGCCGCCGATGTTGAGACCATTGAAGGGAAGGGCGGTGCCACGCTCGTCGATGCGCGCCCGGCGTCGTTTTTCCACGGCAAGGAGAAAGCTCCGGCTTCCCAGGCCTATGGCCACATACCAGGTGCCCTGAACATCGACAGCGCGGAATTCTACGACTCGAAAACCAATCGGCTCAAGCCGAAGGCCGAGCTCGCCGTCATTGCCAATGAGGTGCCCGCCGGCGGCGTGGTGAGCTACTGCAACACCGGCCATTGGGCGGCGACCGACTGGTTCGTGCTGCATGAGTTGCTCGGCCGGAAAGAAGCGAGGCTATATGCGGGGTCCATGGTCGAGTGGACCAGCAATGCAAGCCGGCCGATTGAATCCTCGCGCACGAAATGGGACGATCTGAAAAAGGCACTTGGCCTCGGATCCTGATCTGCGCTCTGGAGTTTTTATGTCCACTGTCAGCTTGGCCGCGTCCCGCTCGGGCGCGGTCGTTCGCGTCGATCGGCTTTTCCTCGGGCTCGCGCTCGGCGCCACAGCGATTCTGCTCGCACTCGTCCTGCTCGATCATCAACCCGCTTCCGCGGCGCTCATTCTCGGCGGCTTCGGCCTTGGCATTGCGTTCCTCAAGGCTGAATTCAGCTACACCGCGTCGTGGCGGAGGTTTCTGACGCGGGGCGAAGCCGGCGGCCTGCTTGGCGGGCTCATCGTGATCGCGATATGCGCGCTTGCCGTCGTCCCGGTAGCTGCGCTGACGCCGAAATATGGCGGAGCGATCGCCCCGCTCGGGCCGTCACTCATCATCGGAGCTTTTGTGTTCGGTATCGGAATGCAACTTGCAAATGGCTGTGGCTCGGGCACGCTTTACACCGTCGGCGGTGGCTCGGGGCGCATGCTGATTGCGCTTCTGTTTTTTGTCATCGGTAGCGTATTCGGCAGCCTGTCATTGCCGGCTTTTCTCGCGCTCGGCGGGGTGGATCCGGTTTTGGCCTCAGACTATCTCGGTCCGTGGGGCGGGCTTGCGGCCACTCTTGTCAGCATTGCGATCGCTGCGGTGCTGATCGTCGCGATCGCGCGCCGCCGCGCCGCTAATTTCATTCCGTCACGCAATTACGTGATTGGCGGGATCGCCATAGGGTTCCTGTGTGTCGCGGTGTTCGCGGCTGGCGGCCATCCCTGGAGCGTGACGTTCGGCTACACCGTCTGGGGCGCGAAAGCCGCGACTGCGCTTGGTTTTGACCTGTCGCACGCAGCATTTTGGCAATGGGCCGGCCCGAAGCGCGCGCTTTCAGACTCCGTTTTGTCCGACACATCCAGCCTCACCGATTTTGGAATGCTGTTCGGCGCCATGGCGGCGGCTGCCGCCAGCAAACCATTCGCCGCTGGCGCATGGCCGCCTGTAAAGTCGCTGTTGGCAGCCGGCATCGGCGGCTTGCTGATGGGGTGGGGCGCGCGGCTCGGTTTTGGCTGCAATATCGGTGCCTTTGTTGGGGGCGTTGCCTCCGGCTCCCTGCACGGCTGGGTCTGGTTCCTTGCCGCGCTTCCCGGTTGCCTGATCGGGATCCGCCTGCGGCCGCTATTCGGCCTGTCGCGAGAGTAGCCAATGCGCGCGGTTTACATCGTCGTTGTGCTGATCGGCATTACCGCGATATTGGTCGATCACCTCTCGAGCCCGTCGAGTGGTCGTGCGGTATCGCCAGAGGATTTTGCCGGCGCCTGCGCTCCTTGCGGCGCGCCGTGTCCGTCGAAGAAATAAAGCTCTCAGCTGTTTTGCTTCAGGAAGGCGTCGACTTCGGCGCGCGTCGGCGCGGCTGAGGCGCCCCCGAACTTCGTGCATTTGAGGGCAGCGGTAGCGCTCGCAAAACGCAGAACGTCGGGAAGCTCGCGACCCTCTGCGAGCGCAAGCGTAAAACCGCCGTGGAATGCGTCGCCGGCGCCGAGCGAGTCGATCACTTTAACTTTGAAGGCTGGCAAGTGCCTCAGTTCGCCCCGATCGAGCCAATAAACCCCGTTCGGCCCGTCGGTGATCGCAAGAAAACCGGAAATGTGCTCCGCGAGTTTGTTGAGTGCGTCGCCGTAATTATTGAGGCCGGTCGTTCCAAACAATGCTTCGGCCGATGACACGACGTAAGTTCCGAGCGAGAGCAGCGGATCATCCACGGTGGTCGTCTGATCGAGATCCATCACAATCGGGATTTTGCGTTCATGCGCGGCGCGGCACACCGCCGTGACGAATTCAGGAAAGCGATTGTCCACAAGGATGGCATCGGCATCCGCCACCAGCCCCGCGGCGTCCTTCGGCAGCACGCCGCCGAGATTAACGCCGCGGCGGGTAGCGATGATTTTCTCGCCGGTTGCATCGAGCAAAATCAACGATACCGACGCAGTGCCTCGGTCGACACGTGCGACACCGCTGCAATCGATACCCTCTTTGCCGAGATCAGAGAGAATGCGGTTACTGGTGGCATCACTGTCGCCTCCCAGCGGTCCGGCGAATGCGACGCGCCCTTTGAGCCGGGCGATCGCCACGGATGCATTCGCGGCGCAGCCACCGCCGGTGATAATAAATTCGCTCCCGGCCACCTTGGTGCCGGGCATGGGGAAGTTTTCGACGCGCATGACGATGTCTTGCACGGCGATGCCGGAGCACAATATTTTCGGGCTTTTTTGCGCTCGTTCAGTCAAAGCTGATCTCGTTTTCCACCCAAGCGCGGATGATGTGATGCGCGATCGCAACCGGCGGCGGGGTCGTGAGCCCTTGTGGATGTTTGCGCATTAACATGGCCTCGATCTCATCCCTGCTAAACCAGCGAGCGTCTTCGAGTTCCTCGCGATCGACCACGATATCGTGCGTAAGCGCTTCTGCGTGGCACCCGATCATCAACGACGTCGGAAACGGCCAGGGCTGCGAGGCAAAATAGACCACGCGCCCGCAGGAAATGCCGGCCTCTTCGCGCGTTTCCCGGTGCACGGCATCTTCGATCGATTCTCCCGGCTCAACGTAGCCGGCAAGGCACGACCACATGGTCGGTACAAATCTCGGTGAGCGCCCGAGCAGGCAACGCTCGCCGTCGGACGCCAGCATGATGACGACCGGGTCCGTCCGCGGGAAATGCTCGGCCTTGCATTGTGTGCAATCGCGCCGCCAGCCGCCCTGCACAAGTTGCGTGGCGGCTCCACAATTCGGGCAAAAGCGATGACGCGCGTGCCAGTGCAACACTGCCTTGGCTTCCGCAATTTGCGGGAGATGATCGGGCGCGACCAAGCCTTGGACGGCGATCGAGCGCAGGTCGGTGACATGCAGGACTTCGCGCGCTTTTAGGACATCTGCGACTTGCGGAGGAATGCCGTGACCGAAGCGTGGCGCGCCATCGAGCAAACCAAGGAAGATCGTTTCAGTCGCAGGGCTGAGCGCTTCCGCCTCCGGCAACGTGAACAGGGGCTCGTTGATGCTCGAACCTTTCTTCATCACGATCCAGTCGCCGCCGATCACATAGCTTCCCGCATTCGCGTTTCGCGCGAGTCCGGCAATGGCGGAAGCGTCTGGGCGGAGCTCCGCCGCGCGTTCGATGCGGCTATCGGAATATCCGAGGCGGGGTTTGGGGCCGAGATCTGGACGAAAAGGCATGTGCCGCACAAATTCGCACGGCCACTTCGTCGGCGCAATCCTTACACAGCGGCCTCCCCGCGCGGGTACATGACCTCGCGCAATTCCGGGCGTTGCCATTGTGGCCCGAGCACGCCCTGCTTGGCGCCGTAATTGAGCGCAGAGGTTACGGTGTCGGTGGTGGCGCGCATTTCGCGTGCGCGGTCGAGGCTCACGTCGACGACGAACATGCCGGCGGCAGCGCTCTCGAAAAGAATTTCCTCCGGTGTCGCGACCATCGCCAACCCACGTTCGCTATGGCTGAATAAATTTTGCGTTGTGACGACGATGGCGAGGTTTTCGATGGCGCGTGACCAGATCAGATTGCGCCAGGTCGCCCACAGCCGCCGCTTGTCGGTGCCGGCCGGCATAAAGATCAATTCGGCGCCGCGCAGCGCCAGAGCGCGCGTCACTTCCGGCATATAGGCTTCGCTGCACATCGCGAGGCCAACTTTGCCCTGCTGCGTGTCGAACACGGGGAATTCATTACCGGGAACATATTGAAATTCCCACCATTGGCCGCCGGTATAGATCCACGGGCCGTTCGGGTGGGTTCGGCGATAGCTCACCGGCGCCCGGCCATCGCCGTAGGCCATGCAAATGAGATTATGCGCCGTCCCCTCATTGTGGCTGAGCGGCTCAATGGTGCCGTAGACCACGTTGATGCCGTGTTTGGCGGCCGCTTCCGCAACGCGCGGCGTCGGGTCGAACGTTGCCGGCATGCGCCAGGGTCCGGGATAGGTTTCAGGAAAGCAGACGAAGTCGGCGCCTTCGGTCTTGGCGCGCGCGATGAAGTCTACCGCGTCGGCGATATTCTTTTCGGCTTCCTCGATCGGATTGGCGATTGGCTGCACGAGAGCGATACGAAACGTCATACGTCACTCCAGACTGGATGCAGGCGCCTGCGAGAGCTTGAAATGGCGAGGCGGCCCGGTCAAGCGATGGCCCGATCGATGGCCGTCAGCACTTGCTCGGGCTTGAGTTCATCAAGGCACACACTGCGGCTGCCAATATGACGTTCACAACCCTCGAAGGTGCAGGGTAGGCACGGCAACGGGTTCTGTACGATCCAGACGTTACTGCGGTTCTGGATCGTGCCGCTTGCGTCCCAGGGTGTCGCAAGTCCGCCGACAGGCCACGGTCCCCAAACGCGTGGGTCCATCGGGCCGAAGAGGGCAACGGTCGGACGCCCGGCCGCGGCCGCAAGATGCGTGACCGATGTGTCCGGACCGATGTAGAGCCGCGCCTTCGCCAGCAGGGTCATCGTTTCGGCCCAGCCGACCTGATGAACTTGCGCGACGCCGCGCCAGACCATCTCAAGATAGTCCCGCTCGGCCTCGCCCGGACCTCCGATTGCAACGACTTCAAGTCCCCGCTTTGCAAGGCCGGCAGCAACTGCACGCCAGCCATCCGGCGTCCATTCCTTGTAAGCGAACATCGGCGCCGCATGAATCACAGCATAGTTGCCGCCAGGCGCCACTTGTGACTGCGGCGCGGCAGCAGGGCACACCAATTCCGGGACGCGCGAAATATCGAGAGCGTCGGCAAGCCGCAACATCTGCTCGACGCGATGAAGCTTCTCCGCAGCGGGAACACTCCGATGCAGCGCAATGCGTTTTAGAGTACGCGCGAGCCACGAGTCACCGTCGGTTGTCACGCCCGCGCGCAACCGCCCCGCGGCGAAAGCAAAGACTGTCGGACGATCGCCGCTCTGGGTCGAGATTGCGATGTCGTAGCGCCGCCAGAACCGCGCGAGCAGGCGCGCGCTCTCGATCGTGGTCGGGCGCGGCGATAGAGTGAAGATCTGATTGATATCGGGATTACCCGCGATAATCCCGGCGGTATTGCGAAACACGAGAACGTCGATTTCGGAAGCGGGCCACGCGCGGCGCATGCTGCGGATCAGCGGTGTCGTCAGGAGGACGTCGCCGATGCGGCGCAACGAGATAACGAGAATTCGGCGGGGAGCAGCAACCATGATGATTTTTCGCAGAACCGAAGCGAGCGGGCCCTGATTGTCGCTTTATCGATGGGCCGTCGCGCGTATTACGAGCGATCCTTGCAAGAATTTGGCTATTTTGTTTAGTCTTCTGCTATCAGTATTGCTATGCGCAGTCCATATTTGTGCCGCGCAAATGCAGGAAAGCAAGGATGTCAGCGCCAGAGTCGGCACAGCAGAACGTCCCAATGGTGGCTTTGTCGTGGGGCGAAGTCATCGACAAGATAACCATTCTTGAAATCAAGCAGCAGCGCCTGTCTTTTGCGGAAGCCATCGCCAATGTCGAGCGCGAGCTCGCGGCGCTGAACAAGGTTGTTGCGGACGCTTTGGTACCGGCCGAGTTGGCGGAATTGAAGAAGGCATTGAAAGCCATCAACGAAAATCTTTGGGATATCGAGAATCAGATTCGCGCTAAGGAAGCGCAAAGCTCATTTGATCGCGCTTTCATTGAGCTTGCGCGCTCTGTCTATATCAACAACGACCAGCGTGCGAAAATCAAGCGCGCGATCAATGAACTCCTAAAATCCGAATTGGTCGAAGAAAAACAGTACACCACCTACGCAGCGCGGAAATCTCTGTCGGCTGTCTGATCAGCGCAGCAGCGCGCGCAGCGAGTTGAGAAGCATCTCTCGGCGGTCCGCCTCGTAAACGAGCGCGGGTTTTGTGCCCCACACCGGTTTTGGCCACGCGGCGTCGTTACGGCGGCGCGCGATCACGTGCACGTGCAGTTGCGGCACCTGGTTGCCGAGTGCGGCGATGTTGAGCTTGTCGTATTCGGTAACGGATTTAAGCGCGCGCGCCACCTTGGCGATTTCGCCGAGGAGCTGAATCTGGGCGTTCTCCTCAAGGTCGATGAGCTCGATAATACCGGGAAGGCGCGGCACCAGGATTAGCCAGGGATAGTTGGCATCGTTCGCCAGCAGGACACGGGCAAGTGCCAGGTCGCAGATCGCGACAGTGTCCTGCTCCAACTGTGGATGGAGCGACCAAGCCGATTCCATAATTGTCCACACCGCCGGGCCTGGCCCGGGCCTCTGCGACATTTCCACAAGCAGAATCGCCAGATGGACTGACGGGTCAAGAGCGTGCGTGATCGGCCCTGGCTGGGCTGCTTGCTTTCG
>DATFVF010000075.1:0-19533 GCA_035260465.1 Pseudolabrys sp. | reverse complement strand
TTTGCAGTATTTTTCCGCGCAATACGAGCCTTGGAAATGTACCTTGGTCCTGGGGAACGATTGATTCGCGGCTGTAGACCTATTTTCGTTCCCGCGGACGCCGCCAATCAAAGTGCGGCTAGTCGCAATGGCTACTCCCTCAGAGACATGCGAAGTGGGGGCTTCTCATGGCATTTCAATGGCGTTGCGCCGAGGCAATTCGCGCAGACGGACCGGCCAGTGCCGCCCATGAGGGCGGTCACGCCGATCAGATCACAGACCTCGCGATAGATCATCGTCGGATCGTCATCGCATTTGTCGGCATGGCCCCGGACGGCCGCGCCAGCATCACGGCGGTATTGCGTGGCCTCATCGCGCGGCCATCGCAGCTGCCGCTGCTCGCGCGCATCGGGATCGATGCTTTCGCTGCACGCGGCGAATTGCTCCGCGTCCGCCGGCTACTTGGGCCGCATTTCGGGCTTGCGGATTTCAACAGATCGGCGAGCGCGCCAAGCGAGCAATCAATTCATCTCCAGTGAGAGCGAGAGTCATCTCGTCATCTCTGAAAAGAAAGCGACCGCGGTCGCAAAACTAATTTCGAATGGCGAAGGCCCTGGCACTCCGTAGCGGGTGGATTTTCGTTATAAATATATGAAATTGTTGTTATTTCTGGTCGGAGTGGCAGGATTTGAACCTGCGACCCCCACGTCCCGAACGTGGTGCGCTACCAGACTGCGCTACACTCCGACTGAGGGCCGGACTTATAACCCCGGCATCCCTAAACGCAAGCTTGAGAGAGACAATGACGGCCGAGCCTGGAACGCGCATTTTAAAGGCCGATCGCGAGGCGATCGGGGCCGCCGCGCGTTGCCTTGCCGCGGGCGGGCTGGTCGCCTTTCCGACGGAAACGGTCTACGGGCTCGGTGCCGATGCCCGCAATGGCGAGGCCGTGGCGCGGCTTTATGCCGCCAAGGGACGGCCTTCATTCAATCCGCTGATCGCGCATGTTGCGGATATCGCCGCGGCCCGGTGCGTGGGCATTTTCAATCCTGCAGCTGAAAAACTCGCGGCGAATTTCTGGCCGGGGCCGCTGACGTTGGTGTTGGCGAAACGACCGGATTGCGGCGTCGCCGATCTCGCGCTCGCAGGTCTCGACAGTGTCGCAGTGCGTGTGCCGGATCATCCGGTCGCGCGTGACCTGCTCGCGGCTTTCGGCGGGCCCGTGGTGGCGCCATCCGCGAACCGCTCGGGCCACGTTTCCCCGACCAGTGCTGCTCATGTGCTCGCCGATCTGCGCGGGCGCATCGACCTCATTGTCGATGCCGGCCCCTGCGCGGTCGGAGTGGAGTCGACGATCGTATCCTGTATCGATCGGCCGTTGCTGCTGCGACCGGGCGGCATTCCAAGCGAAGCCATCGATCACGCCCTCGGCAGCGCGCTCGCAATAGCGCCAATCGCTGATGAAGCACCGGTGGCGCCAGGCATGATGACGTCGCATTACGCGCCGAAGGCTGCGCTACGTCTTGACGCCGATGGTTCGCAGCCGGGGGAAGCGCTGCTCGCCTTTGGCCCGGCGGTGGCGGCTTCGGGCGCCATGCTCAATCTGTCGCCCCACGGCGACCTGATTGAGGCGGCGGCGAACCTCTTCTCCCATCTCCGCGCGCTGGACGCTTCCGGTGTCAGGCGCATCGCGGTAATGAAGGTGCCGCACGACGGCCTGGGCGAGGCGATCAACGATCGCCTCAAGCGCGCCGCCGCGCCGAGACAAGGACGTTAGCCGGAATGAATGAACAGCTCCGCCGAGCGCCATCGCCCGACCTGCTGCCGCGCTTTGCGAGCATTGTGGGCGACAAATACGCCATCACCGATCCGGCTGCGCTTGAGCCATTTCTGATCGAAGGCCGCGGCCTTTATCATGGCCGTACATCGATGCTGCTGCGCCCCGGTTCGGTCGCCGAGGTTCAGGCAATCCTCAAGCTCGCCAACGAGACCAAAACGCCTCTGGTGCCGCAAGGCGGCAATACCGGGCTGGTCGGTGGACAAATTCCATTCGATGGCGAATTGATCCTGTCGCTTACGCGCCTGGATAAAATCCGCGAAATCGACGCCGCGTCCAACACCATGACCTGCGAAGCCGGCGTCGTGCTGGCAAAAGCACAAGACGCGGCGACGGCGGCCGACCGGCTATTCCCGCTTTCGCTCGGGGCCGAAGGCAGCTGCACCATCGGCGGCAATCTTTCCACCAATGCCGGTGGTACCGGCGCAGTCGCTTATGGCATTGCGCGCGACCTCGTACTCGGCCTGGAAGTCGTGCTCGCCGATGGCCGGTTGATGAACTTGTTATCGAAGCTCAAGAAGAACAACACCGGCTACGACCTCCGCCATATTTTTGTCGGCGCGGAAGGTACCCTCGGCATCATTACTGCCGCGGTGGTCAAGCTGTTCCCGCGCCCGCACGCGGTCGAAACCGCATTCGTCGGCGTGCCCTCCCCGCAAGCCGCCGTGACGTTGCTTAATATGGCGCAAGCGCGCGTTGGCGGCACCGTGACGAGCTTCGAGTTGATCGTGCGCGACGTGATCGAATTTGCGGTCAAGCACGGCCACGGCGTTCGCGACCCGCTCGCCAGCAAGCACCCTTGGTACGTCCTGATGGAGGCGTCATCGCAGCATGGCGACGGCCTGCGCGAGAGCCTCGACCAGCTACTTGCCGATGCCAGCGCGCAGGGGCTGGTCGAGGACGCGACCGTTGCGGCCAGCATCGATCAGGCGAAGGCATTCTGGCATTTGCGCCATATCCTGCCGGAAGCGCAGAAGCCCGAAGGCGGATCGATCAAGGCCGACGTCTCGGTACCGGTCGCATCGGTGCCGGATTTTCTGGCCGAAGCAAGCGCGGCCGCCAAAGCCATCGTTCCGGGTTGCCGGCCCGTGCCGTTCGGTCATCTCGGTGATGGCAATGTGCATTTCAATGTCAGCCAGCCGGTCGGCGCCGATATGGCCCAGTTTCTTGCACGCTGGGGCGAGGTCAATGACGCCGTCAACAAGATCGTCCTCAAGTATCACGGCTCGATTTCGGCCGAACACGGCATCGGCAAGCTCAAGCGCGATTCACTACCGAAAGTGAAAGATCCGGTTGCGCTCGAACTGATGCGCGGCTTGAAGCGCATGCTCGACCCCAACGGCATCCTCAATCCCGGCAAAGTTCTGTAGCGACCTTTAGAACAACGCCCCCTGCCCGTCGTTTTTCTTGACGCGTTTGGCGCGCCGGCGTGGTACTGACGGCGCTGGAGGCGGCCCGGCTTCGGCGCGTGACGAAAACCGCTCGACCAGCTTCGGATTGTCATTGGCGGTGCGATTGACGGCGGTCGAGATCTCGTAGGCATCGAGCAACGTTTCGGGGGCCGGCGCAATCAGCGCTGCGGCCGTTTCGGCGTCGACATTTGCGCAATCGAGCCACAGATCGAATGCTTCGGGCGGGACGATCACAGGCATCCGCTCATGGATCGCGGCAAGCGCGCGGTTGGCGCGCGTGGTGACGATGGCGGCCGTCTCGAGCTCCTCGCCGTTAGGCCCGGTCCATGTCTCCCACAGACCGGCAAAGGCCAACGGCCCGCCCAACTTGGCAGTGACGTAGTAAGGCTGCTTGCGTGGTCCGGCCGCTTTCCACTCATAAAAGCCGTCGGCTGGAATGAGGCAGCGACGGCGTTTCATCGCCGCGCGGAAGGCTGGCTTACCGGATACGGACTCCCCGCGCGCGTTGATCAGCAAAGTGAAGGTTTTGGGGTCTTTCACCCAGGACGGCAGCATGCCCCAGCGCACCAGCGCAAACTGGCGCTTGCCCTCGGCCAGGCGGACAATGGCAATCGGCTGGGTCGGCGCCACATTGTAGCGCGGCGGGAAATTGGGCTGTTCGGAGTAAGCAAACAGCGCCCGGATCGCCTCGGGTGCCGAAGTCACCGTGTACCGGCCGCACATTGACCAACCCTCAACTCCTGCGCGCTTAAGCGCAATTTAACCCCACATCATAACACTGGCAGCCCGGCAGGCTTCGGGGATGGGGCTCGATGAAATATCAGGATTGCGCTGACGCCGCGCAAGCCTCGGATGAGACGCGTGATGCCGATATGGAATCGCGGCTCTCCGATGCCAACATCAACCCGGCGACTGGCCTCGCAACCGACTATCTCAACCGCTTCAGCGAAGCGGTGATGCTGCTCGACATGCTCGCGAGCTGCCCGGAATTTCGCCCCGATTTTCTGGCCTGGCAGACAATGAGCTACCGGGAGCATTTCCGGACCTCGCATTTCAGGACGCGCGACCTCGCAGTCGCCGCCTATGACAGCGCAAGCCCCGACCTGCGCAACAATCTCGACACACTGGCCGTTACTATGACCATCGTGCTAGAGGCAACCCGTGCGGCGATGGACACCGAGCGGCCGCCGGAGACAATTACGGCACTCGCCGAAAATGCCATCCGTTGGTTGAAGCCGCTGATTGCGCGTGCAGGCGCGATCATCAACGGCGAGTCCAATGGAGGTTGCTCGTCCACGCCGCAGGAAGTGGTCGATAAGCTCATGAAACGATAGATCGCGTGGCCGACGAGAGAACTTACCCTCAACGTCCTTATCTCGCGGTCAGCGCTGCCATCATCCGCGCCGGCAAGGTGCTGGTTGTGCGGCGTGCGCGCAGTCCTGCGCTCAATCTCTACACCCTCCCCGGTGGCGCAGTTGAAACCGGTGAAACGCTTACCGATGCGGTCGCGCGCGAAGTGCGCGAGGAAACGTCACTCGATATTGAACCGGTCGCGCTTGCCGGCCATCGAGAGGCGATCGTCCGTGACGCTCACGGCCGGGTCGAGCGGCATTTCGTCATTTTATGTTTTGCCGCACGCTGGCTTGCAGGCGAGCCGGTCCTGAACGACGAGCTCGACGATGCGCGCTGGATCGACCCATCAGAGCTTGCAAACTATCGCACCACGGACGGCCTGGCCGAGATCATCGCGGCCGCCGCGGCGCTACTGGCGGGGGCGCGCTGATCTCGCGTGCCTTGCGATTGCCATCCAGCCGGCGCATATCATGCGCGCAAAGATGTCGGGAGACCGCTTGAAAAGGCTTTTCACCATCGGGGCGATCTTGTTGTGCATCGCGCTGCCTGCGCGTGCGCAGAATGAAACGCCCGCTCCGTTTGACGGCGAACTGGAAAGGCTCGCCGAAGTCATGGGCGCGTTGCACTATCTGCGTGCGATCTGCGGCGCCAATGAGGGACAGAAATGGCGTAACGAAATGCAGGCTCTGATTGACGCGGAAGTCCCGAACGGCGAGCGCCGCCGCAAAATCGTGGCCAGCTTTAATCGTGGTTATCGCGGTTTCCAGCAAACGTATCGCACGTGCACCCCCGCGGCCGACCTCGCGATTCGCCGCTACCTCGACGAGGGCGCGAAAATCGCCCGAGAAATAACGGCGCGATACGCCAATTAACCTTTTGTTTAATGTGCGCTAACGGGCCCCGGTCGCCGTGCTAACGTCTAATTCGGGACGTGAGTTGGCGTCCGCAATGGACGTCTGGGACGTTGGTGACAATGACAATTGCTGAGAGTTCGACAAACGCGCGCGAGCCGATTTCCGACCGCGAGCAGAAAATCGTTGCGCTGGGCTACTTGCGGGAAGCCTGGGCGGAAGCGCGCCTCGACGGCATCGACGGCGATTGCCTGGCGCAAGCGTGCCTGTTCACCGCTTTGGCCGAGTTCGTGACCACTTATGGTGAAGAAGCCGCGGCGAAATTTACTGAAGGCTTGAGCACGCGCATCCGCAACGGCGAATTCTCGCTCGACCAGGCGCGGCAATAATCCCTGGGAATTGTTCAGGCGGCCAGAGTTTCCAGAAACCGCACGCGCTCGCCTTGCGCCGGCGCGGTGACACCACCCTCCCACATCGCTTTGTGACCGCGGACCACAGTGCCCACCGGCCAGCCGGTGACCGTTACTCCGTTGTAAGGCGTCCATCCTGCACGCGAGGCAATCCATTTGTCCGTGATTGTTTCCCGGCGCTTGAGATCGACAACCGTCACATCGGCATCGTAACCGACGGCAATGCGGCCCTTCGCCGCCATGCCAAACACCCGTGCCGGGCCAGCGCTGCTGAGATCGACAAATCGCAATAGTGAGAGCCGGCCGGCATTGACATGATCGAGCATGATCGGAACGAGCGTTTGTACACCTGTCATGCCGGAATGCGTCTTCGGATAAGGATGCGCCTTCTCCTCGCGTGTGTGCGGTGAGTGATCGGAACCGATGCTGTCGATCACACCCTGCGCAATGCCGTGCCAGAGACCTTCACGATGGCTGGCGTCGCGGATAGGCGGATTGAGTTGGGCGTGCGTGCCAAGCCGTTCGTAGCATTCAGGAGCGGCGAGCGTGAGATGAGCAGCCGTCGCTTCCGCCGTCGCGACATCTTTGTGCCCCCCCAGGAACGAAGCCTCGTCTTTTGTCGTCACGTGCAATACATGGACGCGCTTGCCGGTCTCGCGCGCGAGCCGGATCAGGCGCTGAGTGGACATGAGTGCGACTGTCGCATCACGCCAGACAGGATGTGAGCGCGGATCGCCCTCGATGCGAAGATTCATGCGTTCGCGCAGCCGATATTCGTCTTCGGAATGAAACGCGGCGCGGCGCCGGATCGCCTTGAGCACCGCGCGCACGCCTTCGTCGTCCTCGATCAGTAGCGTGCCGGTAGACGACCCCATAAATACTTTCACGCCGGCGACGCCCGGCAGCGTCTCCAGCTCGCCGAGGTCTTTGGTGTTTGCGCGGGTGGCGCCGACGTAGAACGCGAAGTCGCAATGCATGCGGTGATGCGCGCGCTTGACTTTATCGGCGATCGCCGCGGCTGTGGTGGTGGGAGGGTCGGTGTTTGGCATCTCAAAAACAGCCGTGACACCGCCGAGGACCGCACCGCGTGAGCCGCTCTCAAGGTCTTCCTTGTGGGTCAGGCCCGGCTCGCGGAAATGGACGTGGCTGTCGATCACGCCGGGCAAAAGATGCAGACCGCGGCAATCAACCACCTCACCCGCGGACGCGCGCGACAAGTCCCCGATGGCGGCGAACCGGCCGGCGCGGATGCCGAGGTCGCGCTGGCCTACACCGTCGTGGTTGACCACCGTGCCGCCCTTGAGGACCAGGTCGTAGCTGTCAGCCATGCACGCCCTCATGCTGAGGAGGCCGCGGAGCGGCCGTCTCGAAGCATGAGGGCTTATCGCCCCGGCCTCATCCTTCGAGACGCGGCCTTCGGCCGCTCCTCAGGATGAGGGGGGCTGCGAAGACCGCGTCCAGCGCTTACGTTTCGCCGAGAGTTCTGGCAAGAGACTATCGCGTCAGGCCCCAGAGATTTGGCATGCAGACAGCTCTCCTCCCCGATCGCGGCGTGGTCAAAGTAACCGGCGACGAAGCCCGGCGTTTTCTCAATGGGATTGTGACCAACGATATGGCCAAGGTCGCGCCTGGCAAACCGCGCTTCGCGGCATTGCTCACGCCGCAAGGCAAGATCATCGCCGATTTCATCATTGCGGAAGGGCCGGCCGAGGATGGCGGCGGCTTTTTCCTCGACTGCCCGCGGGCGCTGGCGACGACGCTGGTGGAAAAGCTGAATTTCTACAAGCTGCGCGCCAAGGTGATGAGCGAGGATTTGTCCGAAGTGCTGGGCGTAATGGCGGTTTGGGATGGCAACGGCGAAAGCGACTACGGCCTTTGTTACCCAGACCCGCGCCTTGCAGGGCTGGGCTCGCGCATCATGCTGCCGCCGCAGCTCGCAGCCGAAGCCGCCGCCGATCTCGGCGCGACGCTGACTGGGGTGGAAGCTTATGAAGCCCATCGCATTGCGCTCGGCGTGCCGCGCGGCGGCTTCGATTTCATGTATGCCAACACATTTCCGCACGAAGCCGATCTGGATCAGCTCAATGGCGTCGATTTTGAAAAGGGCTGCTACGTCGGGCAGGAAGTTGTCTCGCGCGTCGAACATCGCGCCAGCGCGCGTAGCCGCGTGGTGCCCGTCACTTATGATGACTACGCGCCGAGCAGCGGGTTGCCGATCATGGCGGGCGACAAACAGATCGGCACGCTGGGCTCGACCGCCAAAGGCCGCGGCCTCGCGCTCTTGCGCCTCGACAAGGTAGAAGATGCGCTCGCGGCCGGAACACCGCTCGAAGCCGGCGGCATCACCATTCGCGCGGTGAAGCCGGCTTGGGCAAAGTTCGACTGGCCTGGTGAAACGAAAGCTGCGGTATGAGCAAATCCGTTCTCCATCCGGACGGGCTCACGCGCTGTCCGTGGCCGAAGCAGGATCCGCTTTACGTCGCCTACCACGACAACGAATGGGGCGTACCGGAATTCGACGACCGCGCCCTTTATGAGAAGTTGGTGCTCGACGGTTTCCAGGCCGGACTTTCATGGATCACCATTTTACGTAAGCGCGATAACTTTCGCCGCGCTTTCGATAATTTTCAGCCGGAAAAAATCGCGCGCTATCCCAAGCGAAAGATCGAGTCCCTGATGAAAGACGCGGGCATCGTGCGCAATCGTGCGAAGATCGAGGGTGCTGTATCGTCGGCCCGCGCATGGCTCCACATCATGGAAAGCGGGCCGGGATTTTCAAATCTGCTGTGGGAACACGTCGACGGAAAACCGAAACTCAACAACTTCCGCACCACCAAGCAGGTGCCGGCGGAAACCGCACTCTCGCAAAAACTTTCAAAAGAATTGATTGCGCGCGGCTTCAAATTCGTGGGGCCGACGATTGTCTATGCGTTCATGCAAGCTGTCGGCATGGTCAATGACCACCTTGTTACGTGCTATCGCCACACGGCCTGCACGAAACTCGCCAAAAAGCGATGAGCACACCGCGGACGCCGCCACGAGGTTCAAAATCCGCACTGCGCGCATGGCAGCGTATGCTTTCGGGCCGGCGCCTCGATCTCCTCGATCCATCACCGCTCGATGTCGAAGTTGAGGACATCGCACATGGTCTTGCGCGCGTTGCGCGCTGGAACGGCCAAACGCAAGGCGGGCATATTTTCTCGGTGGCGCAACACTCACTGTTGGTCGAAACACTGGCGCGAGCGAAGGTCCCCCGCCTCGATCGCAACGGCCGTCTGGCTGTGCTGTTGCACGACGCGCCTGAATACGTGGTGGGCGACATGATCTCACCATTCAAAGCAGTGATCGGCGACAGCTACAAAGCGGTGGAGAAACGGCTGCTCGCGGCCATCCACTTGCGGTTCGGCTTGCCGGCGAAGCTGCCCGAAAGCCTGCAAAACCTGATCAAGTTGGCCGATCGGAGCGCCGCCTACCTCGAAGCCACGCGCCTCGCCGGCTTTGCCGATGACGAAGCGCGGATGTTTTTCGGGCCCCCACCAAAATTCTCTGCGGCGCTCGAACGCGTCTATCTCAGCCCCTGGCCGGCTGGAACTGCGCAAGCGCGCTACCGCGAACGCTTTGAAAAACTTCTGTGTCCGTGAGGCTTTTCATAACAATATTCAGGTCATACATATGTCGAAGAAATCGTTCTTATACCGCTCATGATTCATGTCTGCTCACTCGCACGCCTCCAAGCGACGGTCGATGAGACCGGGGCACGCCATATCGTCACGCTGTTGCGGCTTGTTGATCGCGTGCAGCGGCCGACCCAAATCGCACCGGAGAACCATCTGGTGCTGGCTGTCGATGACATCACCGCGCCGATGGACGGCTACACCGCACCTGCCCACGAGCATGTCCAGCGGTTGATCGATTTTGTCGGCGCATGGGATCGCGCTGCGCCGATGGTGATGCATTGCTTTGCAGGCATCAGCCGCTCGACTGCGGGCGCCTACGTCGCGGCCTGCGCGCTTAGTCCGCAGCGGGACGAAATGCAGATTGCCTGGGACATTCGCCGCGCATCGCGAACCGCGCAACCGAATTCGCGCATCATCTCCATCGCCGACCGCCTGCTCAAGCGTGACGGCCGCATGACCCGCGCGATCGACGCCATCGGGCTCGGCCATGCGGCGGTCGAGGGCGATCCATTCCGGCTCGATATCGCGTAAGCGATTGAAGTAGACTGGCGGCACTCAGATGCGGGGGGCGTGGTGAGCAGCAAGACCTACGGTGTCGTCACACCGGAAATCCTCTTATCCTACGACGGCCTTGGTTTCCTCAAGGCGATCATCGACGGAAAGCTGCCGCATCCGCCGATCAGTGAATTGATGGGCTTTCACCTCACCGAAGTGGAGCAAGGGCGTGCGGTGTTCGAGGGCGCGCCGGAATTTCACCACTACAATCCGATCGGCACCGTCCACGCCGGCTTCTCCGCGACGTTGCTCGATTCAGCACTCGGCTGTGCGATTTTTTCCACGCTCGCCAAGGGCGATACATGGACGACGCTCGAGCTCAAACTCAATTTGGTGCGTCCGGTCACCAAGGACACCGGTCCAATTCGCGCGGAAGGGCGCATCTTGCATCGCGGACGAACGGTCGCGACCTCGGAGGGTGACCTCAAAGATCGCGCGGGCAAGCTTTATGCCCACGCTACGACGACGTGCATGATCTTCCCGGCGAAAGCGTAAACGTCAGTTGTTGTTATTGTCGGCTGTGAACGACGGCCGCAAACCGAGCGGGGATGGATTGTGCGTCCGCTCTATGCTGTGGGCCAAGATTGTCCGGCCACCGTGGCGCGTAAATTCGCAGTAGGCGAAGCCCATTCCTGAAACCGAACCACGAAAGGTGTTATCGCTTGTGCGCTCGAGACTGAAGCAAGGCTGAAACGGCATGCCGCGCAGCGAAGCGCACACGGACTCGCCTTTCACCTGCAACGTATTCGCCGGGAGGTGTGCATAGCGCACGGCGCCTGAACCCTGGAATTGGACCGAGCCCGCGACTGACCCGTCAGAGTTGACGCGACCTTGTCCGCGTGTCCCTTCAAAGCACGTGTAGCTGAACATCTTGCCGATGACGAAGCGCCGGGCCTCGTCTGCGCTCATTTCGCCCGCAATGGCCGGTAGCGCGGCCAACAGGCCAGCAGTCAATGCAACACAACGCAACATTCCCCGTACTCCGACTGACGCAACGGTTTACAACATTCTCGGCCCGATTTTTAGGCCTAACGAAGTATGCACGGCTTTCGTCGACAAATCCTGAACGCGTTTACCCGATTTTGACCACGATCCGGCCACGCACCTGGCCGGAAAGGATCTCGGGAGCCGCGCCAAATACATCGGAAAGGCCTATTTCGTGTGACATCGAGGCCAGTTTTTGACGGTCCAGGTCGTTTTCCAGGCTTTTCCAGGCCTCCCGGCGGCGTTCCACAGGGCACATCACGGAATCGATGCCGTAAAGACACACCCCGCGCAAAATGAATGGGGCGACCGAGCCAGGCAGGTCCATACCGCCCGCCAGGCCGCAGGCCGCCACCGCCCCGCCGTAGCGGCTCATGGACAGCAGGTTTGCAAGGGTGGTCGAACCCACCGCATCGATAGCGCCGGCCCAGCGTTCCCTTGCGAGCGGCTTCGCGGGGCCCGCAAGTTCCCTGCGGTCCACTACCTCGCTAGCGCCAAGGCCCTTCAGGTAGTCCATCTCCTGCAGCCGGCCCGTAATCGCATGCACAGTAAAGCCGCGCTTGGCGAGGATGGCGATGGCGACCGAGCCGACGCCGCCGGCCGCGCCAGTGACCGCAACCGGCCCGCTCGCGGCGTTAAGGCCGTGCCGCTCAAGCGCCATGACCGCCAGCATGGCGGTGTAGCCTGCGGTGCCGATGGCCATCGCCTCGCGCGCGCTCATCGTCTTCGGCAAGGGAACCAGCCAGTCGCCCTTCACCCGCGCCTTCTCGCCGTATGCGCCCAAGTGCGTTTCGCCACAGCCCCAGCCGTTGAGAATGACTTTGTCGCCCGGCCTCCAGGCGGCGTGGCTAGACGACTCGACTGTTCCGGCGAAATCAATGCCCGGGATCATCGGAAACCGGCGCACCACCGGCGCCTTGCCGGTGATGGCAAGCCCGTCCTTGTAATTGAGCGTGGAATATTCGACGCGGATGGCCACGTCGCCATCCATCAGGTCGGCTTCATCGAATTGCGCGAGCGCGGCCTTTGTGCCGCCCTCCGCCTTCTCAATCACGATCGCTTTGAATGCCGCCACGCGCGCCTCGCCGGTTGAGCCCGGCATTCATGGCGCGTGCGAGGCGCCCGTGCAAGCGCCTCAGGCCGGCGCCATGGCCGCGCGAGCGACCGGCTTCTCCACGATGGGCAGATTGATGAGTGCCGACATCACGCCGAAAAACACCGACAGCCACCAGACCGGATTGTAGGACCCGTAACTGTCGAACACGAAACCGCCCAGCAGCACGCCGAGGAAACCACCGACCTGATGGCTGAAGAACGCGAAGCCGAACAACATCGCAAGCCAGCGGGTTCCGAACATCACGGCAACCAACGCCGACGTGGGCGGCACGGTCGAGAGCCACAGCAGGCCAGTAACAGCGCCGAAAATCAGCGTGGTGACCGGACTGCCGGGCAGCGAAATGAACGCGACGATCGAAAGCGCGCGGGCGAAATAGATAATCGACAGGATGTAGCGCTTCGGCATGCGATTGCCGAGATAGCCGGACACTAACGAGCCGATGATGTTGAACAGCCCAATCGTGGCAAGCGTCCAGCCGCCGATCTGGGCGGAAAGCCCGCGATCGATCAGATAGGACGGCAAATGCACAGTTACGAAGGCGAGCTGGAAGCCGCAAGTGAAGAAGCCGAGCACGAGCAGAACGTAGCTGCGGTGCCCAAACGCTTCTGCCAACGCTTGTTGATACGATTGCGGCGGCCGCGCCACCGCGGGTGATGCTGCGCCGCCGCGCGGCGTCGCCAGCGCAATCGACAGCGGCAGGATCAGCATCGTAACGCCGGCAAAGATCGTCAACGCAGTTTGCCAGCCGAATCTATCCATCAGCGCCACGCCAATTGGCGAATAGAGGAACTGGCCGAACGAACCCGCGGCGGTGCCGGCACCAAACGCAAGCGACCGCCATGCTTCCGGCAAAAGCTTGCCGAACGCCCCGATCACGAGATTGAACGAACAGCCGGATAGCCCAAGCCCGATCAGAACGCCGGCGGAGAGATCGAGCATGCCGGGGGTGGTGGCATGCGCCATCAACGCCAGGCCAAGTGCATAAAACGTGGCACCAACAATCATCACGCGGTTGGCGCCGAAGCGATCGGCGATGCCGCCGGCAAAAGGCTGTCCAATGCCCCACAACAGATTCTGGATGGCAAGCGCCATCGAGAATATGTCGCGGCCCCAGTGGTGCTCCTGTGACATCGGCGTGAGGAAAAAGCCGAGCGAAGACCGCGGCCCGAAAGCGACCATCGCGATCAAGCAACCGCAGATAACCACCACGATGGGGGTGCGCCAGCCGATGGCCGCTGGCCTGTCAGTGGTCGCTTGCATGGACATTCGAGGCGTCTCCGGCGCGATACGCACGGAACATAGAGACTCGGGTGCCTCAGCCAAAACGAAAATTCGTGATCATGGGCATTTGCGCCACGCATGACTTGCGTGGCCAAGGCTACTTGTGGGCGTTCTGGCGAAGTGAGGCTTGCCCTTCCTCCGATTTAAGCCATTCAAGACTATGGCTTACGGGGCCCCTTGCTTCCTCGTTGGCGGCTTCCTTTTCGGTGGTCGCCGCGTCGCCCCATACCGGCTCGTCGTCGCCGTCGCCCCATGCGCGTGGGCGATAGAAGGTATGCACGCCGAGCTTATAAACTTTCTTCATCTCGTTAACCCAGTCCGGATGCACCCAGTAAGCGTGATAGTGAGTCGACTTCGCGACTTCCGGCATCCACAGTTTGCCATCGAGCATATCGCGCGCGATACGCTTGGCGCGCTCCCAGGCGTCGGGTTCGTTGACGATATCTGGGATGCCGTCGCAGGCGAAAGTGAACTGGCAGGCCAAATGCCGGCCAGCGTTTTGATAAACGACACCGCAGACGTCATTCGGATAGAACGGCGAAAACACGCGGTTCATCACCACCTGTGCCACCGCGATTTGTCCGCGAACGGACTCGCCACGCGCTTCGAAATAAACCGCATTGGCAAGACACTTTTCAGCCTTCGCAAGCGTGGCGCCAGTGAGCGCCAGCCGCTCGGCGGGCGAGTGCGGTCGCTGGTCGTCACCCGTAACCTCGCCTTTGTTGGCAACGCTCTCGCCGACTTTATGCTCATCGTCCGGCGAACGCGTGAGCGCAGATTCTTTGATATCGGGATCGCCGCGCGAGGCGAGCACGACCGGCGCTTCGCCAGGCGCCCAAGGTGCAATTCCCTCAGCACCGCCTGTGACTGAACTCGCGCCGAAGTAAATCTGCGCTGCGTCCTTGCCGGCCCCTTTCTGGGGTGCCGCGGGAGTCAAATTGGACGGCGGAATATCGGTATAAGGCAAATCGACATCCGGCGTCGGCGGGCGTTCGTCCGGGACAGTTGGCAGCTCATATTGCGAGTACGGTTCGAAACGGCTGGCCGTATCATCCTTCTTCGGCGACGCATCAATTTCGGCTTCCGGTGCCGGCTCGATTGCGGGCGCGGGTGGCAAAGGCGGCAAAGGTTCGCGCGGCCTTGTGACAAGCGCGTCGCCCTTGGCCTTACGATTGGCCTTGGGGAACTGCAACGGCGCCATCGGGTCACCGAGCGGCTGTTTGCTGATCGACCCCGTAATGTCGGATGGATCGAAATTTGCGAGCGCATAAATCGGTGGATGCGGGATCGCAGTGCCGACCGGCCTCGGCAAGCTGAACATCGCAGCGTGGATGGTGCCAAATGGCGACGCGATGAGATGCTGCTGCCAGCGTTTTGCTACGCTCGGCTGCCGCGCGAGCAAAGCACCGAGATCCTGAAACCCTGTTCTCTCGGGAAGCATCGCAAGGAACAGCGATCCAACGGCAACGAATGCGGCTCTCTTGCGCCGCCGACACACAGGCGAAACTGCTTCCCGCTCACTCAACGCAACACCGCAACGTCCTACCGCCGCCCCGCCGCCGGGTGGCGACAATGCGACAGATTTTTTTATTGGCTGATTAACCTTGCGAAGGCGTTAACCTCAGCCGAAGCATACGGGGGGTTGGTAAACGTCGAACTCCAGCCGCAGCGCGCCGTGTCAGATCAGCGGGCCCCGCAAGCTGTTTCTGCGCCGAACGGGGCAGTTTTGCGTCCTAATGTTGCAGTATTCGCGCTAAGAAACTGGAAATAAAAATTAACTATATCGCAATTGCTACTCCCCAATATTACCGCCAGAAATTTTTGTGGGCCTGCATGTTCAATTCCATCCTTCCATTGACTGTTGCAGGTCAGGCCGTGCTGGTCGGCCTGTGCCTAGCGGCTTTTGCCGTGCTCGCCTCTTTCCATCAACGGCTGCACGCACAAAATCGTCGGCTCTCCGCCGCGCTCAATAACATGTCGCAGGGCTTGAACATGTTCGATGCGCAGGGGCGCATCACTTTGCTCAACACACGCTATTTGCAGATGTACAAACTCTCGGCCGATATCGTGAAGCCGGGGTGCACGCTCAAAGGGCTGATCGAATACCGCAAGCAGACTGGCCTGTTCGCCGGCGACGTCGATAGCTACGTCCAGAAAATTCTCGACGCGATGGCGCAAGGCAAGAGTCAGGGCCATTACGTTCAGGCAAGCGATGGGCGCATCGTGCTTGCCAAGAACGAACCGTTGCCCGGCGGAGGCTGGGTTTCCACCCATGAAGACGTCACCGAGCAGCGCCACGCCGAGCAAGAGCGCGCCGCCATCAGGAGTCAGGACCAGCGGCGCGCGACCATCGACTCCGCTATTGCTTCATTTCGGCCGACAGTCGAGAAGCTGTTGTCCAGCGTGAGCGGGAGCGCCACCGCCATGCGTTCGACCGCGGGCGCGTTGTTCGGCTCCTCCGAGCACACGTCGCAGCGCGCCGAAAGCGCAGTACATGCATTCCATGAGGCGTCGGTCAACGTTGAAACAGCGGCCGTGGCCGCAGACGAACTGTCGCATTCGATCAGCGAGATCAGCCGCCAACTCACACACACGAATAGCGTCGTCGGTATGGCGAGCAGTGAGGCGCGATCAACAGATAGCGAAATCGCCGGGCTGGCCGATGGCGCCCAAAAGATAGGCGATGTCGTCAAGTTGATCCGCAACATTGCCGGGCAAACAAATCTATTGGCGCTCAACGCCACCATCGAAGCCGCCCGCGCCGGCGAGGCCGGTAAAGGTTTCGCGGTGGTCGCCTCCGAGGTCAAATCGCTCGCGGTGCAAACCGCCAAGGCGACTGAAGATATCGCCAATCACATTCTCGCCGTGCAGAACTCCACCTCTGGCGCGGTGGAAGCCATCCGGCAAATCGCCACGCGCATGCATGAGATCAATGAGAATACCGCCGCGGTGGCGGCATCGGTCGAACAGCAAAATTCGGCAACCAGCGAAATATCGCGCAACGTCGCCAGCGCGGCCGAAGGAACCGGCCATGTGGTGTCAGTGCTGGGTGACGTCGCAGGAGCGGCAACGCAGACTCGCGCCTCGGCGGAAGTCGTGCGTGACGCTTCGGAAGCGGTGGAGCATGCCGTTGCCGACCTGCGGCTCGAGGTCGAAGATTTCCTCGGAAAGGTAGCGGTGTAACAACCGCCTTACGCTTGGCTGGCCGCGGTCTTGCCGAGGGCAGCTTGCGCGGCAGCGAGCCGCGCAATCGGCACGCGGAACGGCGAGCAGGACACATAGTCGAGCTTCGCTTCGTGACAGAAGGCGACCGACGCCGGATCTCCGCCGTGCTCCCCGCAGATTCCAACCTTCAACTTCGGACGAACTTTGCGGCCGCGCTCGACGCCAATCTTGACCAATTCACCGACGCCCTCCTGGTCAATTGAAACAAACGGATCGGCCGGCAAGATCCCGCGCGCGGTGTAGATGCCGAGAAAACTCGCCGCGTCATCTCGCGAAATGCCAAAAGTGGTCTGTGTCAGGTCGTTCGTGCCGAATGAAAAAAATTCGGCGCTTTGCGCAATTTCGCCGGCCATTAGTGACGCGCGCGGCAACTCAATCATTGTGCCGACCTGATAGTCGACTTTGACACCCTTCTCCTTCGAGACAGCCCTTGCCATGGCGTCGATACGCGCCTTGACGAGATCGAGCTCCGCTTTTGTCGCGATCAATGGCACCATCACTTCCGGCACGACGGGCTTGCTGGTGCGCTTGGCGACCTCCACCACGGCCTCGAAAATCGCGCGCGCCTGCATTTCAGCGATTTCCGGATAGGCAATGGCTATCCGACAGCCGCGGAATCCGAGCATTGGATTGAATTCGGAAAGCTCGTTGGCGCGGTCGGCAAGTTTCTTCGGATCGGCCCCCATGGCGGCAGCGACTTCCGCGATTTCTTCGTCACCGTGGGGCAGGAATTCGTGCAACGGCGGGTCGAGCAGGCGAATGGTCACCGGGCGTCCAGCCATGATCTCGAACAATTCTACGAAATCGGCGCGCTGCATGGGTAAAAGCTTCGAGACCGCCGCGCGCCGTGACTTTTCGTCGTCGGCGAGGATCATTTCACGGACCGCCTGGATGCGCCCTTCTTCGAAGAACATGTGCTCGGTCCGGCAGAGGCCGATACCTTCGGCGCCGAAACGCACAGCTGCTTTCGCGTCTGCTGGCGTATCGGCGTTGGCGCGCACGCCAAGCTTGCGCACTTTGTCGGCCCAGCCGATCAACGTCGAGAATTCGTCAGAGAGCTGAGGCTCGATCATTTCGACCTTGCCTGCCAGGACCTGCCCGGTAGACCCGTCGACAGTGATCTGATCCCCCTTTTTGAAAGTCTGTCCGCTGGCGGTCATGGTGCCCGCGGCGTAGTCGACGCGCAAAGAACCCGCGCCGGAGACGCAAGGCTTACCCATACCACGTGCAACGACAGCGGCGTGGGACGTCATGCCACCACGTGTAGTCAGAATGCCCTCAGCCGCGTGCATGCCATGAATGTCCTCGGGCGAGGTTTCTACGCGAACGAGAACCACTTTCTTGCCGTCGGTTTTGAGCTGCGCCGCTTCATCGGGTGAAAACACGATTTCGCCGCTCGCAGCCCCGGGCGATGCCGGCAGCCCTGTGGCAATGACGCGCCGGTGCGCACGCGGATCGATGGTCGGGTGCAGCAACTGATCGAGCGAGAGCGGGTCGACGCGCAACACCGCGTCGTTTTTTGAAATGAGCCCTTCGTTGGCGAGTTCGACCGCGATGCGGAGCGCAGCCTTTGCGGTGCGCTTGCCCGAACGCGTCTGGAGCATCCATAGCTTGCCCTGCTCGACGGTGAATTCGAGGTCCTGCATGTCGCGGTAGTGGCGCTCAAGCACATTGTAGATGCGCTTGAGTTCCGCATAGGCCTTCGGCAGCGTGTATTCCATCGACGGTTTGTCGGAGCCGGCTTCCTTGCGCGCAGCTTCGCTGATCTCCTGCGGCGTGCGGATGCCGGCGACGACGTCTTCGCCCTGCGCGTTGATCAAAAATTCGCCGTAGAGTTTCTTCTCGCCGGTCGATGGATTGCGCGTGAAGGCGACGCCTGTCGCAGACGTGTCGCCCATATTGCCGAAGACCATCGCCTGCACGTTCACCGCCGTGCCCCAGCTTTCGGGAATATTGTGCAGCTTGCGATAAGTAATGGCGCGCTGGTTCATCCAGGAGCCGAACACGGCGCCGATAGCGCCCCAAAGCTGCTTGTGAGGATCCTGCGGAAAGTCTTGGCCCAGTTCGTCCTTGACACGTTTCTTGTAGCGCACGACCAGCTCAGCCCAATCGTCGGCCGAAAGATCGGTGTCGAGGCTGTAACCCTGGCGCTCCTTGTGGTTGTCGAGCAACTCCTCGAAATGCTCATGGCCGACGCCAAGCACCACGTCGGAGTACATCGTGATGAAGCGCCGGTAGCTGTCAAAAGCAAAACGGCGGTTGCCGGATTTCTTGGCAAGGGCCTCAACGGTCTCGTCGTTGAGCCCAAGATTGAGCACCGTGTCCATCATGCCCGGCATCGAGGCGCGGCCACCCGACCGCACCGAAACAAGCAGCGGATTGGATTTGTCACCAAAGGCCTTGCCGGCAACGCGGCCGATTTGTGCGAGCGCCTTCGCCACCTGAGCGCTCAGATCCTTCGGATACTGCTTGTCGTGCCCGTAATAGTAGGTGCAGACGTCCGTGGTAATCGTGAACCCGGGCGGGACCGGCAGGCCAAGATTGGCCATTTCGGCAAGCCCGGCGCCCTTTCCGCCCAGCAGATTGCGCATTGAGGCCTTGCCCTCGGCGCGCCCATCGCCGAAGCCATAGACCCATTTGCCCTTGGATAGGGCGGCGGCGGCCCTCGGCTTGCGCCGCAATGCCTTTCGCGCCGTTCGTTTCTTGCTTTTTACGCTGACGCGCGAACGTTTTCGTTTGGCCATTGGTCAAGCAACGTTGGTGGGGCGACGGCCTTTAAAAGCACCGCCGAACGGCCCGATGCAAGTCAGGAATTCGGCCTAATGGAACAGCCCAATGCCGAGCAGGCCAAC
>DATFVF010000074.1:0-5130 GCA_035260465.1 Pseudolabrys sp. | reverse complement strand
CCAGTCGCCGGCACGAATTGAAGTTTTGTTCCTAAGGATTGGGCCGCGCTCTCGATCTGCTTCAACATGCCAGCCATCGTGCGATCACTATATGCACGCGGGTGCCAGAGGACGGCCACGCCAGAAAGTCCTGGAACGATCTGTCCGAGCAACTGTAGTCGCTTGGCGACCAACTCCGGGCCGAGGAAGGTGGTCCCTGTGACATTCCCGCCTGGCCGCGCAAGACTGGCGACCAGATCGTCCTCGACGGGATCGGCCATGCCTATTGCAACAATGGGGATTGCGGTGGTCGCTTGTTTAGCTGCGCGGGCGGCCGGCGTAGTGAACGCGACAATGGCATCAACCCGACGTTCAACCATTTCAATCGCTAGTCTGTGGAGCCTATCCGCGTCCCCTTCTCCGAATTCGTGCTCAAAGACGATATTCTGTCCTTCTGTGTAACCAAGCTCGCGCATCGCAGGCACGAATGCGTTGAGGGTTGCAAGGCTTGCATCGGAACTATTGGATCGGCCGGGTGATAGGATACCTATCCGAGGCATCTTCGTTGCTTGCTGGGCATGTGCTGCGAGTGGCCATGCGGCCGCGCCGCTGAGAAGAGTCATGAACTCGCGCCGCTGCATGTACTCTCCGTAAGGACCACGCCTGTGCAAGTTAAAGGATACCACTTTGCGACCCTCAATGTCCGCTGTGGGTCATGAATGGGGACTCAATTCGCGGCATAAGTGACTGCGCCGTCGAAACAATCCTTGGCCGCGCCGGAACCAAATCAGGTTTCCGACATTTGCGCATGGGGCATCACGAATTGGGGCATCACGAATTGGGGCATCAAAAATGTTGAGGTACCGCGTGAGAAAACTCCACGAATACCGTGAACATGCCGCCGAATGCCGCAATCTGGCGCGAACTGCAATTCCCTCGCATCGGCATCAGCTTGAGCAGATGGCCGCGACCTGGGACCAACTCGCTGAAGCTCGCAAGCGCCAACTGCAAAAAGAGAAGAGATCCGGACGGGACGAGTTGCGGTCGAACCATTGAGCGTGTCAGCAAATACGTTCAAGCAAGTACGTCCATGCAAGTACGTCCATGACCGGCAAACGTGTGCAATTTCATCCCGAGACCTGGCACGAACTTCGGGTGCTCGCGAGCGAAAGCATGAAGTCTTTTCAGGAGCTCGCCGACGAGGCGTTCAACGACCTGCTGAAAAAACACGGCCGCCCGGCGAGTCTGAAAGAAGCGCTGCGCCGCAGTGCCGGAGAAAGTGCGAAGGTTATCCCCCTCGCGCGCAAGCCGAACCGCACGCGCACGGGAAAAAAGCGGTGACGCCGATATCCACAAGGTCGCCCTCCCCGGACGACTTTTTTGCTGATGGTAGTTGGCTGCCGGTGAAAATCTCACGAAGCTGCTATGGAACATAGGTCCATCGTGCGCGTTCGAGTGCACAATCGGAAACCCGATCAGGAAGCTTGCGGAGGCTTGCCATGACTCACGCGCTCATGACCAAGATCCTGTCCTTGGCGGCAATGGTTGCGCTGCTGACCATGGCCGTATTGGTTGCGGTCCCGAAAAGTGCAGGCGGAATACTCGGGCCCCAGCTTCACGCGGCGGCCCAACCTTAAAAATCGCCGCGCCCGCTCGTTGAAGAGACCGGCGAGTCGCGGCGCGCCCAGCCCTAAGCTGCCCGAAAATTGCGGCCTCTCGTATTTGTTAAGCCTGTCGCTCCCAGGGGCGCCAGTGCGTTGGGAGCACGTGCAGCCGCTCTTTGGATTTTGTGCTTATCCAGCCTCCGACGACGCGGCGGCACGGGAAAATAAGCTCATGCGTCCCGTCATCGTCGATGACGGCGAGCTGCAAATCGCGGTTAAACGGGGCGAGCAAGACGGACTGCCACATTTCTAAAACCTAAGCGGCATTCCCACCCGCGCCACGACCCATATCACATGACCTAGATCACATGACGAGATCAAAAGCCGGATGTCAGAAGCCGTTATTGTTGTTCAATGACAAATTCCTCCATCCGGAATTGCCCCTTGTGTGGGGTGGCCATGCAAGCACGCAACCCGCGGAATAACCAGATGAACTTCAACACGTTTGAGTGTTTCGTCTGCGAAACCACGATTTGTGAGACGGATGACGAGTGGCAGGGGCAAATAATGCGGGCCGCCGGGCGCCGTGCTTTCTTTTCACGTTAGATTGATTTCCCTCAAATGCAGTTAAATCGTCGAATTGTTGAATCGCATGTGAAACACCGCCGCCGGATGCTGCCGCCCGGCGCCAGGGGCCATGATGAATTCACCCGTTGCCAAAAGGTCGGCTGTTATCAAGCGTTCCATCGTCATCGATGGGCACAAGACGAGCGTGTCGCTGGAAAACGAGTTCTGGGACGGATTGCACGAGATCGCCCACCGCGATAACGCCACGTTGTCGACGCTGGTCGGGCAGATCGACCACGATCGCACCGGCTGCAATCTGTCGTCCGCGATCCGCGTCTTCGTTTTCAGTCGTCTGCGGGTGCACAAAGCCGGCCAGGATCAGGCCGCGCATGCGCGCGAGCATGCACCGGGCCCGGGCCGCTGACTGATCCGCCCCGCCACCAGCCATCGACGAAAATACCGCTGTTTGCAGGGATATTCTGCATGTTTCGCGCGTTGTCCGGATGATCCGGGCCGCTGTCGGATTTGCTTTATTGCAGTGCAATAGGTTATATTGCACTGCACCAGTTAGTTGAGTGCCGCGAGGCCGGGGGGCGCGGCGGATCGGAGCGTCATGAGGCCCCTGTTATTGTTGAAGAAGTGGACCGCGATCCCGGCGGTCAAGTACTCGCTGATCGCCGCTGCGAGCCTGTTGTGGCTCGTCGGCTTCGCCGATCAGCTCCCCGACCTCACCCAGACAGCAAAATACGTCGGCATCTCGCTGCTGATGGTGACAGTGGCAGCGATCGGGTGACGCCCGCGTTCTCTTTAGCCCTCATCCTTCGAGACGCGCCTGCGGCGCTCCTCAGGATGAGGAAGAAGGCGCCTAACCCAAATTCAATTCCTTGAAGAAGTCATTGCCTTTGTCATCGATGACGATGAAGGCCGGGAAATCCTCGACCTCGATCTTCCAGATCGCTTCCATGCCGAGCTCGGGATATTCCTGCACCTCGACCTTTTTGATGCAGTGTTCGGCGAGCTTCGCCGCGCTGCCGCCGATGGATGCGAGATAAAATCCGCCGTGCTTCTTGCACGCATCGCGCACCTGCGCCGAGCGATTGCCCTTGGCGAGCGAAATCATCGAGCCGCCGGCCGCCTGGAACTGGTCGATGTATGAATCCATCCGGCCCGCGGTGGTGGGCCCGAACGAGCCCGACGCGTAACCCGCCGGTGTCTTCGCCGGTCCTGCGTAATAAATCGGGTGGTTCTTGAAATACTCCGGCAGCCCCTTCCCGGCTTCGAGCCGCTCGCGCAATTTCGCGTGCGCGAGATCGCGCGCGACGATCATCGTGCCGGTGAGCGACAGCCGCGTCTTCACCGGATATTTGGACAACTGCGCCAAAACGTCCTTCATCGGCTTGCGCAGGTCGACCTTGACCACCTGCCCGCCGAGTTTCTCCTGGTCGATGTCCGGCAGATATTGCGCCGGATGATGCTCGAGCTCCTCGAGGAACACGCCATCTTTGGTGATCTTGCCGAGCGCCTGCCGGTCGGCGGCGCACGACACCCCGAGCCCGATCGGCAATGACGCGCCATGCCGCGGCAGGCGGATCACGCGCACGTCGTGGCAGAAATATTTGCCGCCGAATTGCGCGCCGACGCCGGTCGACTGCGTCATCGCCAGCACTTCCTTTTCCATCTCAAGGTCACGGAAGGCGTGGCCATCTTCGCTGCCTTTGGTCGGCAATTCGTCGAGATATTTCGTCGAGGCGAGCTTCACCGTCTTCATGGTGAGTTCGGCGCTGGTGCCGCCGATGACAATGGCGAGATGATAAGGCGGGCACGCGGCGGTGCCGAGCGTGAGCACCTTCTCCTTGAGGAACGCCAGCATGCGGTCATGCGTCAAAATCGACGGCGTTGCCTGGAACAGGAACGCCTTGTTCGCCGAGCCGCCGCCTTTGGCGATGAACAGCAGCTTGTAGGCGTCTTCGCCCTCCGAATAAATCTCGACCTGCGCCGGCATGTTCGACTTGGTGTTCTTCTCCTCGAACATGGAAATCGGCGCCAGCTGCGAATAGCGCAAATTGCGCCGCAGATACGCATCGCGCGCGCCTTCCGCGAGCGCGGCTTCGTCGTCGCCGGCGATGAACACCATGCGGCCCTTCTTGCCCATGATGATGGCGGTGCCGGTGTCCTGGCACATGGGCAGCACGCCGCCGGCGGAGATGTTGGCGTTCTTGAGGAAGTCGTAGGCGACGAACTTGTCGTTATCGCTCGCTTCCGGGTCGTCGAGGATCTTGCGCAGCTGCTTCAAGTGCGCCGGGCGCAGCAGATGATTGATGTCGGTGAACGCGGCCTCGCTAAGCGCGCGCAGCGCCTCGTGGCTGACCACCAGCATGTCCTTGCCCATCACCTTCTCGACCTTAACGCCGCCGATCTCGAGCTTGCGATACGGCGTCTTGTCGGGGCCGAGCGGAAACAGCGGCGTGTGGTGATAAGGCGGGACGGCGGGAGGCGTGACGGGGGCGTTCATGGACTCGATCCTCGGTCGATCTGTTGATTTCGTCGTTATCAGGAATATCGTTAGACCGTCTACCCGCTATCTTGCGATGATGGCCCGTTCTTATTTTCCGGTGCAAAGCCCGTAATTCGCCCCCAGAAGCTTTTTTGCGGCGGCACGATGATCTTATCGTCCCAATTGACTGTAGAAGCCCGGGGCCGCTCGCGACCATCCTTGGATTCTATTTTTAATTCGCCCTCGTCTCTAAGTCGAACAATTACAGGCTCCAGCAAGCCACGTGTGACTGGCGTGTCATTGCAGCGGGAAATAAACAGTTCACGAATTGTTGGCGGTCGATTTTCAGCGTCTAGCATCGAACGAACCAAACTTGGGACTTGCTCAGCGACAACTTGAAGAGAGTTCTTCCGCGCTGGCTCGTCAAAAACTGAACCCAAGGCGAGCTGAAATGGATCACGGCTATGAGAAAAGCCTAGTGCATGA
>DATFVF010000073.1:0-5797 GCA_035260465.1 Pseudolabrys sp. | reverse complement strand
GCACGATGTAAGGCGAAAGTTGCGTGATCCATGCGGTGCCCGCATTGGCAATGATGAAAGGCACCTTGGCTTGCGTGATGACCGGCGCCATCGCGATCGCCGAGGGCGAGAATACAACGCCAAGAATGAGATTGACCTTGTCGCGGGTGATGAGTTCGGTCGCCGCAGTTTTGGCGTTCGCGCCGGACGGCGGCCCTTCGTCTCGCTTGATGAGCTCGACTTTATGCGGCGCGATATCCTTCGCATGGAGCTTCATGTACAGGTCGATCGCCTTGTCCTGGACGTCTCCAAGGTCGGCGTTGGCGCCCGAATACGGCAACAGGATTCCGATCTTGATGGTCTCGGCCTGTGCCGGCGCGGCCAGGGCCACGCCAATCACCAAGGCGCCTAGCCACAATATGGTTTTCATCGCATCCCCCTTTAGCCCCTGGGTTTGGACATTTTCGAACGTCCTTGAAGTGAACTATAACAGGGGAACTTTGAAAGCGGCTAGCGTGGGCAATGGCTGTTTTTGAGCCAAATCCGGCATTGGAGGATTTTTCGATGCGCGTCCTAATGCGGGGCCCATGCTGACCCTTATACGCGCCTCTAGAAACCGCGACGGCGAATGGTCAGCCGATGACTATGATGTTTTCGACGGCAACCGACCTGTTGGCCGCATTGCCCTCACGTCACAAGCACCGCCGGGTGAGCCATGGTTCTGGGTCATCACGGTCAGGCCGGAAAGCACCCAAAATCGTGGATACGCCGTGAGCCGCGACCAGGCGCTAAGAGAATTCCAGGCCCGCTGGCTAAACCCGGCGCGATTTTGAACAACGCGCCGGGCAGTTTGCGTTTCCTGTTGGTCGTTCAAGCCTTGATGTCGGCGGGCAATTTTCCGCCATTGGCCGCGAGCTTCGCCATAACCTGTTTGTGAAGCCAGACATTCATCGACGCAGAGTCGTTGGTGTCGCCGGTGTACTTCAGTTCTTTCGCGAGTTCTTTACGCGCGCCAAGGCTGCTGTCGAGATCGAGAGCCTTCATCAGATCGACGATGGAGGTTCGCCACGCAAGTTTCTCGCCTTTTGCCGCAGCCGCCTTGTCGACAATCGCAGCGACATCGACCGATTGTGCCGGGGGTGTGCTTGGCGCCAAGGTAGGCGAGGCACTCGCTTGTGCGGAGCTGTGACCGAAAATAGCACCCATAATATTTCCGAAAATACTCATGACATTTCCTCCACGGTTTGTGACAGAGGCGCTCGCGTTACGTAAATACCTTTTCGTCTGACTGCTTCAGTATATATTCACCGCGATACCGTGGGCGGTAAAAATCGCGCGACCGCGCGCAGAGTCACGCGCCCGCCATGTTCTCGTCACCGCAGCGTCATAGCGTCAAAAAAATCAGTCGAGTTCGGACAGGAGACGACCATGGGCCTGATCGATGTTCTCAACGGAATGCAGAATGGACCACGCGGGCAGCGTGATCCGAGCAGCGCTAGCGGAGGAATGTCGCCCATCACAATGGCGATCCTCGGTTTGCTCGCATACAAAGCGGTCAAAGGTTTTGCAGGCAGTCAACCGCCCGCTGGCCAGACGTCTACTCGGGTACCGCCTGGCGGAAATGCCATCAACACCGGCGCGCCCGGTGGCCGGGGCGGACTCGGCGATTTGCTCAATAGCGGGTTGGGAGGCTTGCTCGCGACTGGTGCAGCCGGAGGCATCCTGAGCGGTGGCTTGAACGATCTGCTCAAACAATTTCAGCAGAGCGGCCACAGCGAAACTGCTAATTCGTGGGTCGGCACCGGGCCCAACAAAGAAATATCGCCCAACGATTTGGCCGGGGCCCTCGGAGCTGACAAGATCAACGCACTCGTGGCGCAAACCGGCATGTCGCGCGATGACCTGCTTCACGGCCTCAGCGAATATTTGCCGCAGGTCGTTGATCAACTAACGCCGGAAGGACGTTTGCCGACTGAACAGGAAGCCGGGCGCATGCTCTGACGCATGCACGATGTTGAAGACGTCGTCGGCTAAGCGGTCTCGCTATTACAGATAGGAGCACGCATGGGCATCATCTGGATTATTCTTATCGGCTTGGTGGCAGGAATAATTGCGCGCATGTTGTCGCCCGGCCCGAACAACCCCCAGGGCTTTATCCTCACTGCAGTACTCGGAATTGCAGGCGCATTCTTCGCCACGTGGATCGGCCAGGCGATCGGCTGGTACCGCCCTGATCAAGGTGCCGGTTTCATCGGTGCTACCGTCGGAGCCTTGGTCGTGTTGTTCATCTGGCACCGACTTGTTGCCGCACGGGTGATATCCGATCCCGGGGGCGGACCCCGCTAGCCGGGACCGTGTTGGCTGCCTGCCGCCGGTCCGTTTGCATGCGGTCCACAAGTTGTTGCAGCACCTGAGCGAGCTTTTCGGTTTGGTCGGGCGGCCTGGGCGCTAAAGGAGCAAGCCGCCTTCCGGTATTGGATTCCGGTGCAACTGAAACACGCGCGCGCGGCTTGGGCGCGTTCAATGCAACCACGCGGGCCCACTGAGGAACGCGAAAATTGCTAGTTTCGCGCTGCCGCCGCCGTTTCGTGTAGTGATGCACGGGGCCGGTCACGGCGAGCAGAGCGAATCCAACCATCAGCAGGGCGAAGGTGTGATCGACTTCCCGGATCGATTGCATCGGTGCCGCCGAGGCAGCCGACCGCGCGGATGCAGGACGTTGTGGCTCTCGCGCGCGGTTGTCCCCGGGCGAAGTGTCACTCACGCTTGCCGAAGCAACTGTGTTCAACGGCGGTGAAGGGTCACGCACGTTTTCCGAAACGTGGCCGCTGACTGTCGAGGCAGAACCGCTTGCACTGGCAGATTGCGTCCACACCATTGGCGCGGGTCGCGGCACCGGTTGCAAGAACGGCGGCAGATCCTGCGATTTCGGCGCGTCGGGCCAAGGCACCTGCGCAGTCGATGCAGGGGCAGTATCCCGCGCGCGCTCGGCAGGTGAAGCTCCTGTTGTTTCACGCAGCTGTGCGCGCGGCGGCGCTGTCGATTGTGCGGCCACCGGCGCCGGTTGTTCCTCGGTTTGTGGTGCGCTGTTCTGGACTGGAAGTCCTTGCGGTCCCAAACGCCAGCACTGACGGTTGCTTGCGTGATCGGTCCGATAGTACCAATGCTGGCCTTGTGGCGCCGGCGCGTTTGGCTTGCTGATGCATTCTTCCTCGGCGCGCAGGCCCGGGGACGATTGTGCGAATAAAGCTGAGACCAGAGCTGTCGTGAATATGGCCGAAGTCAGCATTGCCGTGCGTTCTGGCATGCGTCTCCCTCCTCAACCCGTACAAAACAACGCGATCGAGATGTGAAAACGGGACGAGCAACGCTTATTGAAGACGGGGATTGGGGCCGCAATACGTTACAAATTCGGCAAGCGCTTGCGCGCTCCGATTGAATTTGACGGTAGCACGGTGCGCCAACCAGGAATGACTGGCTGTTTTTTCACCGCGATGCTGCCATCAGTCTGCCGCTGTTTGCGGGTGGCGTGAGTTTGATATTTCGGTTTGTGAGGTTGAAGAGCGCACTCGGCGCTTCGATTATTTTCCCACGACCACCTTTTGCTTCTGCTCACCGAGTTTGTCGATCCCGAGCGTCACCACGTCGCCAGCTTTGAGGAACATCGGCGTTGGCTTCATGCCGAGCCCGACGCCCGGCGGCGTACCGGTGATGATGATGTCGCCTGGCTCCATCACGAAAAACTGCGAGCAGTACCAAACTAGATGCTCACAACCGAAGATCATGGTCTTCGTGTTGCCGCGCTGGCGCTTCTCACCATTGACGTCGAGCCACATGCTCAGGTTCTGCGGGTCCTTCACTTCGTCCTTCGTGACGAACCACGGTCCGATCGGGCCGAACGTTTCGCAGCTCTTGCCTTTGTTCCACTGGCCGCCGCTGCGCTCGATCTGAAACACGCGCTCGGAGACGTCATTCGAGAGAAAATAACCGGCGATGGCGTCCTTCGCTTTATCCTTGGCGAGATAGCGCGCGCGCTTGCCGATAACGATACCGAGCTCCACTTCCCAGTCCAGTTTTCCGGACTCGCGCGGGATAATGGTGTCGTCGTTCGGCCCACAGATGCAGGTCGGCGCCTTGTTGAAGATGATCGGCTCTTTCGGGATCGGCATGCCGGCTTCCGCGGCGTGGTCGGAATAGTTCAGACCGATGGCGATGAAGTTACGCACGTTGCCGATACAGGGGCCGAGCCGCGGCTTGCCGGAAACGGTCTTCATCCGTTTGAGGTTCGCCTTCTTGATCTTGGCAAGGCCGCCGGAGGCAAACATCGCGCCGTCGATATCTTTTACGATACGCGACAGGTCGCGGATCTTGCCATCGTCACCGACGATGCCGGGCTTCTCGCGGCCAGGCGCGCCAAAGCGAACAAGCTTCATGTTCAGATGTCTCCCGTGAGCATTGGTTTTTGAAATTGGAAGGTCGGCGCCATCATGCATGGCCGCGGGCAGGGGGCAACCCTCCTTTGCAGGGGTTCATGGGGTGGTTCGGCGGCAAAAGGCAGCAGAACCTGCGGGTTGTCACCCCACTCGCACGGTTAGCGCTTTCTTACAGTTTTACGGGTCTTTTGATGATCACTTTCACCGCCCGATAAATAGGCAGACGTAGGGTGCGATCAGCCGTTTCCGTCAGACGTTAGGCCAGCGGCGACTTCTCGCGGCGGTCGCGCGAACGCCGGTACCGACGGAGGCATCATGGATGAGAGACGCAAAGCTCAACGCGGTCGCACTCTGAAAGCCGGCACAATTGCGTTCAATCGCGCTGCCGGCATCAGCTGCCGCGTCCGTAATGTTTCGCCCGCCGGTGCCTGCCTGGAAGTTGCAAGCCAGATCGGCATCCCCGACGAATTCATGCTGGTTATTGACTACGACAAGTTCAAACAGGCCTGCCACGTGATCTGGCGCTCGGATACACGCATCGGCGTGGCATTCCGCGCGGCTAAGGGAGCCGAAGCAGCTTAAACCGGCTTCCGGTGGCAACTCACGCGTAGTTCGCGCGTCGTCGCCGCGACGAGCCTCGGCGTTCACGACTTCTCGAATCTAGAATTGGCAGGCCGTCGATTCCGAGTTTGCCGCAGTGCAACAAAATGCCTGTGTCATAGCTGCAACAGCTAAGGTATTTTTCGCTAAGCTCGTCTCATCCAACGAATATTTACCGCCACGCGTACTGTGGCTCGCGTAACCTCTCGTCACGATTGATAAGCGCAGTGGGGAAGCGCGATCTTCTGGGGGGACGACGAAAATGCCACTCCAAGGTTGGAAGAATTTCTTACGGGCGGGCAGCGCACTCGGACTTTTGGTAATTGCGACTGCGCAGGCCGATGCCGGCGGGTTCGCCATCCGCGAGCAGAGCGCTTACGGGCAGGGATCATCCTTTGCCGGCATCGCTGCCGGTGGGGCGCTGTCGTCGATGTTCTGGAATCCGGCGACCCTCACACAGGTGCCTGGCATCTCGATGGAATCGGATGTTGCCGGCATCATTCCCTATGCGACCCACAATCCGGGGGCGGGCAGCACATTGCTACCAGCCGGCTTCGGCGGTGCGGGCAACAGCGGCGTTGCCGCGCTCGTTCCCGGCAGCTATTTCTCCATGCAGCTGAAGCCGAATCTGTGGCTCGGAATGTCCATCAACGCTCCATACGGACTCTCGGTCACGTTCCCCGATCGATTTGCCGGCCGCGACTATGCGGGTGACACCACTCTGCGCACATACAACGCAACACCGACCATCGCCTATCGCATCAACGATTGGATCAGTGTCGGCG
>DATFVF010000072.1:0-11231 GCA_035260465.1 Pseudolabrys sp. | reverse complement strand
GCTACGTAAACCTGCGCAGACGCGCCGGTCACGCTGGCGAGCGAAAACGCCGCAACGGTCGCTATCATTCCGAGTTTCATGGTTCCTCTCCTCTCGGGCACACTCGTCGCTCCCCACAAAGCAACGAGTGTGCGCGAGCGGTGGTTCCCGCCGCATTTTGGGCAATAGATTGGCATTTGCCGGGAGAAGGAACAGTTGGATAAGACTTTGAAATCGAAATCTAGATAATGGCCTTCGCGGCATTGCCGACGGCTTCGACCGACATGTCGGTATCGAGAAAACAAACGATACGACACGGGCAGCCTTCCAGGCCCTCATAGCGCCACGGGAAAGCGCCGATCACACAACGCTTGCCCAGCATCATCTCGATGTCACCGCCGAGGTTTTCTGCGTGCAGCAAGCCTTCCTGAAATGCCCAGCTGTGGAATGGAAACATATCCTGCCGCACTTTTCGGCCGGATTTCTTGTGGGTGTATTCGAAAGTGCCAAAGAATTCGGCCGGCGTTTTGCCGTGCTTTTTCGTGAACTCATCGGCGAGATCGGGCCGCATGCGGCGGATCGACGTGTTCATGGCGTGGTCGCACGAGCCACAATCCATGCCCCACCATCGAATTTTCTTCTTTAGCATCCAGTGCAGCGTGTCGAGATTGGGCCCTGGGTGATAGCAGAAGTACTTCACCAGATCCTGCTGGGACTGGCCCTCATAGTGCTTGTGCCAACCCGTATGCAAAATAAGTATGTCGCCCTCGCGGATATCGACGCCTGACGACTCGATCATCTCCGGCGTGATCACCGCCCAATCGTGCACATGCTTGGAAATATCGACGACAACGCCGCGATTGACCAGATAGTCGAGCGGCAGATGCGCCATGTCGCCTTTGCGATTATCGGTCGCATGCATGGCGCCATCGAAATGAGTGCCGACATGCAGTGCCGTATCGATGCGCTGCGCGACAATCATCTGCGTCTGCAGATTTTGCGCGTAGTACATCTTGTTGCCGGCGTAGCCCACCCAGCCGGGCGTGTGCACGTTCATAACGTGCGAGAGATCGACAATTTTCATCGTGCAGGTCCTGCTGAATTTGCGCGATCGCACCTACTCGATCACAAGAGTCCGCGCAGCGCCAGATCACGCCCGCCGTCGTCGTCCGGTAACAATGCCGCGCCAACAAATGTGCCGATGCAGATTCCGGCAAGCATCGGCCACAACCTGCGCACGAGGGCAAATAGCTCACCGCCGACCGTTGGCCTGCCAAATATTGGTGACCAGCGACGGGACCACCAGGATCGCCGCCGCCTGTGCCGGCGTCATCAACAGCCCCAAAAGGCCGATGGACACCGTCGGCAGCCCGAGACCGATTACGCCTTTAACAAAGCCAGCCAGCAGAAAAGCGCCCGCAGTAGCGATCAGAAGTCCAGCTGATTCCACCCGGCGACCTTTCCCAAATGCGATCGACCTTGCGGGATGTCGCATTCTTTCACAATGCGGATGGTTGCAACCCTGGCTCTTATTTCCGCGAAGCCGCTTCGTTGCCGCGCTGTGCGGTTCGGTGCCATACTTTTCCGCTACTCAATAGACTGGAGCCGGGCTAAATGCCGGAAGTATTTGTCGCGAAAGTTACACAGTTTCCCGATGGGGAGCGCCGCATTGTTGCCCACGGCGCGCTCGAAATCGGCGTGTTCCACTGGCAGGGTGAGTTTTACGCCTACGAGAATCTGTGTGTGCATCAGGGCGGGCCGGCCTGCGAAGGCATTATGATGCACAAGGTCGAGGACGTGATCGCTGCCGATCGTACGTGGAGCGGCCAGCGTTTCTCCGACAAACAGATCCATTTCGTGTGCCCCTGGCACGGCTACGAATACGACCTCAAGACAGGTGAATGTGCAGCCGACAGGCGACTGCGTTTAAAAAGCTTCAAGGTGGTCCGACGCGGGGAGGACATCTATGTCGTCGCAGGTTGATGCTCTGAGGCGGCCGAGCGATGCCGATGTACAGGATATGCTAGCCAAAGCGGTGCGGCTCTATGCAGAGCGCGCGACGGAACGCGACGGCGCGTTCCCCGCTTTCGCGTCTGATGCTGTGACTGCCACCGAGGTTATGGTTACGGTTGCCGCCATGCTCAGCGCAGTGAACTTGCAAATCTTCGAACTTGGCATGTGGCAAGCCTGGTCGGGCCGCTAAAGGAACAAGAGAGCCATGGACCTTCCGCTCAGCGATTCCCGCCGCATGGCGGTCGAGGAATTCGATACCTCAAAGCTGCTTGCACACGCGTCAAGGCAGGCGAGCGAGCGCGGCTACAAGAATTTTCCGATCGTCGACGTCGACTCGCATCACTACGAAAGCGAGGCGCTCGATGAGATCCTCGAATACATGGATGATCCGGTGCTGCAGCAGCTCGCCCGCAGTGCTCGGCAGGCCAGCGCGAAGAGCGTCGGCATGTTACCGGCCGGAGTCGGCTATCAGGACATGGGCGGACGCGTCATGCGCTATGCGGTGCGTGGCCTGGAAAAGACGGATGCCGGTGTGCAACGCGACATCTCGCTTACGCGGCGCTGGATGGACGCCATCGGCATTGATGTGGCGGTCATGTTTCCGACTCCAATGCTGCAATTGGGCCTGCATCCCCAAGTCGAGGTCGAGGTCGCGCTAGCGCGCGCCTATAATCGCTGGCTATCCGAGCGGGTCCTGACACACGAGCCGCGCATCCGCTCCATGCTTTATCTGCCGTTCAACGACGCGGAAGCCTCGTTCCGGATGGTGCGGGAGTTCGGTCAGAAGGAAGGCGTCGTAGGATTCATGGTGACGTCGGCGCGCTACCGGCCTGTTCACCACAATTCCTATATGAAGACCTACGCGTTGCTGGAGGAGATGAATCTGCCGCTGGCATTCCATGCCGGTTACAATTGGAGCGACCAGACCGTCGGTTTGATGAATCAGTTCATCTCGGTTCATGCGCTCGGCTTCGTTTTCTACAACATGGTTCATCTCGCCAATTGGGTGATGAACGGCCTGCCGGAGCGGTTTCCCAAACTCAAGGTCCTTTGGGTCGAAAGCGGCCTGGCCTGGGTGCCGTTCATGATGCAGCGCTTCGACAACGAATATATGATGCGTTCATCGGAAGCCCCCGCGCTGAAGAAAAAGCCGAGTGAGTACATGCGCGACATGTATTTTTCGTCGCAGCCCCTGGAAATGACCGACATGGCAGCACTGGAGCAAACCTTCCGCATGATCAATGCGGAAGCCCAGCTGCTCTACTCTTCTGATTATCCGCACTGGGACTTCGATCTGCCATCAACTATTTATGACTTGCCGTTCCTAAGCGAGCAGGCCAAGCGCAATATTCTTGGCGGCAACGCGGTGAAGGTGTTTAACCTCAAGCTGCCGGCGCAAAAGCTGGCCCACGTTGCATAGCCGATAAAAAAGACCGGTGACTGGAGGATAAGAGTGCGTACACTTTTTGCTTTGATTTCGTCCATGCTGCTTCTTACGTCGGGCGCGTTGGCGCAGGATGCCGCGGCGAGTTTCCCGAACAAACCAATCAAGATCATCGTCTGTGTGCCGGCCGGAGGGGGCGTTGACACCGTAACCCGCATTGTTGCCGAAGGATTGCACCAGAGGCTCGGCCAGCCGGTCATCGTGGAGAATCGCGCAGGTGCCGCCGGCAATATCGGCGCAGAGTTCGTGTTCGGCTCCGATCCCGACGGTTATACGCTACTGGCCGCTCAGCCCGCGCCGTTGACCGTCAATCCATTGCTTTACAAGAAGATGAATTTCGATCCGGCGCAGTTCGAACCGGTGGCAATCATGACCTCGATCGCCAACGTGCTGCTGGTGCGTCCCGATTTTCCAGCGAAGACGGTGAAGGAGTTCATCGACTACGTGAAAAACAATCCGGGCAAGATCAACTATGCCTCACAAGGTATCGGCACCACGTCGCATCTCACCGCTGCGCTGTTCGAGCGCATGACCGGCAGCAAACTCGTGCACGTGCCCTACAAGGGGACCGCGCCGGCGCTTAACGATATCATTGCCGGGCATGTTGACTTCATTTTCATGGAGCTCGCGTCCGCTATCAAGCTGCACGAGGGGGGCAAGGCGCGTATTCTTGCGGTCGCGACCGACAAGCGCATTTCCAGCCTGCCCGACATCCCCACGCTCGATGAAGCTGGGGTGAAGGGCTTCGAGTCTGGGACCTGGAACGCCCTCGCCGCTCCGCCCAAAACACCGGCGTCTATCGTATTGAAACTCAACAAGGCGGTGAACGAAGTGCTGCAAAGCCCGCAGGCACAGGATCACTTTGCCAAAATCAACCTCCGCGCTGCCGGCGGCTCGCCGGCTGAAGCTGCGGCCTTTATCAAGAAGGAGACCGAGGTCTGGGGGGGCGTCATCAGGGACGCCAACGTCGAGGCCAATTGAAATCGCCCGCCTTCTCGCGATCCCGATATCCCCAGGCCTATATGCGCCAATGAGTAGTGCGGCTGGCGGTAATTTGCCGCGTTCTGTTGTTGCCGACAGCGTCGCAGACAAGGCATATAATGCGCCACCCTCACCGGCTACGAAGCCGGCAATCAATACCGCGTAAGGAGACGACCATGGACGAGAGAACGCGCGACCCACTGCCGATCCGCGCTGAAGACGTCAACCCGCGCTATAACTGGGGACGCGCGCTACCGGCGCTCGGCATCATGGGTGTAGATTTCGAGGAACGCGTCGACTACCGCCGTATGCACCGATACCGGCTCGGCCGGGCAAAGCAGGTGCTGGAAAAGTCGGAATGCGGCGCGCTGCTGGTGTTCGACGTTAACAACATCCGCTACCTCACTTCGACCAAGATCGGCGAATGGGAGCGTGATAAAATTTGCCGTTGGGTGCTGCTCACCCGCGACAACGAACCGATCTTGTGGGATTTCGGCTCTGCCGCTGTTCACCACCGCCTATACGCTCCATGGCTCAAGCCGGAAAATTGCAAAGCCGGCCTGCTCGGGCTGCGCGGTACCGTACAACCCTCATTCGGGCTGATGGCCAAGCACGCCAAGGAAATTTTCTCCCTGCTCAAGGAAGCCGGTGTCGAGAAGATGCCCGTCGGCGTCGACATTATCGAACCAGCCATGATGTTCGAACTGCAAAAGGCCGGCATGAAGATCGTCGATGGCCAGCAGATCATGCTGGAGGCGCGCGAGATTAAGTCAGCCGACGAGATCGCGCTGCTCAACCGCGCCGCTGCAATGGTTGATGGTGCCTACCACATGATCAGTGAAGAGCTTAAGCCGGGCGTGCGTGAAAACGATATCGTCGCCAAGGTAAACGAGTTCCTTTATCGCCACGGCTCGGATGATGTGGAAGCGGTGAATGCAATCTCGGGCGAGCGCTGCAACCCACACCCGCACAATTTTAGCGACCGCATGATCCGGCCCGGCGATCAGGCGTTTTTCGATATCCTGCAGTCCTTCATGGGATATCGCACCTGCTATTACCGCACCTTCAATGTCGGCCGCGCGACGCCGGCGCAGCACGATGCCTACAAGAAGGCGCGCGAATGGCTCGACCGCGCGATCGAGCTGATCAAGCCCGGCGTCATGACCGACGAGGTCGCACGCGTTTGGCCCAAGGCGCAGGAGTTCGGTTTCCCGGATGAATTGTCGGCTTTCGGCCTGCAGTTCGGGCATGGCCTCGGCCTCGCGCTGCATGAGCGGCCGATCATCTCGCGCGTGGTGTCACTCGATCATCCGACCGAGATCAGGGAAGGCATGGTGTTCGCACTGGAGACTTATTGCCCGGCGACGGACGGCTTCTCGGGCGCGCGCATCGAGGAAGAGATGGTCGTCACCGACAAAGGTTGCCGCGTGATTTCGTTGTTCCCGGCTGAGGAATTGCCAATCTCGCACCGGTATTGAGAATGGCTGACAATGTTTTGCCCAGCGCCGCGCAAGCGCTGGGACGCGGCTTGCGCGGACGCTGCCCGGCCTGCGGCAAGGGACGCATGTTCCGTGCCTTCCTGAAAGTCGCCGAATCCTGCCCGCATTGCGGCGAAGAGTTGCATCATCACCGCGCCGACGATTTCCCCGCGTATCTGGTCATCGTCATCGTCGGCCACCTTCTTGTACCGATCGTGTTGGCTGTCGAAACTGAAATCGCTCCGGCCATTTGGATCAGTATGACGCTGTGGCCGCTGGTTGCGCTGGCGATGGCGCTAGGCCTGCTGCAACCGATCAAAGGCGCAGTTGTCGCTGTCCAGTGGTCCGGCGGCATGCACGGCTTCGAGGAGTCGAAGAAAGCTCGGGTGCTGGCGGCGGTAGCGCCGGTCGACACTAGATAGCATTCATCTACGCCAAGAATTCGATTCCGTATTTCGCCGCGATGTCTTTGAAGACCGCCGGCGGCCCACCATTTGCCGCAGCGGCCATTGCGTTGGTCACGTCTTCAATGAATGCGTCGAATATGCCCCCTGGCGAGGAAATCATCAGCTCTCGCCCGATTTCGGGACCAATGCTCTTGATGCTGTGCGGTGTACCACGGGACGCGAACATCATCTCGCCGGGACCGAGCATAAGCGTTGCATCTCCCAGCCGACATTCGTAGCGGCCCTCGCAGATAATATGAGTCTCGTCATAGGTCGGATGCCGATGAAGCCCCGCCTCCGCGCCGGGCGGCTCGATCGCCTCGCAGAGGGAATAGGCGCCCTCTGTATCGGTCGCGCTTGTCTTGAACGTTAGGGTTATGCGCCCGAGTTGGAATGTCCTTCCCTCGCCTGTCCGATAATGGTGTGCCGCCGCCGTCATGGTTTCCTCTCCGCCCGCTCAGGCCGGCGCCTTCTCCTTCAAATGGGGAAAGCGCTCACTCAGCAATGAGCCATGATAGTAGGTCGGCTTGAACGCCGGTTGCGCGCGGATGTTATCAAACCAGGTCACAACACGCGGCAAATCCTGCCAATCGGGCATGCCGAGATCGTACATACGTACTAGTGCCGGCATTACCGCTACATCGGCGAGCGAAATCTGCTTGCCCTGCAGCCAGGGACCGCCACTCGTCTCAATTTCGGCATCCATACGTTCGTACGCACGACGCAAACGTCCCAGTGCGGCGTCCATTTCGTGCTTGGGAAATCCGGTCTGTCCCATGGTGAGCATGAATTCACGTCGCAACGGCTTGCTCTCGGCCATCGCCACAAAGGCCTCACGGCTCATCTTCTGGAAACTCGGCAGGAACGCGAGGTTGAAGGTCGGCACGCGCACGGCAGCAGCCGGCATCTCGTCGATGAAATGCATGAGTGCGCGCATGCGCGCTCGCGCGACTATGCCCCTCGGGGTAAAATTGTGCTCGGGAATGGCCTCGTCGAGGTATTCGGTGATGACGGTGGAATCGGTGATGATCGCGCCGTCATGGTCGAGGGTGGGCACGACGCCGTTGGGATTGAGCTTGAGATAATCCGGCTTGAGTTGGTCGCCTTCGAGCAAATTGAGCTTCACCTCGTCGAAGGGCGCGTTCTTGGCGTTGAAGACGAAACGAACGCGCTGGCTGCAGGTCGATTGCGGGGCGTTGTAGAGCTTGAAAACCATTGAGAACTCCCGTTTCACCGATTTATCGTTCGAATGGCGGAGAACGTGGCATGTGTTTGTTGCATATCCACCATGAAATTTACGGCCATTTTACTTGTGATGACCACCCCGGCCCGTTTGAGTGGATACGTGCGCAGCCGCCGTTTTCCTCCCTTCAGGCTTAGACGGCGGCGTGAATCCTCCACCTTATGCACACAGGGCCCCGCGAGGGGCCCTCTTTTTATTTACGAAGCCGTGTCGCCGCCAAAACCCATCAGCTCTCAAGGCCCGTCGATACGTTCTTGTTTTCCGAAGTGAGCTTCATGCCCGCTGCGAGCGCCATCGTTTCGGCCAGCGCGGCGAAGTCCTTGGAGAGATATTCCTCCGGGTTCTTCTGCAACATCGCCGCACCGAAATGAGTTTGCAGCACTTCGCGCGTCGCCGCCGTAACCGGCATCGGCACGTCCATCTCACGCCCCAGCTCCAGGCCGAGATCGAGGTCCTTGCGCAGCAATTCAGGTGTAAAGGTCGTGGTCCAGTCGAGATTGACCAAAGCCGGTGTCTTGTAGCGCGTAAACATCGAGCCCATCACGCCGTTATTCATGAAGGCGAGAAACGCGTGGCGCGGCACACCCATCTTGTTGGCAAGCAGCGTGATCTCGATCAGGTTCTCGATCACCACGCCGAGCATGACGTTGTGCGCGATCTTGCAGATACGCGCGAGCTCGCCCTCGCCCACGTAGGAGACGCCTTGCGGCGCAAATACTTCGATTAACGGCATCGCCACCTTGGCGTCTGCCTCCGGCCCCGACACCACAGACGACAGTTTGCCGGCCTTGATCACTTTAGCATTGCCGGACACCGGCGCTGCGAGGAAGCTGACCCCGCGTTCGTTCAGACGCTTGCGGATTGCAGCAGATTCTTCGACCGAGATCGATGAGCAGTCGACGAGCATCTTCGGCTTCTTCGCACCGCTGAGCAGACCGTCTTTGCCAAACACGACTTCCTCAACGTCTTTGCCGGTGGAGACGATGGCAAACACCACATCGCAATCCGCAAGCTCGACCGGCTTGTCGACCAACTTGCCGCCCTTGGCGGCCAACGGTTCAGCCTTGGCGCGGGTACGGTTCCAGATCGTCACATCGTGGCCGGCCTTGAGCAGGCGTTCCGCCATAGGCGTTCCCATGCGCCCAACCCCGATCCAACCGATTTTTTGTGCATTCTTCGACATCACGAAACTCTCCCGTTGAAATCTTGGCGCTATTCGAGCGCGCTCGACGGGGCTTTAACCGTTCTGCCGCAATTGCGCCAGTAGCGGCCCCAGTAGCGGCCTATGGGACGGAAATCCAAAACTGCGCGTGCCTTGTGGTAGGCGTCCAAAGCGCTATCCTTTGAACAATGCCGCTCAGACGGCTGCCGAAGGCCCGCTCGTGAAGCTGACGAGCCGGTGGGAGGAACGTGGGCACCGATGCAGGATGCCATCACAATTGGCGTAACAGAACCGGAAGTTCGCTCGCAAAGCAGTGAGCGCTTGCGGCTGATTGCCCGGAATATTTTTCCGTTCGCCGTCGTCGGTACGATTTGGGAGATAATCGCCTGGGCCGGCGTATTTCCGCACCGGCTATTTCCAACGCTGGAAGAGGTCGCAGCCTCATTCGTGCGCCTCACGGTGACAGGTATCCTGCCGCACCATACGATCGAGACTCTCATTCGGCTGCTGAGTGGTTTCGCGCTTGCAAGCATCCTCGGTGTTACCATCGGCGTGCTGATGGGTCGCTCCCGCCGTGCCGAAGACATTTTCCTGCCGCTGGTGTCGATTGGCGCACCGATTCCCGGTCTTGCCTATGCACCGCTGTTTCTGCTCTGGTTCGGTCTCGGCAATATTTCGGCGGTGCTATTGGTTGGTTTCGTGGCGGCATTTCCGATTATTTTTAATAGCTGGACCGGCGTAAAGGCGGTGAAGGAGATCTGGATACGCTCCGCGCAATCTATGGGCGCCGATGACCGCCGATTGTTTCGATATGTGATCCTGCCGGGAGCGCTGCCTTACATTCTCACTGGCCTGCGACTTGGCCTTGCGCAGGCCTGGCGCATTCTGGTCGCGGTCGAGATGCTCGCAGCCGTGCCTTGGGGTCTCGGCTGGCTGATCTTCGGCGCCCGCAAGTTTCTCAACACCGATGTCATGATGGCCGGCATCGTCGTGATCGCCATCATCGGTCTCACGCTGGAAAAATTCGTGTTTCAGAAAATAGAGAACTACACCGTCGTACGCTGGGGGATGATCACGTCATGACCGAACGGCGTCAGCGGCAGAACTCTCTCCTACGGGGCAGTTTGGCGCTGCTCGCGGCAGCAGCGATCTACGAAGCAATGGCGCGCAGCGGCTATTTTGCGCCAGCGCTGCTGCCGACGTTGCCGACGGTCGCGCGTGCGCTCGTCTCAAGTATTGCCGACGGCACCATGATCGAACACGCCGCCTTCACTCTCTACCGCGTGATGTTCGGCTTTGCGCTCTCGGTCGTGGTCGGCCTTCCACTCGGCATCCTGATGGCGCGCTTCCAACGCGTTGAGCATTTCTTTCTGCCGCTCGTCAGCGCCCTGATGCCCATCCCCTCTTTCGCGCTGGTGCCGTTGTTCATGCTGTGGTTCGGCATCGGCAACCTGACGACGATCCTGATCGTATTCTACGCCGCCACGTTCCCGATGATGTTCAACACATGGTCGGGCGTGCGCTCGGTCAACCCGTTGTGGTTGCGCGCCGCCGGCGCAATGGGCGCCGATGAACACAAGCTGTTCTGGAAGGTCATTATTCCCGGCGCCTCGCCTTTTATCATTACCGGCATGCGGCAAGCGTTCTTGCGCGCGTGGATCGCGGTCGTCGGCGCCGAGATGATCGCGGCCTCCGACTGGGGGCTGGGTTGGGTCATTTTCGATGCGAAAGAATTTCTCAATACCGATATCATGTTAGCGTCATTAGTCGTGATCGGCGGGATCGGCTTTGTTTTCGAGCGCTTCGTGTTCGGATCGCTCGAGCGCGCCACAGTGATGCGGTGGGGCATGGTGCGTGCGGCGAAGGGCTAGCATGTCTCAAGGGGTCGAGCCGCCGCCTTGCTCCGCTCGTCCCCGCGCAAGCGGGGACCCAGGGGCAACACCACAAGCGCCCGCTGGATTCCCGCTTTCGCGGGAATGAGCGGAATAGGAAAACGGCGGTATGGTCCCCATCGAAATTTGCGACGTTTCGCTGATCTACAATACGCCCGGCGGGAAAGTCCCCGGCGTGAAAGACATCAATTTGAATATTGGCGCGTCCGAATTCGTCTGTATCGTCGGGCCGTCCGGCTGTGGCAAGTCCACGCTGCTCAACATCATAGCGGGTTTTTTGGCGCCGGCGGTCGGAGAAATTCGCATCGATGGTAAAAAGGTCGACGGCCATGGCATGGACCGCGGTGTCGTTTTTCAGGATTTTGCCCAACTTTTCCCGTGGCGGACCGCGCTCGGTAACGTCACTTTCGGACTTGAAATGAAAGGCGTGCCGAAAGATGAACGCGACAAAATCGCCCGGGAGCAGTTGCGGCTCGTAAAGCTTGAAAAGTTCACCGGTTCCTACCCGCATCATCTTTCCGGCGGCATGCAGCAGCGGGTCGCCATCGCACGTGCGCTGGCTTACAATCCGTCGGTTCTGTTAATGGACGAGC
>DATFVF010000071.1:0-23869 GCA_035260465.1 Pseudolabrys sp. | reverse complement strand
GCCGGTGCTGGTCTTTCTCGTGACCCAGGACTGGTACTTTATGTCCCACCGTGTGCCGATGGCGCGCGCTGCGCGGGCGGCCGGATACGATGTTCACGTGATTACGCATGTCGACAAAGATGGCGGCGCCATCGAAGCGCTCGGCTTTCACGTGCATCCTATGAATTGGCGGCGCGGGAGCCTTAATCCGTTTGCGCTCTTCGCAAATATCCGTGCAGTGCGCCATCTCTACCGCGAGATCTCTCCGGACCTTGTACACCATGTCGCATTGCGGCCGACAATCGCCGGGTCTTTCGCCGCCGCCGGTCTTCCCTGCGCGCGCTTGAATGCTGTCGCCGGGCTCGGCTTCGTCTTCACCTCTGAGACATTGAAGGCGCGCTTGGTGCGGCCGTTATTTCGCATTGTACTTCGGAGCGTGCTGGGAAATGCTCGCGCCGCAGTATTGGTACAAAATCCCGATGATCGCGCGGCGATAAAAACGCTGGGCATTGCCGATGATCGTATTTTCATAATTGCGGGGTCCGGAGTCGAAACGGATAAGTTCACGCCGTTGCCCGAACCGCCCGACCCCTTAACGATGGCATTTGTTGGCCGGCTACTCGATGACAAGGGCGTTCGTACCCTCATCAATGCGCATGAAATTCTCGCGCGCCGAGGCCAGCCGGTGCGTCTGCTGATCGCAGGCGAGCCGGACCCCGCCAACCCGGTTTCAATTCCAATGGAAGAAATCAGGGAATGGTCGCGCCGGCCGGGGATCGAGGTGCTCGGCCAGGTATTGGATATCGGCAAAGTTTGGGAAGCTGCGCACATCGCAGTTCTACCCTCGCGTCGTGAAGGTTTGCCCAAAAGCTTATTGGAGGCGGCCGCTTTTGGCCGGCCGATCGTCGCCACCGACGTGCCCGGCTGCCGCGAAATCGCACGTCAGGGCATCAACGCGCTTCTTGTGCCTCCCGACAATGCCGACGCGCTCGCTGACGCAATCGCCCGGTTGGCAAACGATCAAAATCTGCGACGCAAATTCGGAGAGGCTGGGCGACGCTTGGTCGAAAGCGAATACTCTGCGGAGCGGGTCGGAGCGAACATCGTTGCACTTTATGACCGTCTGCTCGGTCGCAAACGATAGTCAAAACGGCCATCAACACGATTGCGTTTTGGTAGAGCGAAATCCATTGGCGCCGAGACCGCGATCCGGTTAAACAGGCGCGCCTGGAGCGGGAACCTCGATTGCAACATCAACGAAAGATCGCCGTCATCGGCCTTGGATATGTCGGCTTGCCTGTCGCGGTTGCTTTTGCGCGGTCGGGAGTGCCGGTGATTGGTTTCGATATCGACCGCAGGCGCGTGGACGAATTGTGTGGCGGCCATGACCGGACGCTGGAGGTTGCGGCCACCGACCTCAAGCAAGCAACTCTGACTTTCGATCATGAGCCGTCGCGGCTGGCGGAAGCGAATTTTTACATCGTGACGGTTCCGACGCCGATCGACGGTGCCCGCCGGCCGGATCTCAGTGCCGTCCTGTCTGCCTCTGACACTGTGGGCAAAGTGCTTAAACGGGGTGACATCGTGGTTTACGAATCAACTGTGTATCCCGGGACGATCGAGGAAGAATGTCTGCCAGTGCTGGAGAAGATGTCGGGACTTGCTGGCGGCCGTGATTTCACCGTCGGCTACTCGCCCGAACGGATCAATCCGGGTGACCAGCAACACCGTTTCGAAAACATCATCAAAGTTGTGTCTGCACAGGACGCGCGTACGCTCGATATTGTCGCAGACGTCTATGGCTCGGTGGTGAAGGCTGGCGTTCACCGCGCTCCGTCAATCAAGGTTGCCGAAGCCGCCAAGGTCATCGAAAATACACAGCGCGATCTCAACATTGCGTTTATGAATGAACTGTCGGCGATTTTTCATCAGCTCGGCATCGATACCGGCGACGTACTCGCCGCGGCCTCGACGAAATGGAATTTCCTGAATTTCCAGCCGGGTCTGGTCGGCGGGCACTGTATCGGTGTTGACCCGTACTACCTGACGTTCCGTGCCGAAAAAGCCGGCTACCATCCGGAAATCATTCTCGCAGGACGTCGCATCAATGACAGCATGGGCGAACGTGTGGCGCGCGAATGCATGCATGCGCTGCTGCACAGTGGCCGTGCGAATCCGACTGTGACGATTCTGGGCATGACCTTCAAGGAAAATGTTCCGGATATCCGCAATTCGAAAGTAATCGACATCGCGCGCGAACTTCAGCGGGTTGGCGTGGGCGTTCAAATTGCTGATCCGATCGCTTCATCGGAGGAGACGGCTCACGAATACGGTATTAAGTTAACCCCGCTTGAAGCGTTGCAGCCGGCAGACGCGGTAATTCTGGCGGTTGCCCACAAGGACTATTTGGCCGGAGGGTGGCCGTTGGTCGCCAAATTGCTCAAGGACCGTCGAGGTATCGTGCTCGACGTGAAGGCAAAGCTCGATCGCGAGCAAAAGCCCGAGGGGATCGAACTGTGGCGGCTGTAACGGCGAAAAAACCGACGCGGGGCGCGCGCAATGGCTGACGGCCCGATTCTCGTGACTGGAGCCGCGGGCTTCATCGGCTTCCACGTCGCGAAGCGTCTCATGCGAGACGGCCGCGATGTTATCGGCCTCGACAATATGAACGCCTACTATGATCCGGCGTTGAAGGAAGCCCGTCGTACCGAACTCGCGAAATCTAATCGGTTTCGGTTTGTCAAACTTGACCTTGCCGATCGCGAGGGAATTGCGGCGTTGTTCAAGGACCACCGCTTTCCTTACGTCGTTCACCTCGGGGCGCAGGCGGGCGTTCGATATTCGCTGGTCGATCCGTTCGCCTATGTGGATGCCAACGTGACGGGATTCACGACCATTCTCGAAGGTTGCCGTCACAACGGCTGCCGACATTTGTTGTATGCGTCGTCCTCGTCGGTCTATGGCTCCAACACGAAAATGCCGTTCTCTGTGCACGACAATGTCGACCATCCTTTAAGCCTGTACGGCGCTACGAAGAAAGCGAACGAGCTGATGTCGCATGCTTATGCACATCTGTTCGGTCTGCCCATGACCGGCTTGCGGTTTTTTACCGTCTATGGTCCGTGGGGCCGGCCGGACATGGCGATGTGGATTTTCGCCAAGGCAATTAGCGCCGGCGAGCCCATCAAATTGTTTAACAACGGCAACATGCGGCGCGACTTCACCTATATTGACGATGTGGTTGAGTCTGTCGTGCGCCTGGTGGATCGAGCGCCTGCAGGAAATCCAAACTTTGCGAATATGTCGCCCGACCCTGGCTCGAGCAGCGCTCCATGGCGCGTCTACAACATCGGAAACAACAAACCTGTCGAGCTTCTCGACGTCGTGCGCCTCCTTGAAGAGGCGATAGGCAAAAAGGCCAAGCGGGAACTGTTACCCATGCAGCCGGGCGATGTTCCGGCGACTTATGCCGATGTCGACGATCTGATGCGCGATGTCGGCTTCCGCCCGGCGACGTCTATCACTGATGGTATCGCCCGCTTTATCGAGTGGTACCGCGCATATCATCATCGCTGAACGGTTTGCGCCAGGAACCGGTTAACCGGCACGATGAGACATCGTCAGGGCCGCATTGGACCACGACGGCAATCGTTTTATAGTGGCAATCGAAGTCTCGCCTGGGCGCGCGACAATTCAGGATTTTACGGCCATGACGGCTCCAAAGCTCACTCAGTTGAAGGTCAAGTTGTTCACCGACGGCGCTGACAAGGCTCAGATCGTGGAAATGGCCAAGCAGCCGTGGATCGCGGGTTTTACCACCAACCCTTCGCTGCTGAAGAAGGCGGGCGTGAGTGACTATGCAGGCTATGCGCGCGAGCTCGTCGCGGCCGTGCCGGACAGGCACATCTCATTCGAAGTGTTTTCCGATGATGTTTCGGAAATGGTCGCGCAAGGACGCGTCATCGCTGGCTGGGGCAAAAATGTTTACGTGAAGTTGCCGGTGACGAACACGCGCGGCGAACCGTTGTTTGAGGCGGTGCGCGCGCTTTCGCGCGAAGGTGTCAAGATTAACATGACGGCGATCTTCACCGGTGAGCAGGCCGCCCGGGCAATCGATGCGCTGGATGGCGGTGCGCCGGCCTGCGTGTCCGTGTTTGCTGGCCGACTGGCCGATTTCGGCATCGACTATCGGCCAATCATGCAGGATGCGATTGCCCGCGCGCGCAAGACCGGCAATGTCGAGATCATCTGGGCGTCAACGCGCGAAGTCTTCAATGTCGTTGAGGCCGATGCGATGGGCTGCCACATCATCACTGCTCCTGCCGAAGTGCTCAAAAAACTTCCCGCACTTGCAACGAAGACCGCAGCGGAGCTTTCCCTCATGGCTGTGAAATCGTTTCGGGACGATGCAGTTGCGGCTGGTTTGCAGCTTGCGGTTCCGGCCTCGCGCGCGGCGGAATAGGTATCCATCCACAGGCGGCGGCAGCGCGAATAGTGCGCTTGTAACGCATTGAATCAAAACGTGTTCGCCTGCTCTTGCGGGGGTAGTCGCCAGGCGCCCGATGCCATGCTAGTGGATGAAGGGGCTGAAGTATGGGGCGTGGGGATATTATCGAGACATGCAGAGTGCAGTAGCAAACGCGGAGCGTCCGTTGCGCGTCGGTGTCGTCGGCGTCGGCGTCATGGGCAGCAATCATGCTCGCGTGTTTGCCGGATTGCCTGGCACCGAACTCGTTGGGGTCGCTGACCCTGATCGGAAACAGGCGGAATTCGTTGCCCGCACATTGGGCTGTGCCGCTGTTTCCGATGTTGGCGAACTGATCGAGCGCGACGTCGATGCGATCACGATCGCAGCGCCGACCCATCTCCATCGCGATATTGCACTCAACTGTATTTCGCGCGGCATCCACGTGCTGGTGGAAAAGCCGATCGCGTCTACGGTCGAGGAGGGGCGCGAGATCATCGGCGCCGCACGCCGTGCCGGCGTCACTTTGATGGTGGGTCATGTTGAGCGCTTCAATCCGGCGGTGGAAGCGATCAAAGACGCGATCCGGGGCGAGGATATCCTTTCGATCGCCATTACTCGCGTTGGACCGTTTCCGCCGCGGATGTCGAATGTGGGCGTGGTCATCGATCTTGCCGTGCACGACATCGACCTGATTCGCTGGTTCACTGATTCCGACATCGTTGAAGTACAGCCACAACTTTCGAGTGCAGTTGCAGAGCGCGAAGATATTGCGCTTTTGCAATTTCGGACCGCATCCGGCGTCCTGGCTCACATCAACACAAATTGGCTGACGCCGTTTAAGGCCCGGAATGTGACTGTTGCTACACGCGGGAAGTACGTGACCGGGGATCTCCTGACGCGGCAGGTCACGGAATGCTTCGGTTTCCAGCCGGACGGCAGTTATTCAATGCGCCATCTATCCGTGGGGCATGCCGAACCGCTTCGCTCGGAGCTGCTGGCCTTTCTGCGCGCTGTCCGTTCGGGAGCAACGCCCGCTGTCACCGGCGAGGAGGCCGTTGCAAGCCTTGAGATCGCGACGCGTTGCCTTGCCACGCGCCCGACTGTTGTTGCGCCCGCTCAACGGAAAGGCCCGCGCGCGCTCGTCGGTTGACGGGCGCGATGCTCTATTGCGGATGCTTTTATGAATTTGCGCACCAACTTGCCATCCATTCCGTTCATTGACGTCGCCGCGCAACGCCGGCGGCTCGGGCCCGCGATTGATACGGCGGTCGCGCGCGTGTTGAGCCATTGCCAGTTCATTCTTGGACCGGAGGTGAAGGCTTTCGAGACGGAGCTCGCCGCGTTTAGTGGCGCGCGGCATGTGGTTACGTGCGCGAGCGGCACCGATGCGTTGGTTCTGGCCTTGCGTGCGATGGGGATCGGTCCGGGCGACGCAGTGCTGTGCCCTTCATTCACCTTTTGCGCGACCGCTGAAGTGGTGGCCTTGGTCGGCGCAACGCCTGTGTTTGTCGACGTCGATGCGGCGACATTCAATATCGATGCGAAGGGAATTGCAGGTGCGGTTGCAGCTGCCAAGGAAGCTGGATTAAAGCCAAAAGCGATCATCCCGGTCGATTTATTCGGATTGCCTGTCGATCAAAAAGCCATTGCAGCCGCAGCAAAGGCCGAAAACCTGCTGGTGCTGGACGATGCAGCTCAGAGCTTTGGGGCACTTCATGACAATCGCAGACTTGGCACTTTCGGCCAGGCCACAGCGACCAGTTTCTTTCCGGCCAAGCCCCTCGGCTGCTATGGCGATGGCGGTGCGGTGATAACCGACGATGATGTGCTTGCCGAGGCCCTCAGAAGCCTGCGGGTGCACGGGCAGGGCACGGATAAATACGACAACGTGCGCATCGGGCTTGCCTCACGCCTCGATACGATCCAGGCGGCAATTTTGAGCGAAAAGCTGAAGATCTTCCCGGACGAAATCGATGCTCGTAACAAGGCTGCGCGCCGCTACGGCGAGGGACTGGGCGATGTCGTAACTGTTCCAACCGTTCCCGCGGGGTCGACGTCGGTTTGGGCGCAATACACCATTCGCGTAACGGGCGGACGCCGGGACGCGCTTGCTGCAGCACTCAAGGCGGAAGGAATTCCGACGGCGATCTACTATCCGATCCCACTGCATCGGCAGCAGGCCTATAAACATTTTCCGGTCGGCAAAGGCGGCGTCGCGGTGAGCGATCGTTTGGCCGCTGAGGTTATTAGTCTGCCGATGCATGCCTACCTCGACGCGGCGACCCAAGACCGCATCATTGACGCCACCCGCCGTGCACTGAGAAAGTAAGCAGCGCGACAACTCAGCTGCGCTTGTAGACGTCCTCGAGCCGCTCGATATCATCTTCACCGAGGTAGCTGCCGGTCTGCACTTCGATTAGTTCGAGCGGAATTTTTCCCTTGTTGGCCATACGATGGACGCTGCCGATGGGGATGTAGACCGACTCATTTTCATGGACCGCGCGAACTTGCTCATTGATGGTGACTTCGGCGGTTCCGCGCACGACCACCCAATGCTCGGAGCGGTGGCGGTGCTTCTGCAATGACAGAATGCCACCGGGGATAACGACAATACGCTTGACCTGAAAGCGCTCGCCCATGTCGACCGACTCGTAGTAACCCCAGGGTCGATGCACGCGCTTGTGGTCAGTCGCCTCCAGTCTTTTCGCAGCCTTAAGCTTCGTGACCAGTTCGCGGACTTCCTGCGCGCGCGCGCGAGGTATCACCATCACCGCATCTGAAGTGCTCACAACCACCAGATCCTTAACGCCGATAACCGCCGTCAGGCGCTGGTCCGAATGCACAACGCAATTGACGGCGTCCATAGTCACGACCGGACCTTGCAGCACATTGCCCGAGGCGTCACGTGGCGTGATATCGAATAGCTCGTCCCAGCTCCCGATGTCGGACCAGCGGAAGCCGCCGGCCACCACGGCGGCGCGGTCGGTTTTCTCCATGACCGCATAGTCGATCGATTTCTGTGGCGCGCTTGCGAAGGCGTCCGGTTGCAGGCGCAAGAAACCGAGGTCATCTCTCGCATTGGCAACGGCCGCTTTGATCGCGGCAGCCATATCCGGCTCCAGCCGCTGCAGCTCCGACAGCAACACGTCGGCGCGAAAGAGAAAATTTCCCGAATTCCACAAGTAACCGTCGCGCACGTAACGCGTGGCTGTCGCGGCATCGGGCTTTTCGACGAAGCTTTTTACCGTATGCACGCCGTCGCTGCCGACAGCCTCGCCCGGAAGAATGTAGCCGTAGCTGGTCTTAGGTTCGGTCGGCTTGATGCCGAAGGTGACGATGCGGCCTGCTTCCGCGGCCGCGCGACCAGCGCGGCAGGTCGCGCGGAATGCTTCGACGTCCAGAATGATATGATCGGCGGCAAGCGCCAGCACGACGGCCTGCGGATCGCGCAGGGCCGCGACCGCGGTCGCCGCAGCAATCGCGGGTCCCGAATCGCGTCGCATGGGCTCGATGACGACGGTCACATCAACGCCGACCTCCTCGGCCTGCCGCCGGGCGAAAAAATGGAAACTAGGGCCGGTTATGACAATCGGCGGCGCAAACATCGGGTCCTGCACGCGCAGCAGAGTTTCCTGGTAAGTCGACCGGTCGCCGACCAATGGCAGGAATTGCTTGGGCAGGGCGTCCCGCGAGACCGGCCAAAGCCTGGTCCCGGCACCGCCGGCCAAGAGGATGGGGATGATTGGTGCGGACATAGGTGGCGGCTGTGTGGGGCTCTTTGTTCCGGCGACGAATTGTCTTAAGGCAGTTCTGCGAAGCTGACTATCGGCATGTGCCGTAAACGTTAAGACCGCTAATTCGCAGTGTTTTCCGCCCGGCAGCAGGGACAACCCTGATGATTGAACGCATCCTGACCGTCGGCGGGCTGACGCTGGTCTCGCGTATCACTGGCTTTGCTCGAGACATTATTTTGGCGGCCGTGCTCGGTGCCGGTCCGGTGGCCGATGCATTTTTCGTGGCGTTCCGGCTGCCTAACCATTTTCGCGCCATATTTGCAGAAGGCGCTTTCAATGCCGCCTTCGTGCCGTCTTATGCTCGCATCCGCGAGCAAGGCGGCGCGCAGCGTGCAGGTCTCTTCGCCGACCGCATTTTTACGCTGCTGGTTGCCAGCCAGGTTGTGTTGCTAGCGGCTGCGCTGTTGTTCACACCAACCGTTATCGGATTGCTTGCTCCCGGATTTGCCCGCGACCCCGAGCGCTTTGGTCTTGCCACCGATCTCACGCGCATCACCTTTCCCTATTTATTGATGATCACGCTGGTGACGCTCTGGGGAGGCATCCTCAACGCGCTGCAGCGCTTCGCCACTGCCGCCGCCGCATCGACCTTGCTCAATTTGTCGATGATGATGACGCTTGCGCTTGTCGTCTTCTTTCCAAGTGCCGGCTACGCTGCAGCCTGGGGCGTGCTCATCTCCGGAATTTTGCAAGCACTATTGGTTGGTGGCGATACCTGGCGAGCAGGGGCCATGACGGTGTTCTGCTGGCCAAAACTCGACGCCGACGTACGCCAATTTTTCCGGGCGCTCGGTCCGGCGACAGTTGGTTCCATGGGTGTGCAGCTCGCATTGTTTGCTGACACGATCATTGCAAGCTTTTTGCCGGCGGGCGCGCTGTCGGCGCTTTATTATGCCGACCGCCTGAATCAGTTGCCGATCGGAGTCATCGGGATTGCCGCCGGTACTGTCATCCTTCCGGAAATGTCGCGCCGCATTGCCGGCGGCGATCACCACGGAGCGGCGCAAGCGCAAAATCGAGCAATCGAGTTCACATTGTTGTTGTCGATTCCATGCATCGCGGCGTTTTTTATTGTTCCCGATTTGATCATGCGCGCGCTGTTCGTGCGCGGGGCTTTCACGGCCGCCGACGCCGAGGTAGCGGGACGCACACTGACGGCTTATGCCTTCGGGCTGCTGCCATTCGTTTTGATACGTAGCGCGGTCGCAACTTTCTTTGCGCGTGGCGACACAGCGACGCCGGTAAAGGCCGCGCTGATCGCGGCCGCTGTCAACATTGCGTTCAAAGTGCTTCTGATGGGTCCGCTCGCGCAAGTCGGCCTTGCGCTGGCGACTTCGATTGGCGCATGGATCAATCTTGGTCTGATCGTCTGGTTTGCCAGGCGTGCAGGTCATGCCGCACACGATAAGCGTCTGCGTCAATCGATCCTCAGGCTCACGATTGCCGGGGTCGTGTTGGCGGTCGTACTGTGGCTATGCCATCCCTACGTCACCCGCTGGCTCGCGAATTGGTCCGGTCCGCGCGATCTTGCCGCGCTGGCGATTATTGGAGCGGCTGGGGCCGCCGTTTATGGTGGCACCGTTACGGCTTTTTTCGGACGCGATTGGATTGCGGCAATTCGCACAAAACCACGGCTTTGAATCTATATTCTTGGTGCTATTGCCGAACGGGCGAGGTGGACATAGCTACCTTCGGGCGCTATGGGGACAGGCCGCGTTAGCTACATCCCGCTGCAGGAATTCATGAATTCGACACGGCTTATTTCATCATTTTCTTTGATAATTGGCGCAAGAAGGCTCGCGGTACCGTTGGCGCTTGCGACTTTGGTCGCAAGCTGTGGCGAGCGCCAGCAGCAAGGCGGTCCGCCACCGCCTGCAGTCACAGTGGCAACGCCAGTCAAGCGCACCGTTTTCGATTACGATGAATATGTCGGCCGTTTCACTGCCATAAATTTGGTCGAGGTCCGCGCGCGTGTCTCGGGCTATCTCGACAAACTGCATTTCAAGGACGGGCAACTCGTCAAGCAGGGCGACTTGCTGTTCACAGTTGACAAGCGTCCGTTCCAGAACACGCTCGATCAGGCGCGCGCCAATCTTGTGCAGGCGCAATCCAATGTCGCTTTTACAGAATCTGACTACACGCGCGGTCAGCAACTCGTGCGGGACAAAACAATCACTGACCAGACATTCGAACAGCGTGCCCAAGCCTTCCGCAATGCCAAGGCCTCGGTGGCCAGCAACGAAGCCGCCGTCCGCCAGGCTGAGCTCGACCTGGAATTCACCGAATTGCGCGCACCGGTCAATGGGCGCATCGGCGATCGACGCGTGTCGCCAGGCAATCTCGTGACCGGTGGCACGGGTGGCAACACAACGTTGCTCGCCACTATTGTTTCGATCGATCCAATTTATTTCGAATTCACTTTCGATGAAGCGGCGTACCTGCGGTATGAACGGCTTGCCCAGGACGGTGGCCAGGATGTGGCCAGCCGGAATGCCGGCGTGCAAGTGGCGCTTAAATTGATCGACGAAAACGATTTTGACCACGAAGGCCGTATGGATTTTGTCGACAACGTGATCGACCGTTCGACCGGCACCATCCGTGGTCGCGCGGTATTTGCAAACCCGAAAGAGGTGTTCACGCCGGGCATGTTCGGGCGCGTGCGCGTGCCAGCGTCGCCGCCTTACGAGGCGCTGCTGGTGCCTGACGCCGCCATCGGGACTGAGCAATCGCGCAGATATGTCGTCGTGATCGACGCGCAGGATACCGCGCGGCAGAAATACGTCACCCTCGGCCAGCTGACGTCCGACAACCTGCGCGTGATCAAGGAGGGCACTGGCCCTGACGACCGTGTTGTGGTCAGCGGGTTGATGCAGGCGCGGCCGGGCCAGAAGGTGCGCCCGGAGGAGCAGGGTGCGAAGCCAGCGGGGCCGGCTTCGGCCGGAGGCTCGCCACAACAGTCGAAATAACGGCGGCGTCAGCGCATGCGTATTTCGCATTTCTTCATCGACCGGCCGATTTTCGCCTCTGTGGTCTCGATCGTTTTCGTGATCCTCGGCGGTGTGGCGTTCTCTCGGCTACCGGTGGCCCAATATCCGGAAATTGCTCCGCCCACCATCACCGTTACAGGCCAGTATCCCGGCGCCAGCGCCGATGTTGTCGCGGCCACCGTGGTGACGCCGATCGAGCAGCAGATCAACGGCGTCGAGAACATGATCTATCTGTCGTCGAATTCGACCGGCGACGGCCGTTTCACGATTTCTGTCAGCTTCGACATCGGGACCAATCTCGATATCGCCCAGGTACAGGTGCAAAACCGCGTCGCCATCGCGCAGCCACGGCTTCCGGTGGATGTGCGCAATATCGGTGTGACCGTCAATAAAAGTTCGCCCGACCTGATGATGGTCGTGCATCTCTATTCGCCGGATAAGTCGCGCGACACGCTGTTCATTTCCAACTATGCGACGATCGAGATTACGGACGCTCTCACGCGTGTCGACGGCGTCGGTTCACTGATCGTTTTCGGCAGCCGCGACTACGCCATGCGGGCCTGGCTCGACCCCGACCGGTTGCAATCGCTCGGTATGACAGCGAGTGACGCCGTACTCGCGCTGCAAGGACAAAACGTGCAGGTCGCTTCCGGCGTGCTCAATCAGCCGCCTGTCAACAAACCCGCCGCGTTCCAGATTTCAGTCCAAACGCTCGGGCGGCTCACCAGTCCCGAAGAGTTCGGCAACATCGTCATCAAGCAGACGGCGAATGCCGTGGTGCGGCTGAAGGATGTCGCGACAGTCGAACTTGCTGCGCAGGATTATTCGACCAATTCCTATCTCGACCGCGATCCGGCGATCGCCATCGGCATTTTCCAGCGTCCCGGATCCAATGCGCTTTCGACCGCCACGAACATCAAGAACACGATGGACGAGCAGGCAAAGCGGTTCCCGCCGGGCCTGAAATACGACATCGTTTACAACCCGACGGAGTTCATTCAGCAATCGGTTGATGCAGTCGAATCCACGATCGGCGAGGCGATCGTCCTTGTCGTGCTTGTCGTTATCCTGTTCCTGCAAACCTGGCGCGCGGCGATTATTCCGATTGTCGCCATTCCGGTCTCGCTGATCGGCACCTTTTTTGTCATGGCGTTGTTCGGTTTCACGCTGAACAATCTGTCGCTGTTCGGCCTTGTGCTCGCGATCGGCATTGTCGTCGACGATGCCATCGTCGTGGTGGAGAACGTCGAGCGCAATATCGAGGCAGGCCTGAGCCCGCACGATGCCGCGGTCAAAAGCATGGACGAAGTCGGTGGTGCGCTGATCGCCATCGCGCTCGTGCTGTCGTCGGTCTTCATCCCATCAGCCTTCATTACCGGCATATCGGGCCAGTTTTATCGGCAATTCGCGCTGACCATCGCGGGCGCGACCATCATCTCGTTAATTGTGTCGCTCACGCTGTCGCCGGCATTGTGCGCGCTACTGCTCAAGCCGCACACCGAGACCGAAGATGGCCATTGGTGGAGCCGGCCGATCCGCGGGTTCTTCACGGCGTTCAACCGTTATTTCGACATGCTGACGCGCGGCTACGGCAAGCTCTCGGCAAAACTTGTGCGTATCGCGGTGCTGATGCTGGTGGTTTATGCCGGGGTCATCGCTTTTGGCTTGAACGAATTCCGCAAAACGCCGGTCGGCTTTATTCCGCAGCTCGACCGCGGCTATCTCATCATTATTACGCAGCTCCCGCCGGCGGCGTCGCTTGCCCGCACCGATGAGGTCAACCGGCAGGCGGTCGAGATCGCGCTGTCGATCCCTGGAATCGCGCACGCGGTCAATATCGTGGGCTTTTCCGGTGCCACTTTTACAAACGCGCCGAATGCCGGCGCGGTTTTCGTCACGCTTGATCCATTCGAGAAGCGGGCTGCCGATCCGCGGCAGTCGGCCGCCGCGATCCAGGGACAGCTGTTTCAGCGCCTTTCGACGATCCATGACGGCCTGATTTTCGTCGCAGCGCCGCCGCCGGTTTCCGGCATCGGCAATGCCGGCGGCTTTCGCATGATGATCGAGGATCGCGCCGGCCGCGGCTCGCAGGCCTTGCAGGGCGCCACCTACGCGATGATGGGGCGGGCGGCGCAAACGCCAGGCCTGCTGCAGGTTTTCTCACTCTTCGAAAACACCACACCGCAACTTTATCTCGACATCGACCGCACCAAAGCGCAGTTGCTTGGCATCAGTGTGCCGGACGTGTTCGCGGCGCTACAAATCTACCTTGGTTCGTCCTATGTCAACGATTTCAATCTGTTCGGCCGCACTTATCGCGTGGTGGCGCAAGCCACTGCGGATAGCCGTAGCCAGACCAACGATGTGCTGAAGATCCGTGTTCGCAATAGCAGTGGCGAAACGGTGCCGCTTGGCGCATTCACAACAGTGCGCACGATCACGGCGCCTTTCCGCGTTCCGCGCTATAATCTATATCCCGCTGCCGAACTGGATGGTGCAGCCGCGCCGGGCTACAGCCAAGGCCAGGCGATCAAGATCATGGAGCAGCTGGCGGCACAGGTCCTGCCACAAGGCTTTACTTACGAATGGACCACGCTCGCCTTCCAGCAAATCCGAGCCGGTAGCACAGCAACCTTTGCCTTCGTCCTCGCAGTGGTTTTCGTGTTCCTGGTCTTGGCGGCCCAATTTGAAAGCCTGACACTGCCGCTCGCCGTCATCCTGATCGTTCCAATGTGCCTGATTGCGTCAATCGTCGGCGTTGTTTTGCGTGGGCAAGACAACAATATTCTCACCCAGGTCGGATTCGTGGTTCTGATCGGCCTTGCCGCCAAGAATGCTATTCTGATTGTCGAGTTCGCCAAGCAGCTTGAAGACGCGGGCCGCGATCGTTTTGATGCCGCGGTCGAGGCTGCGCATTTACGCTTGCGGCCGATCCTGATGACGTCCTTTGCCTTCATTCTCGGCGTGACGCCACTGGTCTGGGCGGTCGGCGCCGGTTCTGAGTTGCGGCAAACGCTCGGCACTGCGGTGTTCTCCGGCATGATCGGCGTGACGACCTTTGGCCTGATCTTTACCCCGGTGTTCTATGTGGTTTCACGATGGATCGCGCTACACTTGGCGCGACGCCGCGAGACGGGGCGACCTGGGCGGCAAGACCTGGGCGGCAAGCCAAATAATCAATCCGACGGTCTCACATGACAATGAAATTCGGCTTCGGCCAGCCGCTGACGCGCAAGGAGGATGGTCCGCTCCTGTGCGGGGCCGGTCGGTACGTCGCCGATGTTATCCTGGAGAATGCGCTCCACGCGGTGGTGGTTCGCTCGCCGCATGCGCACGCGAAATTTCGTATCGTCGGTCTTTCCAAAGTCCAGGCCATGCCGGGCGTGCGGCTAGTACTGACAGCGGCCGAAATTTCCGAACTCGGGCCATTACCAACGCCGGGCGTGCTCCCCGACGTGGAGATCAAGATTCCAGTCTATCCGATTCTGGCCAAAGACGTCGTGCGTCACGTCGGCGATGCGGTCGCCTTCGTGGTGGCAGACAGCATCGATGCGGCGAAGGATGCGGCGGAGGCGCTGGAAATCGAGTGGAATGAGCTGCCTCACGTGATCGGGGCGGTCGCCGCGCTCAAGCCAAATGCACCAAAAGTGTGGGCGGATCGACCCGGCAACCTCGCGTTTGAGGCCGAAGCCGGAGATGCGCCCGCGACCAAAGAGGCCTTCGCGAAAGCTGCGAAAATTGTTGAGCTGACCATCGTCAATCAGCGTCTCGTCACCAATTATCTCGATACGCGCGGTGTCGTCGCTGAATATGACGGTGAGCGTTACACGCTTACGCTCGGCAGCCAGGGCAGCCATATCATTCGTGACATCATTTGTGGGGTGATGAAGCTGCCGCCCGATAAAATGCGGGTCGTTACACCGGATGTCGGTGGCGGATTCGGCACTAAGTTGTTTCCCTACCGCGAATATGCGTTGGCGGCCGTTGCGGCGGAGCGCCTGCGAAAACCGGTCAAATGGGTCTGCGAGCGGAGCGAACATTTTCTCGGTGACAGTCATGGCCGCGACAACATCTCAACGGCGCGGCTGGCCGTCGACGACAAGGGGCGCTTCCTCGCGCTTGATCTCGACATCATTGCGGACATGGGTGCCTATTTGTCGTGTTACGCGCCCTACATTCCGTGGCTCGGCGTCGGCATGGCGACCGGGTCGTACGACATTCCAACCGCACACATTCGGCTGCGTGCGGCATATACCAACACCGTTCCGGTCGACGCCTATCGCGGCGCTGGCCGGCCAGAGGCGTCCTATTTGATCGAGCGCGTTGTCGACGCTGCTGCGCACGATCTCGATATTGCACCCGATACGATACGGCGAAAAAACCTGATCAAGCCGAAGGCATTGCCCTACAAAACGCCGACGGGAAAAATCTACGACTCAGGCGATTTTGCCGGCACGCTTGCTCGCGCGCAGGAGCTTGTAGATTGGGATGGGTTCAACAAGCGTGTGACGCAATCCAGGCGTAACGGCCGGCTGCGCGGCATCGGCATTGCAACCTACATCGAGGCATGCGGTAACAACGGACCGGAGACCGCAGCGCTGACGCTTGATCGCGATGGCGGGGTGACTTTGCTGATCGGTTCGCAGTCGACCGGCCAAGGGCATGCAACCTCCTACGCGCAACTCATCGCGGAGCGTCTCGATCTGCCACCGGCGCGCGTGCGCGTTATTCAAGGCGATACCGATCGGATCAAGAGCGGCGCGGGCACCGGGGGGTCGAGTTCTATTCCCGTTGGCGGCGTTTCCGTTGATCGCGCGAGCAAGAAGCTCGCAAGCCAAATCAAGGAAATTGCGGCCGATGCCCTCGAGGCTGCGGCCGGCGATCTGGAAATTGCGGATGGTACCGTGCGTGTTGCCGGCACTGATCGGATGATTACTTTCGCCGATCTCGCGGCACGTCCGCGTGGTACGCCTGACAAACTGCGCGCGGCGGAGGAATTCAGCGTGGAACCGCCGACGTATCCGAATGGTACACATATCGCCGAGGTCGAGATCGACCCTGATACTGGAGCGACCAGCATTATGCGTTACGTGGTCGTGGACGATTTCGGCGCCACGCTCAATCCGCTGCTGCTCGCGGGCCAGGTGCATGGCGGCGCGGTGCAGGGCATCGGTCAGGCGTTGATGGAAGACACGGTTTACGATTCTTCGAGCGGTCAGTTGCTCAGTGCGAGCTTCATGGACTACGCCATGCCGCGCGCCGAGCACGCGCCGGACTTCGTCTTCGAGACTCGAAACGTGCCGTGCAAGACGAATCCACTCGGCGTCAAAGGCGCGGGCGAAGCTGGCGCAATTGGTTCGTGCCCGGCAGTCATGAATGCGATCGTTGACGCACTTTGGCGCAACCATCGCATCCGCCACATCGACATGCCGGCAACACCGCAGCGGGTATGGGAAGTCATCGAACGCGCCCGAAAGACGACCGCGGCCTAAATTTTTGTGCGATCACGAAGTCGTGATCGACGCTCATTCTGTGCCTTGTCGCAGCGGAATAACCCTTATGAACCAAGTGTTTGTCTATTTGGCTTGTAGGAAAAACGAGAGAAAATATCGATGAAAAGACATGCCGGAGTGGTGCTCACCGTGGCCTTTGTTTCACTCGCAGCAGGCGCGGTCATCGCGCAGTCGGATCCGATCGCAGCGCGTATGGCGCTGATGAAAGGCAACAATGACAATGCAATTTTGGCCGTACGCATGATGCGCGGGCAGGTACCGTATGACGCCGCGCAGGTCGACGCTGCCTTCGCACAGTGGGCCGACACCGCAAAAAAATTGCCCGACCTTTTCCCCGCCAACTCGAAGACCGGGCAAAAGACACGTGCCGCATCAAAGATCTGGGTGACGAAGACAGATTTCGACGCGAAGGCCGCGGAGTTTGGCAAAGCCGTTGCCGAGAACCGCGACAAAGCCAAATCGTCACTCGACGGACTGCGTGCTGCGATTCCGGTCGTCGGCGATGCCTGCGACAATTGCCACAAGGACTATCGGCTCTCGCAGCAATAACGGTAATGTTGCGGGCAAGCCGCAACGATCTTTTGATGGTTTAAGTTTTCATCACTCGCGGGACCTGCCGGATGTTTCGCAAGCTTGTTCTTGTCGCCATTGCCGCGGCCGTCCTGGGTGCGCCCGTATTCTGGTATCTCACCATTCCCGAAACGATTGCGCCGAACGCGCTTACGTCGCGCGTGCCGAACCTCGCCAATGGCCGCACGATGTTTTTGATCGGCGGCTGTTCGTCCTGCCACGCGGTGCCGAAGCAGAAAGACGCCACGCAGCTCGGCGGGGGGCTCGCGCTGAATTCTCCATTCGGAGTGTTCTACGTCCCGAATATTTCGTCCGATTCTAAAGATGGCATCGGCGCCTGGAGCGAAGCGCAGTTCGTGACCGCGATGGTGAAGGGCACGTCGCCCGCAGACGAGCATCTATACCCCGCGTTGCCTTACACGTCGTACCACCTGATGCGGTTCGACGATTTGCGCGATCTGTTCGCCTACCTCAAAACGCTGCCTGCAATTTCCGGCAAGGTCCGCGACCACGATCTTCCGTTCCCGTTCAACATTCGTCGTCCTCTCGGATTGTGGAAGCTTTTGTTTCTCGACAACAAAACGTTTTTGCCGGATCCTTCGCAGTCTGCGCAGTGGAATCGCGGTGCCTATCTCGTGAACGGTCCCGGCCACTGCGCCGAGTGCCACTCGCCCCGCAATCTTCTTGGCGCCGTCGTTGCGAGCCGGCGATTCACTGGCGGTCAAAGCCCGACCGGCCAGGGCGGTGTTCCTGACATCACGCAGCGCAAATTGCGTGATTGGAAAGTTGAGGACTTCGTCGAGACGTTGGATACCGGTATGACGCCGGATTCCGACCGGGTGGGCGGTCCGATGGTGGAGGTGGTCGCAAATACGAGGCAATTAAGCGCCGCCGACCGCCAAGCCATCGCCGTTTATCTCAAATCGCTGGCGGGGCCCAAATAGCTGCGCGATTCAGACATTTTGACGTATGTATTGACGAATCTTCGGACCGTCCATGCATCCGTTCAAAGCGATTGGCCTCAAACTGATTTCCGCATTGCTGTTTGCCGCCATGTCGGCGCTGGTGCGCCAATTGGGCGATGTCGCGCCGGTCGGCCAGATGGTTTTCTTTCGCAGCGCCTTCGCCATTCTCCCGGTGGTGGTGATTTATGCTATTCGCGGCGAACTTGGCACCGCGGTGCGAACCGGCAGGCCGTTCGGCCAGCTCGGTCGTGGGATGCTCAGCGTTTGCGGCATGTTCACCAACTTCTCGGCGCTGACAAGGCTGCCGCTCGCCGACGCGACCGCGATTTCATTTGCGTCGCCACTTATCACTGTGGCGCTCGCCGCGATCGTGCTGAAGGAACGTGTGCGGATCTACCGCTGGTCGGCGGTGTTGGTCGGCTTTGCCGGTGTCATCGTCATGTTGATCCCGCACTTCGACACAAATGCCTATGCCGGCGTCGCCGGCACGGCGGCGGCGGTCGGCTCAATATTCGCGATCACGTCGGCTTTCTGCAACGCCGGCACCGTGATTCAGACCCGCCGACTCACGCAAACCGAGACGACATCGTCCATTGTGTTCTATTTTTCGTTGGTGTGTGCCATCGCCGGCGCTCTAACGCTGCCGTTTGCCTGGCATCCCCCGACCGCAAGCGAACTCGCCGAGCTCATTGCGCTCGGTATTCTCGGCGGGCTTGCGCACATTTTTCTGACTGAAAGCTATCGTTACGCGGCTGCTTCGGTGGTGGCGCCGTTCGACTACACGTCGATGCTGTGGGCGCTGTTGCTTGGCTATTGGGTGTTCGGGGAGTTGCCGGAGACGTTGGTCTACTGGGGTGCGGCCATCGTCGCCGCCGCGGGGCTGTTCGTTATTTGGCGGGAGCGTCAACTCGGCCTCCAGCGTGCACGTGAGATGGAAGCGCCGCCTTAGCCCTTGAACGCCTTGAACGTAATAATGGTGTGGGTGTCCTTGATGCCCGAAATGCACTGCACCTTCTCGTTGACGAAATGCCCGATGTCGGTGCCGCTATCGACATAAAATTTCACCAGCAGGTCATAGTCGCCGGCGGTCGAATAGATCTCGGACGCGATCTCGGCTTCGGCCAGGTCGTTGGCGACCTGGTAGGATTTTCCAAGCTCACATTTGATTTGGACGAAGAAAGGGGTCATCGGCCGACTCCGGAAGGGTGCCCGCAATCCAGCAAAATCGGGGCTAGCTGGCAAGGCGGCCCATCGTTACGGCCTTGCCTTGTGGGTGGACGCGGACTAGGTATTGATCAGCAATCTCGCGGGGTGTCCGGCCGTTGCCGGGCTGAGAGGCGCAAGCCAACCCAACGAACCTGATCCGGGTCATGCCGGCGGAGGGATGAGAGATGCATCACCCGCAAGCACTATCGCGCAACGGCGTCGCGCAAGCCGCGGCGGATATTCTTGTGCGACTGCGCGCGCGTAGTCCGCGCATTCACTGTATCACCAATTCGGTTGCGCAGAATTTCACTGCCAACGTACTGCTCGCGGCCGGCTGTGTACCCTCAATGACGTTGTCACCTGAGGAGATCGGTACCTTTGTTGCGAGTGCGCAAGGGCTCCTCGTTAACCTCGGTACCTTCGATCGTGAGCGCCGTCAGGCAACTGTGATTGCCATCGATGCCGCAGCCGCTCATAAACTTCCGTGGGTGCTCGATCCGGTCTTTATTGACCGTAATCCGCTGCGCGCCGCTTTCGCGCGCGAGCTGATTGGCAGCGGCCCGACTGTGCTGCGTCTCAATCACACCGAGTTTTCCGCGCTTTCGGCCGACGCGCCGTCGGGCGATGGGGCAATGACTTTTGCCCGAACCAACGGGGTCGTCATCGCGCTCTCAGGCAAGACCGATCTTATCACCGACGGGGAGCGTATTGCGGCGCTGTCGAACGGCCACGCCCTAATGGCAAAAGTGACCGCTATGGGCTGTGCAGGATCGGCGCTGATTGCGGCGTGCCTCTCGATTGAGCCCGATGCGTTTCGGGCGACCAGCGCCGCCTTGCTGATCATCGGGATCGCTGGCGAGATCGCGGCCGAAAAATCTGCGGGCCCCGGCAGCTTCGCGGCCGCGATCCTCGATGTGCTCCACAGCCTCGATGGCCCGACACTCATCAATCGCGCAAAGGTCAGCTGATGGACGTCGATCTCAGACTATACGCACTTGTCGATCCTGCGGTGGCTGGTGGCCGGCTGCTCCCTGATCTCGCGGCACGCATGGCGGGCAGCGCGACGCTGGTACAGCTACGCGACAAGCATGGGTCGACCCGCGCCATGGTCGAGGAGGCGCGTGCGCTTCGCGCTGTCCTAGAGCCGAAGAGCGTCCCGTTGCTGATCAACGATCGTGTCGACGTGGCGCTTGCCGCTGAAGCCGACGGCGTCCATATCGGCCAGGACGACATGACGGTGCCCGACGCGCGCCTCCTGCTGGGACGGAGCGCGATCATCGGGCTCAGCGTCAAGACGGTGCAACAGGCCGAAGCAGCGCCGCTCGCTTTGCTCAACTATGTCGCCATCGGTGGCGTTTACGCCTCTACCTCCAAGGACAATACGTCGGCGCCCGTCGGCCTTACCGGCCTTCGCCGCATCATCGAGGTGATCCGTGCGCGCAAGCCTGGCTTTCCGATCTGTGCCATCGCCGGCATCAATGCCGATAACGCTGCCGACGTGATCTCGGCCGGCGCGGACGGCGTTGCGGTGATTTCCGCGCTGTCGCTCGCGCCCGATCCAGGCAAAGCGGCGCAAGATTTGCGCACCGTCGTCGACAATGCGCTCACGCGGCGGGGGGCGGCATGACGGCAATCGCTGTCACTATCGCCGGATCGGATTCGAGCGGTGGCGCCGGCATTCAAGCCGATCTCAAGACTTTCGCCGCACTTGGCGTCTATGGTGCTTCGATCATCACTGCGCTGACTGCGCAGAATACGCAGCGCGTCAGCGCCATTCACGATGTTCCCGCCAATTTCATCGCCGCACAGATCGACGCAGTATTTTCCGATCTTGACGTTAATGCCGTAAAAATTGGAATGCTTTCGCAAGCGGCAGCCATTGAGACAGTGGCACAAGGCCTCGATCGCCACCACGCCAAGAACATCGTCCTCGATCCGGTGATGGTCGCGACGTCAGGAGACCGGCTGCTGGCGCCCGATGCGGTCGAGGCGCTCCGCACCTTGCTCATTCCGCGCGCGTTGCTGGTGACGCCCAATTTGCCGGAAGCTGCGGCGCTGCTTGAGCACGCACCGGCGCGCTCGGAAACTGAAATGGAATTGCAGGCGCGCGCCATGCTCGATCTCGGCGCGCGTTCCGTCTTGATTAAAGGAGGTCATGGCGAGGGCTCGGAAAGCGCCGATCTTCTGGTGGATGCTTCCAGCGTCACTCGTTTTGCGGCAATGCGCATCACGACCATGAATACGCACGGCAGCGGTTGTACCCTGTCTTCGGCGATTGCGGCGGGCCTTGCCAAAGGTCTGGATCTTAAATCCGCGGCTCGAGAGGCGAAGGCCTACGTCACCGCGGCGATTGCCGGCGCCGACACGCTCAAGATCGGCCACGGCCACGGGCCGTTGCATCATTTTCACGAGTTATGGAGAACGCCATGACGACGCGACGAAATTTCGCCCTCGCGGCGGGGGTTACCGCCGCCACGCTAGCCGCGCCGGGAATCGCGCGTGCCCAGGCGCAGAAATGGCGCATGGTGACGTCGTGGCCGAAGCGGTTGCCGGGTCCCGGCATGTCGGCTGAGCGCATTGCGGATCGTGTGCGGGCGCTGTCGGGCGGGAAGCTCGACATTGCCGTATACGCGGCGGGCGAGCTTGTGCCTGCCTTCGAGGTGCTGGATGCCGTCGGCAACGGCGTCGCCGACATCGGTCATACGGCTTCTTTTTACTGGCAGGGCAAGATGCCGGCGGCGGCCTTCTTTACGACGGTGCCCTTCGGGCTTACGCCCGGCGAGCACGTGGCTTGGGTCGATGCCGGCGGCGGACAGGCGCTATGGGACGAGCTTTACGCGCCGTTCGGCGTAAAGCCGTTTATGGGCGGTAATACCGGCGTTTGCATGGGTGGCTGGTTCCGCCACGAGCTTAAAAGTCTTGCTGATCTGCGCGGGCTTAAGCTGCGCACGCTCGGCCTTGGTGGCGAAGTTTATCGCCGGCTGGGCGCCACGCCTCAAACGACACCGCCCGCCGAAATCCTGGTGAGCCTGCAATCGGGCGTAATCGACGGCGCCGAATTCGTTGGGCCCGGCACCGACATCGCGCTCGGGCTCTATCGCGTAGCGGCTTTTTATTACTACCCGGGCTTCAACAAGCCGAACGGCACCGGCGAATGCATCGTTTCGCTGAAAGCCTGGAATTCGCTTTCCGACGAGCTTAAGGCGATCGTGGCGCACGCTTGTGCAACCGAAGCAAATTATGCGCTGGCGGAGATGGAACGACTTAACGCGCAAGCGCTTGCCGCGCTCGTGAGCGAGCACAATGTGAAGCTTGCAGCATTTCCGGCGGATATGATCGCGGCGGCGCGCAAGCAGGCAGATGATGTACTCGGCGAACTGGCCGGCCGCAGCGCAATGACCGGAAAAGTGCACGCCTCCTATGCCGCGTTCCGCGAGCGTTCAGCGCCGTGGTCGCGAATCTCGATTGAGTCTGTGCTGCGGGCGAGGGGGGCCTAAGGGATTTCGGTTATCGGGGCACCAACCTCAGCCAAACTCAGTGTGGGTCATTGCAACCTTTACTTCGCGTGCGAATGAAAAGAGTGAAAACGTGAATAGCCCAAGCGACAACGTGAAAAGGATGGCTGCGCCGGGTTCGTGCCTGATCCCGAAATATGCGCTTCCGAAAGCGGCAATCATGAGAAGGCAGGTTGAAATGCCACTCGCGACCGCCCAGTAGATCGCCCGGTTGACGAGATCTGCTCGCAACTTCAGTTGAGGTAGAGTGGCTTTGAGCCCGGCCTTGTTTGGATCGTCATCCGGAGTGGCGTTGATTGCCCGTGATCTGTCGATAATGCGGCTCATATGCGAGACCAGCACCGAAAGAAAAGACGCCACCGCGCCTAAAAGGAAGGCAGGAGCCGCGGCCTGGGAAATCACAAGCGAGAGCTGATTAAGCGAAACCACTTCGGGCAACATCACACGCCTCCCTGAATTGCGCTGCTGATTCATACCGACGTTATACTACTTGGCTCGCGGAGGCCGCGAACACCATTTCGCACTTACGGCCCAGCCGCAAAGTGCTATGGTCTTAGACGCGGACATACCGATGGATCGCATCGTCTAAGTTGTGGGCATTAGAACAATGAATCCAGCTGTCGTCGCCAAATCGGCCAAGAATGTTCTTTCTTCCCTTGAGGTCAATTTTAATCGACTGCTGGGTCGTGAATTCGTGCCGACGCAGCCCGACATGCTTCACATCGAGACGTGCAGCTCCTGCAATTTGAAATGCGTCTTTTGCGCGTACGAAAAAAAGCAGAGCGCAAAGATTGCGATGAAGGACGAGCTCTTTGGCGATCTTATCGTTCAGGCGGTAGATATGGGGTACCGGCGGTTCGAGCTGACGCCCA
>DATFVF010000070.1:0-3380 GCA_035260465.1 Pseudolabrys sp. | reverse complement strand
GGTCGGCGGTGAAGCGCCCCTTGCCGGTGATCAGGGCCGGGTCTTCCAACCGCCGGATCGCGCGTCCAACCCAGGTCATGCCCGAGCCTTTGGTGTGCGCGGTCATTCGGCACCCCTCAACCGCTCGTCCCCGCGAAAGCGGGGACCCAGAGCAACAAATCGATGGACTCGAGATCGCGTCCCTGGATCCCCGCTTTCGCGGGGATGAGCGGTTCGTTGGAATTCAAGTGTTCTCATTTGGCCGGTCATGCGCTGTTCTCCAGCGCGCGCCGCACAACCGCGCGCACGAGGTCGCGCCGGTAATCGGCATTTGTTTGATGGTCTTCCAGCGGGTCGATTGCTTTGGCGGCAGCCTCGGCCGCAGCGCGGAATACCGCATCGCCAGGTGTTTTGCTGTTGAGTGCCGCCTCGGCCTCTGCGATTCGGCGCGGAGTAGCTTCAGCGCCGCCCAAGCCGACGCGAGCGTCAGTGATGTTGCCGCCTTGCAGACGGTAAGTGACCAGCGATGCGGCCATCGCAAAATCGCCGGCACGACGATTGAATTCGTTGAATCCGAATTTGGCGTCGACCGGCAGCAGCGGGAGCCGTGCTTCCGTGAGCAATTCATTCTCGGCCAGTGCTGTTGACATGATGCCGGCGAAAAAGTCTTTCGCGGCGATCTGCCGCTCGCCGCGGGTGCTTTTGGCAACAAGCGTGGCATCGAGCGTCGCCGCGACCAGGCACCACTCCGACGCAGGATCGGCGTGCGCGAGGCTGCCGCAAAACGTGCCGCGCATGCGGATAGGATAGTGCGCAATGTGGCGGGCAACAGCGCTGAGCAACTGGCCAAGCGGGTTTTCGACAACGGATTTGTGAAACGCGGCATGGCGCACGCAAGCACCGATGGTCAGCGACTTGCCGTCGCTCGAGATTTTGTCGAGGCCTGCAATCCCGTTGATGTCCACAAGATGCGCCGGCTTGGCGAGGCGAAACGCCATGATGGGTACGAGGCTTTGCCCGCCCGCCAGCACACGGCCATCCTGGGGCGCGACTTCGGCCAGAATCCGCAGCGCCTCGTCGAGCGTCTTCGGCACATGATGGACGAAGGGCGCGGGTTTCATGCGGCAAACCTTCCGGCGGGCCGGGGCTAATTATTTGTATACAAACGATAAAGCGCGTTCTGGGATTGTCAAACGCCTTGGCCGGTAAGGATGTCGGCAATTAGCAGTCCGGCCTATCTTTCATAGAGGCCGTCAAATTCATATCTTATTTTCCGAATATCGAGGTGCCTGAAAGGGACCGGGGGATGCCATTAACGCGAACGTTTGCTGCCGCCTGTCTTGCCGGCGCCATGCTGGCGAGCGCGCCAGCATTGGCGGACGAAGGCAAACGGCCGGACAAAGTATCGTTCTATTTCGCCGCGCACGAAGACGACTGGCAACTGTTCATGAACCCGTCCGCTTTTCAGGATGTGATCGGCGCCGCCGCCAAGACCGTATTTGTGCACCTGACCGCCGGTGATGCCGGGCTCGGCGCCGGCCTGGGTGGGCGCAAGCATCCATTTTATCTGGCGCGTGAAAATGGCGCGGAGTCCGCCATTCGATTCATGGCGGACGCCGACGCTGCGCCGGGCGAGCGCGTTGCGGCGCCGATGACGTTTAACGGCCATGCGATCTACCGTGTCAGCTACCGCAACACTGTGGGATATTTCCTGCGCGTGCCTGACGGCAATGCCTCCGGCGGGGGCTATGCCGAGACCGGGTTTCAATCTCTCAAGCGCCTGGCCAGTGGCGAAAATACTATTTTGCGGGCGGTTGATGGCTCGACCACGTATCAAGGCTGGGACGATCTGGTTGCTACGCTGCGCGCGATCATCGCTTACGAGCGTGGAGGAGCGGGGCTCATCCAGGTCAATGTCGCCGAGACCGACAAGCGCATCAATCCGCAGGACCACACCGATCACCTGATGACGGCCAAGGCCGCCCTCGACGCGGTCAAGGAGTCGTCCTGCGTGCGCAAGGTTTATTACGTAGACTACGCAAGTTCCCGCTTGCCGCAGAATCTCGACGCGCAACAGCGCGACATGGAAAGCTCGGTATTCGCGGTGACGCTCGCCGGCATCCAGGCGATGGATCACAGTACCTCCTGGCATCACTACGACCATTCGTTTGTCGGCCGGAACTACTTCCGTGTCCAGGAACCGGGCGGACATTGTGACGCAGCTGTGACTGCAATGGCGACACGGCACTAGATCTGTCGCACGGCTTCGTATATCCGCCGGCCCGCCGATAATTTATTCGCTTTTGACGTGAGTCCGTCGGACGGGCACACTGCTTTTCCGCGCAACCAATTCCATGTTGGCTGGTTTCCGTCCGGTCAACGCTCCGTCTGCAACCGTCAACCGTGCACATGCGCTACGCAGAAGTGCCGCTCGCTCTGCAAACCGACCGCGTCGTGGCGGTCGATGCGTTGCGTGGGTTCAATATATTCCTGATCCTCGGTGCCGACGGCGCGATCTGGACGCTCGACCGGATGCTGCGCGACAAGGGCCCCGCACTCAGTGCGATTGGCAATTTCCTTGGGACCCAAATGAGCCACGTCGAGTGGGTGGGTATCCGCTTCTATGATCTCATCTTCCCGCTGTTTATTTTCGTAACCGGCGTTTCGATTGCTCTTGCTTTGCCGCGCCTCGCGGAGCGTGAGCGAAAGATGCAGACATACGCACGCATCCTGCGTCGCGCACTGGTGCTGTATCTTCTCGGATTGATTTTTTACGGCGGGGTCGGCCACCATTGGGGCGACGTTCGCTTTGTCGGCATCCTGCAGCGCATCGCTGTCTGCTATTTCTTTACGTCGATTCTATTTCTAAACCTCAACCAGCGTGGGCTTGTTGTTGCGCTGATTGCGTTGCTTGGCGGTTATTGGGCGGTGATGACTTTCGTGCCGATCCCTGGCGCTGATGCAGTCTCCTTCGAGCCCAACGCCAATCTCGCCAACTGGATCGATCTTCATTATCTGCCAGGGCGGCTATGGGACATCACCCGCGATCCGGAAGGATTGCTCAGCACGTTACCGGCGATTGGAACGTGTCTGCTCGGCGCGCTGTCGGGTCTCCTGCTGAAAGACGAACGGCTGACGCCAACGCAACGATCGCTGTGGTTGATCGGCGGCGGCATCATCATGGTGGCCGTCGGCTATTTGTGGGACCTGCAATTTCCCATCGTGAAGGCGATTTGGACGTCTTCATTCGTGTTGGTTGCCGGCGGATACAGCGCGATCCTGCTGGGCACCTTGCATCAGGTGATTGACGTGTGGGGCCGGAAGGCGTGGGCGACGATCTTCGTGTGGGTCGGCGCCAATGCGCTTCTGCTCTATCTCATCAATGGCATTGCCGGCTTCGA
>DATFVF010000069.1:0-5593 GCA_035260465.1 Pseudolabrys sp. | reverse complement strand
GCCGCCAGATTTTGTTGTCGTCCTGGTTGTTGATGTATCCATGGTGTTCATCCTTTGGGGCGTTCCTGTTGCTTGCGGAGCTCCGCACGCGACGCCCTCCGCGCTGGTCGGACCTCATTCTTACTTGGGTCGATTACTTGGATCGCAGGCGATGCTACTTGGTTATTTGGGTCGATCACTCGGGTCGCGAAGCGACATTTCAAAATCAAAATCAAACGCCAATGCGATCATCTGACTCTGAGCGTGGTTATTGCAGCGCAACAGTGCAAGACAATTTGCTGTGCAGTTACAATTTGTGATCGAAACGATAATGACACGTGCATGCGCATTGAACTTTTTCGAAAGTTCCTTTGGATGGAACGAAAGTTTCCCCGATCGCCAGAGCTGGTTTGATTTTGAATGTCGCGTGCGTCATCCACACGGCGGTTCCATGGCCATCGCTTGCGATATCAACGCGCGCATCTGGACGGTGTGCGCCCTGATATGCAAGTGCGGTGGTATCTCAAGGAGTGACAGGGTCGCGAGCGACGCGCGCGTCATTGAAGAAGGTCTGGGTTCCCGCTTGTGCGGGAATGAGCGGGAGAGGGTGAATCCCACAACACCGCTCACCCCCGCGAAAGCGGGGGTCCAGAGCGCGCAGTTGATCGATTGCTATATTTCCCTAGGTTCCCGCTTTCGCGGGAATGAGCAGGAAATGTGGTGCGCCCGATTTTGGTGTCGCTCACTCGATCCCGCTGATGATCCGAATGTCGCGCACGGCACCGTCGCCGAGCGCGCGCAGCGCTTCCTGGTAGCCGGGGCTGTCGTGCCCGGTGATCGCTTTTTCGAGGCTGGGGAATTCCGACACGACCAGCCGCTCTTTCAGCCCGGCCTCGAAGGTCGCGTCGGGGACGCCGCGGCACAGATAGCGCACGCCAAAGGGCGCGAGCGCAATGGGAGCAAGCTTGGCATAGGCGGCGACCTTGGCGGGGTCCTTGATCTCGCGATAGGTCGTAATCCAGTAGGCTTTGGCCATTGCTTTCCTCCCCATGGTGATGCGCCAATCCTAGCCTGCGCGAGAGCGTGCGCGAAAGCTCCCCACGTCGCGGCCGGGCTTGTCCCATCTCTCGTCATGCCCGGGACAAGCCCAGTCATGACAGTGTAATGATCGCAGCGGGGGCAATGCAGGTCCGTTCATGACAAAACTCATCGTTCTATTTCTTCTTGTGCTTCTGCCCGTGTCCTCCGCAAGCGCGGCGCAATGCGGCGGGGATTTCAACACGTTCATGTCCGCGATGACACGCGACGCGGCCGCCGCCGGCATTTCGCGCGATGTCATCGCCCAGGCCTTTGCCGGCGTGACGGAAGACCAGGCCGTGCTCTCCTTTGACCGGCGCCAGCGCGGCATGTTCCACGCCAAGAGCTTCGAGGAATACGCCTCGACCCGTGTCATCCCGGCGCGCATCAAGCGCGCCAAAGGGCTGATGCAAAAGCACGCGCAACTGCTGGCGCGCATCGAGCAGCAATTCGGCGTGCCGTCGACGCTCATCATGGCGATCTGGACGCTGGAAAGCGACAACGGCACCGGCGACATGGGCAAACTGCCGGTGGTCCGTACGCTGGCGACGCTGGCGCATGATTGCCGCCGCACAGAGCTGTTCCAGACCGAACTCATCGCCGCGCTCAAAATTCTCCAGCGCGGCGATTTGCCGTTGCGCGATTTGATCGGCGCCTACGCGGGCGAGATCGGGCAGACGCAGTTCTTGCCGTCGTCGTACATCAAGTATGGCGTCGACTACGACGGCAACGGCCATGTCGATCTCCGTCACAGCGTGCCGGATGTGCTCGCGTCCACCGCCAATCTGCTCAAGACCAACGGCTGGCACGCGGGCGCGCCTTTCGGCGAGGGCACGGAAAATTTCCAGGTGATGCGCGAGTGGAACAGGTCCGAGGTTTATCGCAAGACCATGGTGCTGTTCGCGGAGAGGTTGAGGGAATAGCCGTGAGACTCTTCTTCCGCTCCTCCCCGCGAAAGCGGGGACCCAGTCCTGAACGAAAAAGCTGGATTCCCGCTTGCGCGGGAATGAGCGGGAGATTGCAACTAGAACCGCGGCACGTGGGATTGCGCGTTGTGGATTTGCATATCGACGCGTCGAGCTGCGCTCTCAACCCCGAGCCGCTGTGCTTCCGAGGTATCGATCGGGGCGTATTTCGGCAGGATGCCGTTTTTCAGCGCGTCGGCATCGAAACTCGTCGCGATCGGCGCGTTGGTGCCAATCGGCAAACCTCCGTTGGTGTTGCCGGACCGGATGTAATCCTGAAGCGTGCGCACGCCGGCCGCTTGCAGCGCGGAAAACAATGCGATGCCGAGACATAGGCCAACAACGGCTTTGATAAAGCTCATGATCCGTTCCGGGCGCAATTCAACCTGCTCACATGATACCTCCCGTCCGTTAAGCGACGGCCAAAGCCACGCCCTTTGTTTGGATGATTGCCTTAACCGTGCAGAAAGAGACGGAACGGGAGATGCGCATAAAGTGAGCATAAAACACGCGTCACAGCAGCGTGATGGAATACGGGACACGCTTCGCGTGTATGTTGTCATGAGGGGCGATCCCAAGCGCGGGGAGGATCATCATGATGCGATCAACGGCAATAAGCCTTGCTGCCATACTCTTGCTAGCCTTGTTTTCAACGGAAGCACTGGCCCGTCACGGCGGTGGTGGCGGCGGAGGCGGCGGCGGCGGCGGTCATTGGGGCGGCGGCGGTCATTGGGGCGGCGGTGGCTCGCATATGGCAATGGCCCATATGAGTGGCGGCGGTGCACGCTGGGCCGGCGCACATTGGGCCGGTGGTCCCCGCTGGTCGAACTGGAATGGACGACGCGCCGCGTTCTTCCATCGCCGTCGATTCTTCGGAGGACCGTTCTTTGTCGGCGTCGCCAGTGCAGACTTCGGATGCTGGCGCTGGGCGCCAACACCGTGGGGCTGGCAACGCGCATGGGTGTGCGGCAATCCCTATTACGGTTATTTCTGAAACAAAGTCCCGCAACAGAAAGTTGACGGCAGCATCGTGCTGCCGTTTTTTTGATTCAAACGTCTCTCAATGGGTTCGTCTTGCGTCTGGATAACAAACTTGCGGTCGATGTCATTCACAAATTTCGCCACTTCGACGATCAAGCGACAAACGCTGGCGCTCGGTTATGGCGTGCTTTGCCACGGGCTATTCGTGACTGCCGTCGCGGTGATGATCTACGAGATGTATTTCGGCCTGAGCCGGTCGCTGGGCACATTGCACGCTTCCTGGAGTTGGCTCGCCAATGGCCTTCTGCTGCTGCAATTCCCGCTGGCACATTCACTGCTGTTGACGGAACGCGGGCGGGCTGTGTTGCGTGCCATGGCGCCTGCCAATGTTGGGTCTGACCTTGCGACCACCAGCTACGTCATCGTGGCATCGGCGCAAATTCTTCTGCTGTTCTCATCGTGGTCGCCGAGCGGAACGATCTGGTGGCAGGCGCAGGGGCCGGCGCTTCTGCTCACGACGATTTTGTATACCGCGGGTTGGCTTCTGCTCCTGAAATCGATGGTCGATGCGGGAATTACGCTCCAGGTCGGATCGCTGGGCTGGTGGGCAGTCTTTCGAAACACTAAGCCTGTGTTTCCGCCGATGCCGACGCGCGGGCTTTTCCGCGTCTGCCGTCAGCCGATTTATGTGTCTTTCGCCATCACGCTCTGGACGGTGCCGACCTGGACGCCGGACCAACTCGTGCTGGCGATTGCCCTCTCGGTTTATTGCCTCGCCGGCCCCCTCCTGAAGGAGGCGCGCTTCTCGCGTATGTTTGGCGACCAATTCGAAACGTACCGGTCACGGCGTCCTTACTGGTTTCCATTTCCCCGGCCGGGACAGCTGCCATCCGATGTTTCAATCTACGACAAAGATGCGGATCACTGGTGGGACGGATCGCGGCGATGGCTGCGCACACTGCAAAATCTTGTACCGGCGAGGCTCGCTTTTTTTGATCGCGCGACGGCGTGGCAGGGGCGAACGGTTCTCGACCTTGGCTGCGGCGGCGGCTTCATGGCGGAAGCGCTTGCCGGGCGCGGCGCGGATGTCATCGGCGTCGACGTGGCGCCCCGCGCTATCGCAATCGCCGGGCGGCATGCCGCAAGCCAGGGGCTTGCGATCCGCTACCTTGTTGCCTCGGGCGAAGACTTGCCGCTGCCGGTGCAGAGCGTCGATTGTGTCGTGTGCGTCGATGTCCTCGAACATGTCCGCAGCCTCGACCACGTTCTCGATGAAATTCACCGCGTGTTGCGGCCCGGCGGGCTCTTCCTTTTTGACACGATCAACCGGACGTGGCTGGCACGCTTCGTGATCGTATTTTGCGGGGAGAGACTCTTGCGGCTGCTGCCACGCGGAACACACGACCCTGCCGGGTTTATCGCGCCCGCAGACCTCGACACGAAGTTAGCCACGCGGGGCTTTGCAGATCGTGTCTACGAAGGGCTTGGGCCTTGCGGTGTTAACCGGCGCTTCGACTTCACCTTCGACCGCCTTCCAGGCAAGCAGATCATGTACATGGGCCACGCGCGCCTGGCTCCGTCTGCGGCGCTTGCTGGCCGGGCGTTGCAGTCTTAAAATCGTGGTGCAAAACACAGTATGAGCAGGCGGCGTAGGGTCATGCCAGAACGAAAGAGTTCAGTTTCGATTGCCCGCGGCTTGAGCATTGGCCTGCTGGCGCTGGTGATCGCGCCCTCTCATTCTTCTGTGTTCGCGCAATCGGCCGATCTCGTTCTTTGCGATCGGATCGCCGCTGACCCGGCCGACCCCGACAAGCCGACAGATGTTAAAGGAACCCCCACCATCGCGCAGTCCGACATCGCGACCGCGATCAAGTTCTGCAAAACGGCGTCAGGCTCGTCGCGGCGGGCGCTTTACGAGCTCGGTCGCGCCTACGCCGCCAATCACCAAATGCAGGACGCAGCGAGTGTCTGGCGCAAGGCGGCGGACAAAGGCAGCACGTCGGCCATGGTCGAATTGGGCGTACTGCTCAGCACCGGATCGGGCGTTGCCAAGGATCCGGCGGAGGCGCGCAAGCAGTTCGAACGCGCAGCTGAGGCCGGTAATCCGCGCGGCGTGACCAATCTTGCAGCGCTGACCGGCACACCCGCGGATCCTGTCAAGGCGAGAACCTTGCTGACGAAGGCGGTGGAGACAAATTCGGCGGAGGCGGAATATCAGCTCGGCTTGATGACGGCGGAGGGTGTCGGCGGCCCGCAGGACGATGCGGCCGCGCGCGCGCTGTTTGAAAAGGCGGCCGCGCAAGACCATCCGGGAGCATTGGAACGGATGGGCGCATTTGCGCTAAGCGGGCGAGGGGGTCCGAAAGACACGAGCGCTGCCAAAGCCTATTACGAGAAAGCTGCAGCTCTCGGCAATGAAGACGCCAAGGCCGCCCTCAAGCGCGCGGAATGTCCCTATGTGATCAAGGATAAAAACGGAAAGTTCGTTACCAATCTTTGCTTTTAACTACAACCATTGCCCGGGGACGAATTGAAAAAAATATCGCCGACGAAAACAATGAAACTGCGCTGTGGAATCTGCAGGGAGTACC
>DATFVF010000068.1:0-11840 GCA_035260465.1 Pseudolabrys sp. | reverse complement strand
ACTTACGTTGCGCATGATCTTTTCCGAAAACCGGTATCCACTTTTCGGGATCATGCGCTGAGCTAGCGGTAGGGGCGGAAACCCGGCACTGTCCCTTCCGTTGAGGCCCCGGTTCGCAAGGACCGGGGCCTCTCTTATTTTGGGTCCCCTTTTTCGCCGTTCAGGGCGAAAAGTGCCCCAATTTCCGATGGTTAACGGGGTCTTAACCTCGCCCTCCTTATGGTGTCGAAACCCCTTCTACGGCGGGCCGCTCCCGCCTCGTAAACGCATGTCCATGATGACCGCCAAGCGCGAGCCTGCCCCTTCACCTGCTCCGGCGGTCGACTCCCGGTCGCCCTTCGTGAGGCTGACCGACCTCATCGCGGGCATCGAACCGGGAAAACCTCCCATCAATCTGTCGGTCGGCGAGCCGCAGCATCCGATCCCGCCTTTCGTGGGGCCAACACTCGCTGCGCATCTTGCAGACTTCGGCCGCTATCCAGCCAACAAGGGCGTCGAGCCATTTCGCCGCGCAGTCGCAGCCTGGCTGAACCGCCGCTACAAGCTCCCGCGCGCGGTCGATCCGGAAAGTGAAGTGCTGGTGCTCAACGGCACACGCGAGGGCCTGTTCCTTGCGGCGATCGCTGCGCGCCGTTGGGTTAAACAACGCGCCGGCAAGCCGGCGGTGCTCATTCCCAATCCCTTCTATGCGGCCTATGCCGCCGGCGCGCTCGCAGCCGAATGCGAGCCGGTCTATCTGCCGGCAACGCGCGAGAGTGGATTCCTTCCCGATCTCGATGCGCTCGACAACGCGCTGCTTGCACGCACCGTCGCCTGCTACATCGCATCACCCTCGAACCCGCAAGGCGCCGTGGCCGATCGCGCTTATCTCGAGAAGCTTGCGAGTCTGGCGCGCCGTTTCGGTTTTCTTGTGTTCGCGGATGAATGCTACTGCGAAATTTACAGCGAGCACGCACCTGCCGGCATGCTCGAAGCCTCCGGGTCCGACTTCGCCAACGTTGTCGTTTTTCATTCGTTGTCCAAACGCTCAAACCTTCCGGGTCTGCGCGTTGGGTTCGCAGCCGGCGACCGGCGTTTCCTCGGCTCCTATCTCGAATTGCGCAACGTGGCTGCGCCGCAGGTGCCGACGCCGGCACAGCATGTGGCGGTCGCCGCCTATGCCGACGAAGTGCACGTGCAGGAAAACCGCACGCTTTATTCCGCCAAGTTCGATCTTGCCGACCAGATCATCGGCAATCGCTACGGCTACGAGCGGCCAGCCGGCGGGTTTTTTCTCTGGCTCGATGTTTCAAAACATGGTGGCAGCGAAATCGTGACCAAGAAACTGTGGGCCGAAGCCGGCGTGCGCGTGGTGCCCGGGCGCTATCTCGCACGCGAACAGGCCGACGGCAGCAATCCCGGGGCGGACTACATTCGTGTCGCCATGGTGCAGGACAAGACGGCAACCGCCGAGGCGTTGCATCGCCTCGTCGCGGTGCTCGGGTAGCGCGCATGATGCCGAAAAGTGGACACCGGTTTTCGGGCAAGATCATGCGCATACGAAAGGACGCGTAACGCATGCGAGCAGCAGATCGCAGCCTCGACGTCATCGCCTTCGTCTCGGAGCATTTCCGTGACATCATCAGGCGCCGCCTGAGTGAACTTGCCGGGCTCGCGCTGGTCACGCTCGCGCTGCTCGGCGCCATCGCGCTCGCAACCTGGTCGGTGCAGGACCCCTCGCTCAGCCACGCCACGCAGCAGCCGATCCACAATTTGCTGGGTTTTGCTGGCGCGATTTTCTCCGACCTGGCGATGCAACTGCTCGGTCTCGCTGCCATCCTGCTGCTGGCGCCAGAAGTGCTGCTTGGCTGGCGCCTGATTTCGCATAAGCCCGTCGGCGACAAATGGCGCAGCCTGCTGTGGATCGTCGCGACATTCCTCGCCGCCGCATGTGCATCGACATTGCCGCGCATCGGCTCCTGGCCGCTGCCGACCGGTCTCGGCGGCGTCGCCGGCGACGCCATGTTACGCCTGCCGGCGATGATATTCGGTGCGCCGCTTGCAGGGCTGACGCGGTTTGTCTTGTGCATCGTCTTCGGCTTCGCGACCGCGGTGACGCTGGGCTTGGCCGCGGGCGCGGGGCAACGCAGCAAAAAAGCGGCTGCGCGCAGGGTCGAGGAAGAAGACGATATCGAGGGCGACGAGATCGACGATGACCAGGGCTCGGCCTGGCTCGGCATGATCGTGCACGCGCTGTTGAGCTGGAAGGCGCGCTTTGGCCGCATGTTGCGCAGGGAGCCCCGTACGCGCTTGCCGATGCCCGTTGCACGCGGCCCGCGGCAGGAACCGCGCTTTGACGGTTACGGGCGCGCTTTGGACGAGTACGAGGACGACATCGAGGAGGAAGACGACGCGCGCGCGCCACGTAAGCGCGCCACGTCCCGAACGCCCGTCCGCCGTTCCACCAACGGCTACGCGCTGCCTTCGCTCAATCTCCTTGCCGCGCCGCGCGCGACCGAGCGGACAACCTTGTCGCGTGACATCATCGATGCCAATGCGACCGCCCTGGAAAGCGTGTTGCAGGACTTCGGCGTCCGCGGCGAAATCATCAATGCTCGTCCCGGCCCGGTGGTGACCCTGTACGAACTTGAGCCGGCGCCCGGCATCAAATCCTCGCGCGTGATCGGACTTGCCGACGACATTGCTCGCTCTATGAGCGCGGTGTCGGCGCGCGTCGCCGTTGTGTCCGGCCGCAACGCCATAGGCATCGAACTGCCCAACCCGACGCGTGAGAAAGTCTATTTGCGCGAGCTGCTCACCGGTCATGACTATAACGAGAGTGCAGCCAAACTGCCGCTCTGCCTCGGCAAAACAATCGGTGGCGAGTCGGTGATCGTCGACCTGTCGCGCATGCCGCACTTGCTGATCGCCGGCACCACCGGTTCAGGCAAATCGGTCGCCATCAATACGATGATCCTGTCGCTGGTCTATCGGCTCCGCCCCGACCAATGCCGGTTGATCATGGTCGATCCCAAAATGCTCGAACTGTCGGTTTACGACGGCATCCCGCATCTTCTGACTCCGGTCGTCACCGATCCGAAGAAGGCGGTGGTCGCGCTCAAATGGGCGGTGCGCGAGATGGAAGGCCGCTACAAGAAAATGTCGAAGCTCGGCGTGCGCAACATTGAAGGCTACAATGCGCGCGTCGCCGAAGCCAAGGCAAAGGGCGAAAGGCTCACCCGCACGGTCCACACCGGCTACGATAAAGAGTCCGGCCAAGCGATCTACGAGAAGGAAGATCTCGAACTCGAATCGTTGCCCTTCCTCGTTGTGATCGTCGACGAGATGGCCGACCTGATGATGGTCGCCGGCAAAGACATCGAAGGCGCCATCCAGCGCCTGGCGCAGATGGCACGTGCCGCCGGCATTCATGTGATTCTGGCGACGCAACGACCGTCGGTGGACGTTATCACCGGCACCATCAAGGCGAATTTCCCGACCCGCATCTCCTTCCAGGTCACCTCCAAAATCGACAGCCGTACAATTCTCGGCGAACAAGGCGCCGAACAGCTGCTCGGGCAGGGCGACATGCTCTACATGGCCGGTGGCGGGCGTATCAGCCGCGTGCATGGTCCCTTCGTATCGGATGAGGAAGTTGAGAAAGTCGTGCGGCACATGAAGTCGCAGGGCACACCCGAGTATCTCGAAGAGGTCACGGCCGGAGGAGATGAAGAGGACGAGGCTGGAAACCCGCTGTTCGATTCGACCGGCATGGGCCTCGCCGAAGGTGGCGACCTCTACCAGCAGGCCGTTGCGATCGTGAAACGCGACCGCAAGGCTTCGACGTCTTACATCCAGCGCCGGCTCCAGATCGGCTACAACCGCGCCGCCACCATCATGGAGCGCATGGAAGAAGAAGGCGTCGTCGGCCAGCCAAACCACGCCGGAAAACGCGAGATCCTAGTTCCCGAGGACGGCGGCGAACGCTATTGAGAATCGTCGGCATCGCGACTAAGCCGGATTTGCCTTGAGGCCGGGTGGGTCGCGAAATCGCCACAGCCAGCCCATATAGGACCTATCGAGATACCTCGGGGCGCGAGGCGGAGAACGTGATGGCGGGACAGCACAATTGGCGAATCGGCCACAAACTGGCCTTTGCCACGTTGTTTGCCTGCTTCTCGATTCCCGTGTTGGCCCAGACGGTCCCGTTGCCGGTCCCCCGCCCGACGACTCAAGCTCAGCCCAACACCACCGGATCCGCCGCCGCCCCATCCAAACCTGCAGTACCGGCGCAGGCGATGGACGCACGCGCACAAGCGACCTCAGGGCCGCAGATGCCCGGTCCGGTTACCAATCCGTTCGCCGCCCTGCTTGGCAAGGCAGATCCCGCCGGCGCGCTTAATCCCCAGCAACGCGCCATCATCGAGCGCGTCAATACGTATCTCTCAGGCGTGCAGGCGCTGACCGGAAATTTCATCCAGATCGGCCCGGACGGCGGCCGAACGCAGGGCGATTTCTTCATTTCCAAACCCGGGAAAGTCCGCTTCGAGTATGACGACCCGAGCCCAATAGAGCTGATCGCCGATGGCTCGTCGGTCGTGGTTCGCGACCGCCGGCTTGCGACTCAAGATGTCTATCCCCTGTCGCAGACGCCGCTGCGGTTTCTGCTCGCCGATCACGTCGATCTAACGAAGGACACGCATCTGGTCGCGGTCTATGCCGACGACGTTTTCGTTACCGTGGTGGTCGAGGAAAAAAACGGCATCGTCGGCACCAGCCGGCTGATGATCATGTTCAGCGCCAAGGACATGCAGCTCAAGCAATGGACGGTGACCGATCCGCAGGGCTATGACACGACGGTCGCGGTCTACAATCTCGATACCAGCAAGCGGCCCGATCCGTCGCTCTTCAAGATCGACTACACGCGCTATCACAATTGATTCTCCAGCCTCGCTGCTGGTCATGCCGGCCTTGTGCCGGGCATCTACGTCTTTGTAACGTTTCAGCGAATTAAGACGTGGATGGCCGGGCCAAGCCCGATGATGACATTGGAAAATCTGCGCTTTGCATCTTAGATTGCAGCCATGTCACTGAAGATCACCACCTGGAACATCAATTCGGTTCGCCTGCGCATCGATCTGGTCGCCAAGTTTTTAAAGAGCGCACGGCCGGATGTGCTCTGCCTGCAGGAGACGAAATGCCCCGACGACGCGTTTCCGCTGAAACGTTTCAAACGGCTCGGCTACGAGCACGCGGCGCTCAATGGACAAAAAGGTTATCATGGCGTCGCCGTGCTCTCGCGCGTACCGTTCGAGCAGGTCGATATTCAGAGTTTCTGTGGCAAAACCGATTGCCGCCATGTCTCGATCGTCCTGGGTGAGCGGGCAAAACTGAAAGATCAGATCACGCTGCATAATTTTTACGTGCCCGCCGGCGGCGACGAGCCGGACCCCGACATCAATCCAAAATTCCAGCACAAACTCGCTTTCCTCGACGAAATGCGCGCGCATACCGGACTGCGGCCGGACAAGTCGCAACGCGCGATCCTTGTCGGCGACCTCAATGTCGCACCGCTCGAGCACGACGTCTGGAGCCATAAGCAAATGATCAAGGTCGTCTCTCACACTCCGGTCGAGTGCGAGAAACTTGTCGCCGCGCGCGAGTCCGGCGGCTGGGTCGATAGCATGCGCGTGCACACGCCGGAACCCGAGAAGCTCTATACATGGTGGAGCTATCGCGCGATGGACAATTGGCGTGCGGCTGATCGCGGCCGCAGGCTCGATCACATCTGGACATCGGATGGGCTCGCGGACCGCGTATCGGCAATCAAAATTGCCAAGGATTATCGCGGTGCCGAGCGGCCGTCCGACCACGTTCCGGTTACGGCGACAATCGAACTCTGAAATTTTCTAAATGGCTAGTGCTTGTCGCCGGCCTCAAGCATACGCTTCACGCCCGTCAGTTCCTTCGACCAGGCCTGCAGGCGCTGGTTCATGCTTTCGCGCAATAGTTCCGCGGCGGCCGGATAGCCTTCCAGCACTTTCCGGAACAGATTGCGCGAGATACGAACGACCACCGTCGGCTCTTTCGCGATCGCAGTTGCCTGACAAACCGTATTTGTAAGAAGCGCGAGCTCCCCGACCAGGGTGCCGGGACCGACGGTGATTTCCTTGCCTTCCGAGAGCGTGCCCGGCTCCAGCAGCAGCGAGCCCTCCTGCACGACATAGCCGCCGTCGGCAAGTTCGCCGGCATAGAAAAGGACCGCTCCACTTTGCAGATGGCGTGTTTCAGCACCGATGGCGAGAATTCGTAACGCCTGTTTGCCAAGCGCCGCCAAAGGCGGCACTTGTTCGAAGAAGGCGATGTCGTCTTCGAGTCCCATGGTCTTATTGATGCGCTCGTTTTCTCGGAACCAACCACTCTTCCGCTCGTCCCCACGCAAGCGGGGACCCAGGATAAATGCGTCCTTCAATGATACCCCTGGATTGCCGCTTCCGCGGGAATGAGCGGGACGTAAGGCAGTGCGATGTTATCACGGCACCAGCTTATAGCCGCCGGCTTCCGTCACCAGGATCGCCGGCGCAGCAGCGTCCTTTTCGACTTTCTGCCGCAAACGATAAATGTGCGTTTCCAGCGTATGCGTCGTGACGCCTGAATTGTAACCCCACACTTCTTGCAGCAACGTCTCGCGCGATACGGGCTTTTGGCCGGCGCGGTAAAGATAACGAAGGATGGCCGTTTCTTTTTCGGTGAGGCGAACCTTGCTGCCTTTCGGGCTCAGCAGCAGCTTCGAACTCGGCCTGAATGTGTATGGCCCGATTGCGAATACGGCGTCCTCACTCGCTTCATGTTGCCGAAGCTGGGCACGGATACGCGCCAGCAGCACCGCAAAGCGGAATGGCTTGGTAATGTAATCGTTCGCGCCGGATTCGAGACCAAGAATAGTGTCGGAATCGGTATCGTGGCCGGTGAGCATGATAATCGGTGCCTTGAAGCCGTTTTTGCGCAGGATGCGCACCGCTTCACGACCGTCGACGTCCGGCAGACCGACATCCATGATCACCAGGTCGATCTGGCCGTTCTTGGCCACCTGTACGCCTTTTGTGCCGCTGTCGACTGCAGTGGCGTCAAATTCCTCGTGCAATGCCAATTGCTCGACCAGAGCCTCACGCAGCTCCGTGTCGTCATCAACGATCAGAATCGTACGTTTATTCGCCATCGTCCAAAGGCCCCATCAAGGACGCTAGCGCGCCCCTCGCCATAGTCGCGAAGTAGAACATTCAGGGCTAAAAGAGCAAGCGGGAACTGATATTTAAGGGTCCGTTTCAAGACAGTGCCAGCAATGCAAAAACGATCTCTATCCCGAATCACAGTGCGCCGGAAGCCGGGAGATTCACGGCGTGGCTGGCTCATCGCGGGCGCTCTCGTCCTGCCGGTGGCCCTGGGCCGCGGCGGCATCAAAGCCAACAAGCGTGAAGGCGACGGCGGCACGCCGCGCGGCAGCTTCCGGCTAAGGCGATTATGGTGGCGTGCGGACAAGCATCCGCGTCCGGCCACCTCGTTGCCGGTGAAACGAATAACGCCGACTGATGGCTGGTGCGAAGACCCCGCTGATCGTCATTACAATCAGCCGGTTAAAGTGCCGGCGAATGCGAGCGCCGACCGCCTCGCGCGCAAAGACAATCTCTACGATTTCATCATAGAGATCGATCACAACACGCGGCCGCGCATCGCGGGCCGCGGCAGCGCCGTCTTTATTCATGCGGCACGGCAAGGCTTTGCACCAACAGCCGGCTGCGTTGCGCTTGAACTCACGGCGCTTCGTCGGATGCTCTCGCAGCTTGGGCCGCACACGAAAATCGTCGTTGAGTAATCATTAGCGGTGATCGGGCTTCAGCCGACTACCTTGATTAAGCATAGCGCCGGCGCCTGCATCATCATTGCAACGTCAGCGCTAAGCGACTCACGTCTCCCTCGCGCCGAAAATTGCACTGCCCACGCGGACATGGGTGGCGCCGAGTGCAATCGCCGTGGCGAAATCCGCACTCATGCCCATCGACAATAATTTCAGGCCGTTGCGCTTGGCGATGGTGGCCGTCAGGGCAAAATGCGGTCCCGGCGCTTCGTCGAGTGGCGGAATGCACATTAACCCGGAAATTGTCAGCCCGTATTTGTCGACGCATGCTATGAGAAATGCATCGGCATCTTGCGGCAGGACACCCGCTTTTTGCGGTTCTGCACCGGTATTGATCTCGACGAATAAAACCGGCTGACGCTGTTGCTTTTCGATCTCTTTCGCGAGTGCTTCGCACAGGCTTGTCCGGTCGACGGAATGGATCGCGTCGAAAAGCGCGACCGCCTCTTTCGCTTTATTCGACTGCAGTGGCCCAATGAGATGCAGTTCGATGCCGGATTGTTTTGAAAGCAATGGCGGCCACTTTGCTTTCGCTTCCTGCACACGATTTTCGCCGAAGACCCGCTGGCCGGCAGCAATCACCGGCGCGATGGCGCCCGCGTCGAAAGTTTTCGACACCGCAACCAATGTCACCTCGGCCGGATCGCGCCTCGCATCGCGGCAAGCGCGCGCGATTTCAGCCTGAACTTCGGCAAAAGCCGACATTGTAAGCGAAGATTTCGTAGCCATGATGGTTAATACAATCGTGCCGTGGCTCGTCTGTAAACATTTAACGATCAATCACAACGACATTTTAAACTCGGTAGCCTACCAGCGTGCGGGGGATGGAAACCAACATGCCGAATGAGCGGCAACAGCGGCCAGACCCGGGAGCTGCCCGGCAGCGGCGCGCATTGAGCATTCGCGCGCGACTCATGATGTTGGCGGTCTTTGCCATTGTGCCCCTATTGATCGAACGCATCTATAACGAGGAAATCGACCGCAAAGAGCACATTGAAGCGGCCTACAAGCAAGCCTTGGACGCCGCGCGACAAGGTACCGCCGCCCAGAACGAAGCGATCATTTCAGCACGCGCCGTTCTTCAGGTGGTCGCCAGCGCACGCGAAACTTTCTCCGCCTCCGATGAATCTTGCGGCCGCTTTTTGGCGCGAATCGCCAAGCCGCTGCCGTGGATCAAGGTTCTCTCCGTCGCCAACTTGCAGGGGCGAATTGTCTGCTCGAGCGCGCCAGAGGCCCTCGGCCTGGACATTTCCAGCCGCCCGCATTTTTACAAGGCGGTCGACAGCGGCGATTTCGTTTTCAGCGACTATTTCATGGCTTCCCGGCTGGAGACACCCGTCATTACTCTGGCGCTCGCCCAACGCGGGCCGAATGACGCCGCGGCCGCGGTCGTGCTGGGCGTGCTCGATCTGAGCTGGTTCGAACAGGTTGCGATGACCTTCGTGCCGCCGTCGGGCTGCATGCTGATGATAGACGGTAACGGCACCATCCTTGCGCAATACCCGAGCCGCCAAAACTTGGTCGGGCAGAAATTCAAGGATCATCCGTTGATCCGCGAAATGCTTGCGCGACCCCAGGGCCTGGTTACGGAAACCGCGCTCGACGGCGTTCGCCGCATTTTCGGTTTCATTCAACTGCCCGGCACACAAGCCCACATCGCCGTCGGCCTCGACGAGAAGGCCATACTGGCCCGCGCCGACCGCGAGATGTGGACGGGCCTCGCAGAGGTCGGCGCACTAGCCGCGCTGGTGATACTTGGCATCTGGTTCGGCGGCGAGCGCCTGCTGGTGCGGCCGCTCCGCGCGCTGGCCAAGGCCACCAGCCAGATCGGCCGCGGCGAGGTCAAGACGCGCGTAACCGAGCTGCCTTTGGTGGCGGAGCTCGTTCCGCTCGCTGTGGCCCTCAACGATATGGCCGACAAGCTGAGCGTGAGAGAGCAGGAATTGCGCGATAGCAACGAACAACTGCGAGAGCTCGCGCAAATCGATGCTCTCACCGGACTCCCCAACCGCCGCACTTTCAATGAGCGGCTTTCGGAGGAATGGAAGCATGCTGCAGAGTTGGAGCAGCCGATCGCCGTGCTGATGATCGACGTCGATCATTTCAAGAAATTCAACGATCACTACGGCCACGTGCAGGGCGACCAATGTCTGCGCAAGGTCGCCGGCGTCCTGATGTCGGCCACACGCGTCCGCACCGACTACTCTCCGGTGATAGGCGCCAATTTGCCGCCATCATTCCACCGGATTACCGGATGCGCGCGTCACGCGGACTTCGCTGCGCGCTACGGCGGCGAGGAGTTCGCCATCCTGCTTCGGGGCGCCGACATCGACACCGCACTGCAAGTCGCCGAACGATTGCGTCAGGGGGTCGAGAACCTGCTGATGGCGCACGCCGGCGCATCCTGGGGTTTCGTATCGATCAGCATCGGAGCGGCATCCGTGCTGGCGAGTGAACAGGCGAACCCGCAAGATCTTACCGAGGCCGCCGACGCCGCGCTCTACGTGGCCAAAGGGCAGGGCCGCAACCGGGTGACCGGGTCCGTGGCTGTGACGCCGTTGTCGCGAGCCAGCTGAAACTAGGCCCCGATACACCGCCACTTCAAATGAAGGGCCGGGCGCGAGCCTTGACCACATCGCTGCCGGCGATGCCGGCGAGCGCTTCACGATCGGGCATTTCGAAGATGCGATCCTTCCAGCGAATCGCTTTGCTGACGAACAGGCGCTTGAGCGTCTTGTTGGTATGCACCAGCGACATCCCGAGCGTGTCGGCGAGGTGTTGCTGGGTGAACGGAAACTGGATGCCGCCATTCTTCACGAGGCCCGCCTCTTCCGCGCGCGTAAACAAATGCAAAAACAAGTAGGCGACGCGTTCAAGCGCCGTGCGGCGCCCAAGGCTGACGAGGTGCTCGTCGATCAGCTGCTCTTCGCGCGCTGCAAGCCACGTGATGTCGAACGCCAATGTCGGGATGCGGCTGTAGAGATCCCACAATTTTGCGCGCGGAAATACGCATAAGACCAAAGGCGTCAGCGCTTCGACGGAATGCTCCATCTCGTTCATAAGCGCGCCTTGTAAGCCCACCATATCCGCCGGCAAGGCATAATTGAGAATCTGGCGGCGCCCGTCGTCCAGCACCTTGTAGCGAAACGCCCAGCCGCTGAGCACCGTATAGAGATGCTCACTGCGCATCCCCTCGCGCAGGAAGCTCGCGCCGGCATCGACGCGGAGCTCATCGGTTTTGAACGTTTTTACAAACGCAAGTTCTTCAGCGGAGAATTCGCGCAGGCCCGGCCGCTTGCGCAGCGGGCATTGTTCGCATGGCGTATATCGGCCGTTCGGCTTTCCGTTTCCGATATTCATGGAGATTCATACGCGGTTCAGAACAACCGCCGCCCGCGTGCGAGCCTAATGACATCATGCATGATCGGTCCAACCATAAATTTTTGTGGCGCTATGTCTTTTTTTAATGCTGCGAGGGTCAATTCGGCGCACAAAGGAAAGTTCCATCAGGAGAGCTTTCCTGCCCATGTCGGATACCTTGCTTAGCGGCAAACGCTGCTTCGTGCTCGACGATGAATTCCTGATCGCGCTCGATATCCAGCAAATTCTCGAAAACGCCGGCGCGGCGCACGTGACTTGTGTCGCGGCCGTTCCTGAAGCGATCACACTGCTGCGTGCTGAGCCGAATTTCGATATTGCGGTGCTCGACGTGAAGCTCAGCGGGCCGGACCGCAATAGTCTCGGCGTCGCGAGCTTGCTCGCTGAAAACGGCACGCCGTTCGTATTTCTGACCGGCATGCGCGTTGATGACGTGCACGCCAAACAATTTCCGCGAGCGCCAGTGATTGAAAAGCCGTACGACGCCGCTGCGCTGTTGGACGCGGTGCGCCGCGCGCTTGCCAACGGCTAAGTCAGAAACGCGCGGCGCTCAAACCGCTTGGGCGGT
>DATFVF010000067.1:0-15653 GCA_035260465.1 Pseudolabrys sp. | reverse complement strand
GACGGCATGCGCGCAATTGCCCGAGTGCACCGCCGTTACGGCACAACGGCCTGCCTCCCGACTTTGATCAGCGATACGCGGGAGCAGATGCACACCGCCATTGCGGCCGCGCGCTCAGCCGCCGGCCGCGACGGTATTCTCGGCCTGCATCTTGAAGGTCCATTCATCAGTCCGCAACGCCCGGGTGTGCACCGGCCCGGTCGGATCGTGCAACCCGGTGCGGGTGACCTGGAGCAATTGCGCGACCTCGCCATCGCCGGCCGATCGCTAATTACGCTCGCACCCGAATGCGTTCCGGCTGGCTTTGTCCTGGCACTGGCCTCCTCGGGAGTGCGGATTTCGATTGGGCACAGCGAGGCGTCCGCCGCTGGTGTCACGCGGGCCGTCGCGGAAGGCGCAACCGGCGTCACTCACCTGTTCAATGCAATGCCGCCATTGCGTGCGCGTGCCCCTGGGATCGTCGGTGCTGCGCTGGCGGAGCCGCGGCTAACGGCGGGTATCATTGCCGACGGCATCCACGTCGATCCCGTTTCGGTGCAAGCAGCGTTTGCGGCAAAAGGCCCCGACCGTATTGCTCTTGTTACCGATGCCATGCCGACGGTCGGGACATCGCTGGACCGTTTCGAACTTGTTGGTCAGACGATCAGGCTGGCTGACGGACAACTAACCACGGAAGCGGGCACTCTGGCGGGGGCGCATCTGGACATGGCCTCGGCGGTGCGCAATGTGGTCAGACTAGCTAACGTGCCACTGGAAGACGCGCTTCGCGCCGCTTCGCTGACCCCTGCGCGATTTCTCGGCCTTGACAACGAGCGCGGCGCCATTGTTTCGGATGCTTGCGCCGACCTCGTTGCCCTCAATCGGGAGATGACGGTTGTCGCGACCTGGCGCGACGGCGAAGTCGAGTCCTATGACTTGCCGTAGCGCAGGTATTGCCGCCGCCGGCTCAACCAAGTTTGCTCATCTTGCAGCGCCAGCGCGTCCAGGTCTTGCGGCCTTGCCGATGCATCGTCGACCCATTCCCGCAACAACGGGCTGCCGTTGATGACGTCGATGGCGCGTTTGCCTTGCTCGTACTCATAGGGAAAATCGCGCCACAGCGGGTAGTCGGGATACAGACGGCGGATCGCCTTGAACGCGAGCGCCTGAATGCGCCAGGGCTTGAACGTTCGGTGATCGTACCAGGGACCTTCCGTATGGATCTGTAGGCCGTGGCAAAGCTCGCCCTTATGCTTGTGGAACGTGGGTTCGAACCAGCACTCGCGCAAACGGCAACCATCGAGCCATCGAGTTGCAAGAGATTGCATTTCTTTCATAATCGCCCGCGCGTCGAGATCTGGAGCGCCGAATAGTTCGAGCGGCCGCGTCGTGCCGCGCCCTTCCGAGAGCGTCGTGCCCTCGAGCATCACGGTCCCCGCATAGGCGCGCGCCATCCACAAGTTGGGAGCATTGGGACTGGGATTGATCCACGTGCGCTCGCCCAACGGCCAGCCAAACCCTGGCGCGCCATCGGGCTGCCAGTCCTGCATCTCGATGACCCGATAATCGACATCGAGCTTGAGCGTGCTGACGAACCACAGACCCAGTTCGCCGAGGGTGAGCCCATGGCGCATCGGCAGCGGTCCCGCGCCCACAAAGCTTTCCCAGCCGGTGCGTAGCGTCAAACCTTCGAGAGGCCGACCTACAGGATTTGGCCGGTCTAATACCCAGACAGTCTTGTGATGGCGCGCTGCCGCCTCGAGGACGTACCGGAGGGTTGTGATAAACGTATAGATTCGACAACCTAGATCCTGCAGATCGACGAGGAGCACATCGAATGAATCCATCATCGCATCCGTCGGCCTGCGCACGTCTCCATAAAGACTGAAGACCGGAATGCCATGCACCGGATCGTTGAAATACGATGACTCGATCATGTTGTCTTGCTTGTCACCGCGCAGGCCATGCTGTGGACCGAACGCAGCGCTGATCTTGATGTCACCGCATGCTGCCAGCGCATCCAGAGCGTGCGTTAGTTTTTCTGTGACGGAAGCCGGATGCGCGAGCAACGCCGTGCGCCTGCCTGCGAGCGGAGCACGCAAAGCACGTTCGGCGATGAGTCGATCGATGCCAAACTTCATGACGTCACGGTCGGAGAAAATTCATAAGCAAAGCAGTCTGCGTGATGGAAGTCCGGCTTCCCCGGCGGATGCGCCAGCGCCCAATAGGACACGCGGCCGCTCATGTCTTCGATCAAGGCCGACAAACCGAGACGCCACAATCCGTCACTTGGCAGACGCAAGAATTGATCAAGATCCATCGAAATCTGCAACGTGTAGCGGTCAGGCCCCGATAATATTTCGATTGGCAGCCCGCTGATCTCGTCCGCCGCACGCATTCCTTTTCGATAGTTGCTGAACCGGTATGCCGCCCATTGCTTGGAAGGCGAAAAGTTCAGCTCATAATAGGAGGTGTCCTGTGAGACGCGGACAAATGCCTCGAAGCATGTATGCCGCCAAAGCTCGTCGCTGCGCCCGCCCGCCGTGGCAAGCGGCATACGGATGCCGCCCATGTTGCCGGTCACGATATAGGACAACACCAGAATATCGGCGCGCGGACGCGCGATCTCCACTTCGATCTGTGCCACCGCGACGGACCGCGAATCGGGATGAAGTCTCAATTGTTGGCGCATACCGGTATATTATAGGCCGGATCGCGGTTGTCACATGGCGCGAGGTTTTTGGTGCTGCAATGCGCGCCGGCTCCGGCGCACCGCACGGCAAAAATTCGTTCCTTGGATATTTAATAGAGAAAGCCAGCCGCCGTTCAGGAGCCGCCAGAGGGAGAAAACTTGCTCGATACTCGGTCAGTCAGCCGGACCTAGCGACCAACCCCCGGGGGCGATGCGGCTTGATCCAAAAACAGCTGATTGGCATTTGGCAAGAGCCCGCGACGCGGTCTTGGCATAATGACATTCTCGTGCCTTGTTTTTGCGAGGTCGCATGCAAACAAAATTAATCCAGCGACGGCAGTCCATCGGATCGGGTGCGGTAATCGTTGCTGCTTGCCTCTTCGTCGCACTGGCAATGCTTTGCTTCGGGCAATGGTTTGGATGGGACGCAACATGGCGATCTTTTGGCGTCACTCCATTGCAGCCACACTTTTTCGACATGCATGCAATCACCGATCACGTCGAGTGCGCTTCGAAAGACTTTAACGTATACGATCTCACTCCTTGCGATCCGACCACTAAGTTTAACTACCCTCCGGTTTGGCTGTGGTTGAGATATCTCGCGATAGATGGTTCCGACTCGGCGTGGATTTCTGTGGTCATGACCATCGCTGCGTTCGGAGCGATCGTTACGCTGTTCAAAGGTCGGTCCGTTGGTGATGGAGTCCTCGCCTCGGTTGCCATATTGTCCCCATCGGTAATGATGGGAGTAGAGCGAGGTAACATTGACCAGGGCGTCTTAGGCTTGGTCTGCTGCGCAGCATTGATTTTCGATGGTCGAAAGCCTAGTCGCGTCTTCTTAACGGTCGCGCTAGTGGGGCTCGCCGTTGTATTAAAGTTGTATCCGCTTTTTTGCGTTACTCTTGCGGCGCGAGCAAACCGACGAACGTTTATTTTCGCGGGGGCGCTTGTCTTTGTCTCATTTCTCTATTTTGTAATTATACTAGATTACTTGCCTATCATCAGGCTGAACACGCCGATAACTTTTATGCTGTCCTATGGATATAAGGTTCCTTTTCTCGGGTTGGATCACCTGCGAGACGAAGCAGGTCTAAGGCCGATTGGGCTAACAAATACTTGGGTGCCGATCGCACTAGCGCTTATCACGATTATTTTCGCAGCAGCAGTTGCAACAACCAGTGCTCGCCATCGCAGGGCACTTTGCGTAATTGCTGACAGCGCGGCCGGGACCGCATTCCTTTTCGGCGCTGGGATCTATTGCGGATCTTTTATGCTGGGCACAAATTTTATTTACCGACTGATGTTTTTACTGCTGTGCTTGCCACAGCTTCAGGACTGGTCGAGTGTGAAGCCCACAGGCAATGACCAAACATCACAGATGGGGCGTGTGGTTCTCGCCGTCATTTTACTTGCGTTGTGGCTGAACGGAAATCCGAACGGACATTCGACTTTTTTGTTTGTACCACCAATTCTTGATTGGCTGATATTCTTTGGATTGACTGCGATTATTCTGTTTAATTTTCTTAAGACCACCATGTATCGCGCTGCTTTTGGATGAAAGCGGACATCGGAGCGGATCAGTGCGAGTTGTCCGCCAAAGCCACCGTTTTTGACCGCGGCTCATGTAGGACACTACCTGCTGGCGACAAGTTACCGATCAAGAAATTCACGACACATGATTTACGGCGGACGGTAGCGACGCAACTAACTGAACGAGGTGTCATGCTTGATCTTGTCGCTACAGTGATCGGACACGAAGCAGGGGGCCGAGAGACTCGAACACTAGTCCGACACTACGTGGGGACCGACCTGCTCGATCGGAAAAGATCGTCCTTGGAGGCGTGGCAGCGTCGCCTTTCAGAAATCATTGAAGGCAATTCTTTACGGGAATGTCACTCAGTTTGCGGGCACAAGGGTAGCCTATCGGAACGGCTTTTTGCGGGTGGAGAGGCCCCTCCCCGCACCGCGACCGCTAAATAAAAACGGGCCGGGCGTCTTATCGGCGATGCGCACATAGTCATCGACCGCTCGGCGCGACTGCGGCGTCAACTCAAAGCGCACTGGCTGCCCGGTCTTTTGTTGGCGAATGCCGGCGCGCTCAACGGCATAGCCTTTCGGGACAATGTCGGCGACCTTGAGCGCCACCACGTCAGCGCAATTTGCTGTCGATGGCCAAATTGAACATTGCCAAATCACGGGCGCCCCCCTCGACCTGCAGCCGAGTGCGGATGAGCCAGACGTGTTTGGGTTGCAGCGGCGGCTTAGCGCCCGTCAGTTGCCCTTTATTCCATGGCTTGCGAGCAGAAGCGATCGGATGTGACGTTTGCTGGTATGACATGTTGGGTCTCCTCGGTTGCTGAGGAGGGTGAGACTGCCGGGCGTGATGCGCCCGCCTGTCATTCTCCGAATTGAACGAGAGTACTCGGGGCCGAACGATTACAAGCAATAAGAGCCACAATGGTTTTGCTAGGCTCGTCGATGAGAAGCTAGTGATAGCGACGGCTGTGAGTGTGTGGCGTTTTCGAAGCTCTCCCGCGCAATTCAGAAGCCGCAAGCGTTGCCGTTGGGGAGAACCTTACGCGGTCGGCACGGTCCCGCCGTCGATGACATACTCCGTCCCGGTGATGGAGGCGGCGCGCGGCGAAACCAGAAACGCGACAAGGTCAGCTACCTCTCGCGGCTTTGCCGGACGGCCAAGCGGGATACCGCCAAGCGAGTCCATCACAATCTTGCGGCCGCCTTCGTAGTCGGTGGCGTTCTGTCGCGCGATCTCCTTGACTAGGCCGACCGCGCCATCAGTCTCGACCCAGCCGGGCGAAACGCGGACGACGCGCACGCCTTTGGGGCTCACTTCCTTGGACAGGGCCTTGCTGTAGTTCGAGAGCGCGGCTTTCGCAGCCGCATAGGCGATGGTGGCTTCGGGCAAGGGCATCCGGTCCTGAATCGAGGTAACATGCACAACGACGCCGGAGCCTTGCTCGATCATTGCAGGCAGCAGCGCGCGATCGAGGCGGATGGCGGCGAAGAGGTTCTGGTCCAGCGCCTTGTGCCATTCGTTGTCGTCGAGCACTGCGAAGCCGCCGGCCGGAGCGGCAGAACCGCCGACGACATGCACGATGATTTCTAATCCGCCAAGTCGGTCGCGGACGGCGTCCGCGACAACGGCGCATCCTTCCGCCGTTGATACATCGGCGACGACGAAATGCCCAAAATTGGAAAGTTTTTCAGGTTGCGAACGGGCTGTGGTCAGGACACTTACTCCCGCCTCGCGCAGCGCTGCGACAACGGCCTGACCGACGCCCTTGGTGCCGCCCGTCACGAGCGCACGCTTGCCCTCAAGTCCCAGATAGCCGCTCATGATTTTATCTCCAGCGCGGCGATCTTGCCGCCTTCGAGAGTGAACACGAAATCGAGCGTGACCGGGCTGCCGGGAAAGTTCCCGATGAGCTTCGTGCTGACGACGGTCTTGCCGCCACGCGCGGATGCGGCGACCGGCTCAAGCGTGTGCTGGTATTTCTTTGCGGTCTCTAATCGCCACGCCTTGATGGCCTTAAGGCCCTTCAACGTCTCGCCTTCGTCCTGCACCGTGGCGTCCGAAGCGAAGCACTCTGCAAGCGCGTTAGTGTCGTGCGTGTTTTCGGATGACATGAAGACTTCGATCGGTTTGGGCAGCGGTAATGGCATGGCGATCTCCTTTCTGTTATCGGCTCCGTTCTCCGTTGTCGGGGTTGCCTGCAATTAATGGTGGCGATACACTTACCGAATGGCAAGAACGCACAAAAAAGTAAGGTACTCACCCAAGAGTAAGGGCGAGGAATACACGCCTGTCGCCGCCGCGCAGGACGTGGAGCGGGCGTTCAAAGTGCTCGAAGGACGATGGAAGCTCCTCATCCTGTTCCATCTGTTCGGCGGGAAGATCCTGCGCTTCTCGGAGCTGGAGCGGGCTATTCCGGCGATTTCCCAGAAGATGCTGATCCAGCAGCTTCGCCAGATGGAAAACGACGGCATGATACAGCGGATCGTCCACCATCAGGTGCCGCCCAAGGTGGAGTACGGTCTGACGGACTGGGGTCAGGCTCTATGCCCGGCGCTCGACGATTTGCTGAAATGGGCAGCGCTGCGCGAAGAAATGGCCGTAGGGGCCGACGCTGCGAGCAAAGAGTAAAAGCCTCGCCTTATCGACCGCCACGTCGGCTCGGAACGCAACGAAATTTGTGATGTACATTCCAAAAAAGTGGGCGCACGAGGACTCGAACCTTGGACCCGCTGATTAAGAGTCGGTAGGTCGGGCAGTTCGAGGGCTAGTGCAACCTTTGTATCGAATGCTTGCCCCGTCACGCAGTCGACATCAAACCAGTCTCCGGCTACTTTCTCCGAAATTCGGGAATATTTCAGATTCCGAGCGGAGATTTTCAGCCTACTGCTGCGTTGAAGGCTGGAATTTGTAACTCAGAGACGGATGTCGAATTCAAAAGGCGCCGCGTTAGCGGGCTTCTTCGCGGCAATGCACTAAGTATACGAAGAGCCTGGACGGCTGGCTGGGGCGCCAGGATTCGAACCTGGGAATGGCGGAATCAAAATCCGCTGCCTTACCACTTGGCTACGCCCCAACAGGTACCGGAAAGCCGCTTCGAAGCGATTTCGCGTGCGGCGGCCGGACCATAGCGGCGCGGACCTGCCCGATCAACGCCCTCCATACACTCAATATATGAGGCAAAGCGTGCGTTGACCGGCCTTGGGTCGGGGCTAGATTAGCCACTATGACTTACCGCGCCCCGACAGCCGACATCGCTTTCGCCCTCAAGCATGCCGCCGGCCTGAAAGCCGCATTAGCGGAGGGCCTCTACGGCGATCTCGATGAGGAGACAATCGATTCGGTGCTGGCCGAAGCCGGGCGTTTCGCGAATGAGGTCATCGCGCCACTCAACCGCGTCGGTGACAAATTCGGGACTCCATTCAAGGACGGCAATGTCACGACTCCACCAGGCTGGAAAGATGCCTACACGGCTTGGGCCGCGGCCGGCTGGAACGGCCTCGCCGCGCCGGCCGAATGGGGTGGCCAGGATTTGCCCCATGCCGTGAACGCAGCCTGCGTTGAGATGTGGAATTCGGCCTCCATGGCTTTCGGAATCGGGCCTGTTTTGACCATGGCCGCGATCGACGCCTTGCATGCCTATGGCAGCGACGCGCTTAAACAAAAATATCTAGGCAAGCTCATCAGCGGCGAATGGATGGGCACGATGCAGCTCACAGAGCCACAGGCCGGATCCGACGTCGGTGCATTACGCAGCAAAGCCGAGCGCGCGACCGACGGCAGCTACCGCATCACCGGCTCGAAGATTTTCATTACCTACGGCGAACACGACCTCACGGACAACATTATTCACTTCGTCCTTGCGCGTCTGCCCGACGCGCCACCGGGTACCAAGGGCATCTCTCTTTTCCTCGTGCCGAAAATCATGCCGGACGGTTCGCGCAATGACGTGCGTGCGCATTCGGTCGAGCACAAACTCGGCATCCATGCTTCTCCCACCTGCACCATGGTCTATGGCGACCAAGGCGGAGCCGTCGGCTTTCTCATCGGGGAAGAGCACAAAGGCATGGCCAGTATGTTCACCATGATGAACCGTGCGCGGCTCGCCGTCGGTTTGCAGGGTGTGGGTATAGCCGAACGCGCGACGCAGCAAGCACTGGCCTATGCGCGCGAACGCAAGCAAGGCCCGGCGGGTGCAATCATTGCCTACCCCGATGTTAAACGCATGCTGCTCACCATGCGCGCGCTTACGGGCGCGGCGCGCGCAATCTGCTTTGCCACCGGCGTCGCCATCGATCGATCCCTTCGCGCGAAAACGGATGCCGCGCGCAAAGACGCACACGACCGGGCATCGCTCCTGACACCCGTAGCGAAGGCTTTTTCGACGGACGTCGGCATAGAAGTGGCGTCTCTCGGTGTACAGGTCCACGGCGGCATGGGCTATGTGGAAGAAACCGGTGCCGCGCAGCATTTTCGCGATGCGCGCATCGCCGCAATCTACGAAGGCACCAACGGCATCCAGGCGATCGATCTGGTTGCGCGCAAGATTCCCCTCGATGGCGGCAAGGTTGTCGGTCGCTACATCGACGAATTGCGCAACACCGTGAACGCTGTGAGGTCGAGCAATGCTCTCAATTTTGGTGAAACGGCGGGACGGCTTGGCGACGCGATCGATACGCTCGAACGCACGACGCAATGGCTCCTCGCACAGACGTCTTCCGACACTGCGCTTGCGGGCGCTACACCCTATTTAAGATTGTTCGCCAATGCAGCCGGCGGCTGTATGCTGGCGGAGCAGGCGCTGGTATCACTGCGCGAAGGAAACGGTGCCGCGCGCACGGCACTCGCACGCTTCTTCGCCGAGAATATTGCCGTCGAAGCATCAGGGCTTGGCCGTAGCGTCACCGAAGGCGCCGACAGCATCACCGCTGCGCAATCAGCGCTCGCGGACTGACACAGGACAAAAACGCCGATGTCTTTGGCGGGCAAGACTTTATTCATCACCGGCGGATCCCGAGGCATTGGGCTCGCGATCGCACTCAAGGCAGCCGCTGAAGGCGCCAATATTGCAATCGCCGCCAAGACGGTTGAGCCACATCCGAAGCTTGAGGGCACCATCCACACCGCCGCCGCGGAAATCGCAAAAGCCGGTGGCCGCGCGCTGCCGATCGCAGTCGACGTGCGCGACGACGCGGCCGTGCAGGCGGCGCTCGATGAAACCGCAGAGAAATTCGGCGGTATCGATATCGTCGTGAACAACGCAAGCGCTATTCAGCTCGCTCCGGTCGCTGCCACCGCGATGAGCCGCTATGATCTGATGCAGCAGATCAATGCGCGTGGCACGTTCATGGTGTCGAAATTCGCCACCCCGTACCTCGCGCGAGCGACGAACCCGCACATTCTGATGCTGTCGCCACCTCTCGATATGGCTGAGAAGTGGTTCGCGCCGCATACAGCGTATTCGATGGCGAAGTTCGGAATGAGCCTGGTGGTGTTGGGCCTCGCGGGCGAATTGCGCGGGAAAGTTGCGGTCAACGCGTTATGGCCGCGAACCACCATTGCGACTGCGGCAATCAAAAATCTGCTCGGCGGCGACGTAATGATGCGCCGGTCGCGAAAACCAGAGATCATCGCCGAAGCCGCCTGCCGTATTTTTAAAAAGCCCAAGAACTTTACCGGGAACTTTCTGATCGACGACACATTCCTGGCGGGCGAGGGCATCAGCGATTTTGACCAGTACCGCGTCGATCCCAGCCAGCCGCTGCAAGTCGATTTCTTCGTGCCCGACAGTAGCTCGCCACCCAATGGGGTTACCTTGGGTCCAAAGTAACGATGAGTACTTCCACGAAGCCTCGCGAGTGTTTAAGTCTAGGTCGATGTCTACCCTGCTTCTCAGCCATTCCGCCTGCCTCAACCACCTGACGCCCGCCGGCCATCCGGAGCGGCCGGATCGCTTGCGCGCGATCGAGCAGGCTTTGGAGGACGAAAAGTTTCAATCGCTGGCGCGCGTCGAAGCGCCGCTGGGGTCTGTCGATATCATCGCGCTTTGTCATCCGATCGACTACATCGAGGCGATCCGCGATGCCTCGCCGACTGAAGGCCTGGTGCGGCTCGACGCCGACACTGCGATGTCGCCAGGTAGTTTCGAGGCGGCACTGCGCGCGGTCGGTGGCGCAAAGCTCGCAGTCGACGAAGTCATGACAGGCAACGCGGCGAATGCCTTCGTTGCTACGCGCCCCCCGGGCCACCACACCGAAACCGCACGGCCAATGGGCTTTTGTCTGTTTAACAATGCGGCGATCGCGGCCCGTTATGCCCAAAAGACCCACGGCGTTGAACGCGCGGCGGTCGTCGATTTTGACGTCCATCATGGCAATGGTTCGCAGGATATTTTCTGGTCCGACAAGAGCGTGATGTATTGCTCGACGCACGAAATGCCGCTCTATCCCGGCACCGGCGCGGTTGGCGAACGCGGAGATTTCAACACGATCGTCAATGCGCCACTGTCGGCCGGAGATGGAGGCGATGCTTTCCGCGAGGCGTTCGACACCGTCATCCTGCCACGCCTGCGGGAATTTAAGCCGGATATCGTCATCATCTCTGCGGGCTTCGATGCGCACACGCGCGATCCACTCGCGAACCTGAACCTGGTGGAAACGGACTTTTCCTGGGCCACCAAGAAGCTGATGGAAATCGCCGACGCAAGCGCTAAGGGCCGCGTCGTTTCGCTGCTCGAGGGTGGCTACGATTTGCAGGGTTTATCGCGTTCGGTGGCCGCCCACGTCACCGCGTTGATGCACGGCTAAAAAATCCGCGCTATCCTCGACGCCTTGCGAAGGCATAGGATGCGCCCGCACGAATCGCTGGAAAGTCAAAGATGGCCGATACTCACGCCGATGTGAAAAAGCTGCCTTTCGAGCGGGCGATCGAAGAGCTGGAATCGATCGTCAAACGCCTCGAAGAGGGCAAAGTGCCGCTCGAGGAATCGGTCGCCATTTACGAACGCGGCGAGGCGCTCAAAAAACGCTGCGAAGAACTGCTGCGTCAGGCCGAAGCACGGGTGGAAAAGATCACCCTCGACGCCAATGGCAAGCCGACCGGCAGTGAACCACTCGACGTGGACTGACCCGGCGCTGATTTGGCCCACTGGCGGTTAGTTTCGGTAGCGGACACAGTGAATTGCGGCCCATGGCGAATTTGGTGTAAGTGACCCTGGCCCGGCTGGTGCGGGCCACCCCCTGCCGGATTGGCTTATTCTGTTGGAGTTGCTTTTGTCGGAGACTTCCAAAACCCCCCTGCTCGATCGCATCCGCTTCCCGCGCGATCTCAAAAACCTGTCAGCTGAGCAGCTCAAGCAGCTCGCCGATGAGCTGCGCTCCGAAACCGTCGACGCAGTCGCTAACACTGGCGGCCATCTTGGTGCAGGGTTGGGCGTAATCGAGCTGACCGTAGCGCTGCATTACGTGTTCGACACACCCGCCGACAAAGTCATTTGGGATGTCGGCCACCAAAGCTACCCCCACAAAATTCTCACGGGCCGGCGCGATCGCATTCGTACCTTGCGTCAGGGCGGCGGGCTGTCCGGATTCACCAAGCGCGCTGAGAGCGAATACGACCCATTCGGCGCAGCTCATTCATCGACCTCCATCTCAGCCGCACTGGGCATGGCGGTGGCGCGCGACCTCGACGGTAGAACGAACAATGTCGTAGCCGTCATCGGCGACGGCGCCATGTCCGCCGGCATGGCTTATGAAGCGATGAATAACGCCGGCGCGCGGAATGAACGGCTGGTCGTCATTCTCAACGACAACGATATGTCGATCGCACCGCCGGTGGGCGCCATGTCCGCCTATTTGGCGCGGTTAATCTCGGGCAAGACCTATCGGACACTCCGCGATATCGGAAAACAGCTCGCACGACACCTGCCCAAGTTCTTCGAAGAAAAGGCCGGGCGCGCCGAGGAATTCGCGCGTGGCTTCTGGACCGGCGGCACGCTGTTCGAAGAGCTGGGATTTTATTATGTCGGCCCGATCGACGGGCACAATCTCGATCATCTGCTTCCGGTGCTGCGCAACGTTCGTGACGCCGAAGCCGGGCCGATTCTCGTGCACGTGGTGACGCAAAAGGGCAAAGGGTATGCACCGGCGGAGATTTCCGCCGACAAGTATCACGGCGTCGTCAAATTCGATGTCGCCACCGGCGCACAGGCAAAATCAAAGTCACATGCGCCACAATATACAAAGGTCTTCGGCCAGAGCCTGGTCAAAGAGGCGCGCAAGGACGACAAAATCGTCGCGATCACCGCGGCGATGCCCTCGGGAACAGGCGTAGACATTTTCGAGAAAGAGTTTCCTGATCGCTGCTTCGATGTCGGGATCGCCGAACAGCACGGCGTGACCTTTGCCGGCGGTCTCGCCGCCGAGGGTTTTAAGCCATTTGCCGCGATCTATTCCACGTTCCTGCAACGCGCGTATGATCAAGTTGTCCACGACATCGCTATCCAGCGCCTGCCAGTCCGCTTCGCAATTGATCGCGCCGGCCTGGTCGGAGCCGACGGGCCGACACATGCGGGCGCATTCGACGTCGCCTATCTCGGCTGTTTGCCCGGATTTGTGTTGATGGCGGCCGCCGACGAGGCCGAGTTGGTGCACATGGTTGCGACAGCGGTTGCAATCGACGACCGGCCAAGCGCGCTGCGCTATCCTCGCGGCGAAGGCCTTGGCGTTCCGATGCCGGCGGAAGGAATACCGCTGGAGATCGGCAAAGGCCGAATTTTACAAGAGGGCCACAAAGTGGCGCTTCTTTCCTACGGCGCGCGGCTTGGCGAATGCCTTGTAGCGGCCAAAGAACTCAACGCACTCGGCTTGTCAACCACGGTCGCGGACGCGCGATTTGCCAAGCCTCTCGACGCCGAATTGCTTGCACGGCTTACGCGTGAACACGAGGTACTGGTGACGATCGAGGAAGGCTCAATCGGCGGCTTTGGCGCCTATGTTTTGCAATCGCTCGCCGAGCAAGGTCTACTCGACAGCGGTGCGCGCGTGCGCTGCATGGTGCTACCGGATGTGTTCGTCGACCAGGACACACCCGCGGCGATGTACGCGGCGGCTGGCCTCGACGCACGAGCAATCGTCACCAAGGTCTTTGAGGCCTTGGGCAAAGACGTGGGAGCAGAGACGATCAAGCTCGCCTGACGAATCTTAAAGCCTCCTTTTACGCGGCACTTTCTTTCCCTTCTTGCGCGCTTCCGAAAGGCCGATAGCGATCGCCTGCTTGCGGCTTTTGACCTTCTTACCGCTGCGTCCACTTTTGAGCGTGCCCTTATTGCGCTTCTTCATCGCGCGCTCGACATACTTCGATGCACCTTTCGAATATTTACGTGCCATACTACGTCTCCTCAATCAGCCAGCTATGGCGACCGTCACAAGAAATTGTCGGTCCAATTCTGCTAACCGTCGTGCCAGAAACTTTGTTCCAGATTGACCATTGTCACCCGCAGCGCGAAATGAGCAGATGACCGCGCAACGCCGACGCATCGACCGCCTCCTCGTCGAGCGTGGTCTATTTCAAAGCCGCGCCAAAGCGCAGGCCGCAATCGAAGCCGGCCTCGTGACGGCCGACGAGCAGGTTGTGAGCAAAGCCTCTGAAGAAATCCTCGTCGATGCAGCCCTGTCTGCGAGCGCGGCACATCCGTACGTGTCGCGGGGTGGCGTGAAGCTCGCGGCAGCACTCGAACATTTTGGTTTCGTCCCAAAAGAACGTATTTGCCTCGATGTCGGTGCCTCGACTGGCGGATTCACACAAGTTTTGCTCGATCGCGGCGCACGACGCGTCTATGCGGTCGATGTGGGCCACGCCCAGCTACACGACTCGTTGCGTGTTCGGCCGGAAATCATTTCTTTTGAGGACACCGACATTCGCGCGCTGTCCCCTGCCCGGCTCGACGATCCGCCGGACCTCCTCACAATCGACGTCAGCTTTATATCTCTCAAATTGGTCCTGCCGGCGGCACTGGCCCTCGCCAGAGCTCCCACGCAATTCATCGCACTGATTAAGCCCCAATTCGAAGCTGGCCGCGGCGCGATGAAAAAAGGCGTTGTGCGCGACCCCGCTATTCACAACGCCGTTTGTGACGACACGATGCGGTTTGTCACTTCGCTCAAATGTCGCGTACTCGGAATTGTCCCTTCGCCAATCGCAGGCGGCGACGGCAATGCCGAATTTCTGCTCGGAGCCGAACGTGACTGAGCAACTCACCATTGCCCGCCTTGGTCATCGCGGCGACGGTGTCGCCGATACCGCGAGCGGACCCGTTTACGTGCCGTACACATTGCCCGGTGAGGTTGTCACAGTCGAACCGGTCGCCGGACACCCGGATCGCCGGCATTTGATCCATCTCGACAAACCCAGCCACGAACGAGCCGAGCCGATCTGCAAGCATTTCGGTGTCTGTGGCGGCTGTGCACTCCAACACTGGTCGCTGGCCGAATACCACTTATGGAAGCGCTCGTTGGTAATCGAATCGCTGGCACAAGCGAACATTGTCGCGCCCGTTGCCGACCTGATCGATGCGCATGGCACAGGGCGCCGGCGCGCGGTACTGCATGCCCGACGGGGCACCCGCAACATTCTGGAGGTTGGCTTTACCGCGCCGCGCGCGCATCACATCGTCGCGATAGACGAATGCCCCGTTTTGGCCCCCGGACTTGACGGTGCGCTTCGTGCCGCCTGGGCGATCGCCGAGACGCTCAAGCCCGCTGGCAAGCCGCTCGATATCCAGGCGACTGCGACCGACTCCGGACTTGATATCGACGTGCGCGGTTCGGGCACGCTCAATGCCGAACGCATGGGCGCGCTCGCGCGGGTGGCGGACGCGCATAAACTTGCCCGACTGACCCGTCACGGCGAACTGGTAGCCCAGCGCGCGCCGCCGCTATTGCGCGTCGGCCGCGCCGACGTGCCGCTGCCGCCGGCTGCGTTTTTGCAGGCAACGGCGGAAGGCGAAGCGACGTTGGCGCGGCTTGTGCTCGAGCACCTCGGCAAGGCCAAATACGTTGCCGACTTGTTCGCGGGCATCGGCACATTTGCACTGCGGCTCGCCGAGCATGCACGCATCTGCGCCGCCGATGCGGATCCAGCGGCCGTCAGGGCGTTGGAGCGCGCGGCCGCGACAACATCCGGGCTTAAACCGGTTGAAGCCCAGACGCGCGATCTTTTCAGGCGCCCTTTCATGGCGAACGAACTGAAGCCTTTCGATGCGGTCGTGTTCGATCCACCGCGTCAGGGCGCAGACGCGCAGGCGCGCGAGCTGGCCAAAAGCACGCTCCCGATCGTAATTGCTGTTTCATGCGATGCGGCGACGTTTGCCCGCGACGCGAAGATTTTGATTGGAGGCGGTTACACGCTTTCAAGCGTCACACCGGTTGACCAGTTCCGCTATTCCTATCA
>DATFVF010000066.1:0-5132 GCA_035260465.1 Pseudolabrys sp. | reverse complement strand
TAGTTTGGGCCCAGCCGACGGGAGTTATGACGACATCTCAAATACATAGCTCTCGCACGGATATCTGAGTTCGAATCCTCTCACCCCAGCCACGCAGTCCGGTCTCCACCAGCTAACTCGCTCGCGCGGGGCAGCATCCGGTCATCCGATCTATGACTGGGGCCAGGCCTGGTTATTGAAGCATCACGGACCTGAATATCCGACCAACCACGTTGTTCTGATCAAACTGCAATCGGCGGAGCCTCTTATGTCCCCTGCGTACACCTTTGGCGGCCGCAAGGAGGAGGAGCTTAGAGCGACCTATCGCAAAATTTATGGATTGATTCCAACCGGAGACGAAAATTCCGCTTGAGGCAGTTTCGGACCCGGCGCGAGGGCATTAACGCGCACTCCAGAGTTGGCCGCTTCCAGCGCCACCGAGCTTGCTCGCGACATAGACCGAGGCACCGGCTACCCCTTCGTGCCCGGTGTAGAGCCTTTGGACGATATGCATCGGCAAGACTCGTGCCGTAGCTCATCAGGCCGCCGGCCACGACAAACTCGCGAAAGTAAAAACCGGCAGGAATCGCATGGCGGACCACGAGTGCGGCGAGTTGTTCGCTCCGACTAATGAAGAATGAATCGGTGCCAATCATTGAAAGCCACATGCTTCGCTTTAAGCATGGCAGCTTCGACCTTGACATCTTGCGTTGACTGGTATGCGTTGAAAATGTCGGGATGTTCAGCGGCAAGCCAAGGAAGGACTTTTCTAAGCCCTCGCTCGTGCGGCGTGTGCCGAAGGACCAGCACGCCGCTGGGGTCGATGTTTTCTTTTGCAAGTTTCGGCCAGGGCCCGGTGGGCCTGTCGGCGACGCAGCTAGCCGTCGAGATGGGCGCCCGCGTCATCGCATCGACATCGCACCCGAGCGACGCAAGCTTGCCCAGCAGTTCGGCGCCGCCGAAGGACCTTTGGTCTCGCGGTCCCAGCCGGATCCCCCACCTTATACATTTTGAGACAGAGCCCTTGCAGAATGAGCAAAGCTGGGACTTTGATTTGAACGAGTATGCTACGCTTCTGATCAACACTTATGCGTTCGAGAATATGACGACAGATGAAAATTTTTCGAAAGCATCGAGCATCGGTAATGATAGGTCCTTGGTGGCCCTTCGGCAGGAGGTCGAGACGGCTCGCCACAAAACCGATTTTATCGGCAACGTATCGATTGCCACGTTTGCGTCAATCCTTAGCCTTTCAATTTTGCTGCTCGGCTTCGGTCAGACCGGCATTGTAGTCTCAATAGCGGCCGGTGCGACCTGGGTGATCGTCTTCGCCGCACTGAAGTCCACCTTTCCAGGAAAAGGCAAATAGGGGCTTGCCCATGTGTGTTGATCGCTTTTATCGCTTGGTACGTTCGACGCGCGAACGTGGAGATTTTGCATATGGTTAAACAGCGCGTATTGTGGACGCAGTTGGCGGATGCGGGGGCATGCCGTGACTCGTTTGCTAGGGACAAAATTTCTCTTAGCGCTGGACCCGAGCGGTCTAGCGAAATACGGCCTCGACCTGGTGGTCGTCGGCGCCGCGTATTCCGTTCTGGCAAGTGTCAGCCTCACGCTGGCGTCGCTTCATTCCAGTGCCATGCCCATCTGGCCGCCGACCGGGTTGGCGCTGGCCGCTATCCTCTTGCGCGGCCTGCGCGTTTGGCCGGCGATTTTTGCCGCGGCATTTGCCGTCGGCGTGCCGACCGACATAACCGATGCGACCGCTGCTGATTCGTTTGTGCTGTCCTTGGGCGTTGCCGCGGGCAACACGCTTGAAGCGGTCGTCGGCGCCTATCTGATCAACGTCTGGTCCCAGGGCCGCAAAACCTTCGATACGGCGGCCGGAGTGGCGAAATTCGCCTTGGTCGGCCTCGGACCCAGCACCATGATCGGCGCGCTCGTGGGCGCCGGTAGCCTGTACCTCGCCGCAGACGTCGACTGGGGGAACTTGATCGCCATAGGCGCCAGATGGTGGCTCCGTGACGCGGCAGGCGCGCTGGTGATCACGCCGGCCGTCGTGCTTTGGGCGATCGCGGATTTCCGAGCCTTCAATTTGGATAAGGTCTTGGCCTCCGGCGCCACCATCGTCGCAGCGTGCGCTGTGGGCCTCATCGCTTTCAGTCCGCTCATCGAGCAGAGCGTGAACAGGAGCGCGCTGGCGTTCCTGGCAGCGCTGCCGCTGTTGTGGGCCGCGCTGCGGTGTGGGGGGCGCGACACCGCGACCGCCGTGCTCATCCTCGCGTGCTTTGCCGCCTGGGGCACGTTGGCGGGCGGCGGGCCGTTCGCGGGCGCAACCCCCGATGACGCGTTCTTGCTGCTGATCGCGTTCATGCTCTGCATCTCGGTTGTCAGCCTCGCCCTGAGTGCGCATGTCGCGGTGCGAAAACGCACCGAAGCCAAATTGCGCCAGCAGGAGCACATTCTCCGCGCCATGTTCAGTCAATCCGTCGTGGGCATCGCCCAAATCGACACGGCGGGGCGTTTCACGCTGGTCAACAATGGATTTTGCGGCATCGTTCGGCGTCCGGCGCCGGAACTGCTGCAGATGCCCATCCAAGATCTGACCGAGCCCGACGACCTGCCCTACATCCGCAATCTCATCGAGCAGGCAATCGACACCGGAGAGGGATTCGTCGTCGAGACGAGAAACGTGCTGCCCGATGGCTCGCGCTTATGGGTCCGCAACAACGTCTCGGCCATCACCGATCGCAACGGCGCCGTGCGCCACCTCATGGTGGTCGCGGAGGACGTCACCAACCGGCGCCGCGCCGAGGAGGATTTACAGCGCGCGCATGACGACCTGCAGAAAACGGTCGAGGAACGCACCGCGACCCTCCAGCAGGCCACCGAGGTCCTTCATACGGAGGTCGAGCAGCGCAAGCGCGTCGAAGCCGCGCTCAAGCACGACATCGCCGAGCGCCGCAAGGTGCAAGAGGCGCTGCTGGAGAGCGAATGGCGCTTTCGGACCGTCATCCAAGGCGTCACCGATTACGCGATCTTCATGCTCGACCGCAGCGGCTACATCACCAACTGGAACGTGGGGGCGCAGCGAATTCACCAATACACCGCGCCGGAAATCGTCGGGCAGCACTTCAGTCTCTTCTACACCGAGGAGGAGCAACAGCGCGGCGAGCCTGCGCGGGCGCTCCAGGTCGCCGCCTACGAGGGCAAATGTGCCGTCGAGGGCTGGCGCGTGCGGCGTGACAAGAGCTTGTTCTGGGCGAGCGCCGTGATCGAGGCGGTCCGCGACGAGGTGGGCACCCTTGCCGGCTTCGTCAAGATTACGCGCGACATCACCGAGAGACGCGAGGCTCAAGCATCGGTTGAGCGAGCACAGGAGCAGCTCGCCGAGTCTCAGAAGATGGAAGCACTCGGCCAGCTGACCGGCAGCATCGCCCACGACTTCAACAATCTGTTGATGATCGTCAGCGGTCACGCGCAGCTTCTACGCCGGCGACTCACCGACCCCAAGCATCTGCAGGCGATCGACGCGGTGCACTCGGCCGCCAATCGCGGCGAGAGCTTGACGCGCCAGCTGCTGGCGTTCTCGCGGCGGCAGCCGCTCAACCCCGTGGTCACCGACCTCAAGGAACGCATCGAAGCGGTGCATGAAATGCTGGTCGGCTCGTTGCGCGGGAACGTTCAGCTCAAGTGCGACATCCCGGCCGATGTCTGGCCGGTCGAGGTCGACATCGCGGAACTCGAGTTGGCGCTGGTCAACATCGCGGTCAACGCGCGTGATGCCATGCCCGGCGGAGGCTCGATCACGCTGTCGGCGCGAAACGTCAGTCTGAAGAAAAGCGACGAAGTGGGCCAGCTCGAGGGAGACTTCGTCGCCCTTGCGATGACCGATGCCGGTGTCGGCATCGCGCCGGACGTCCTGCCGCGGATTTTCGAGCCGTTCTTCACGACCAAAGCGCTTGGGAAAGGCACCGGTCTCGGATTGGCGCAGGTCTACGGGTTTTCTCATCAGTCGGGGGGTACCGTGGTCGCGACCAGCGCGGTCGGCAACGGCACCACCATCACCATTTATCTGCCGCGCCGGCAGGCGATACCGGTCGAGACCGTGCAGGCGCCTCCGACCCAACCCATCGTGCCCGGAGAGGGCACCATTCTCGTGGTCGAGGACAATGCGGAGGTCGCCGACATCGCCGCTTCGCTCGTCGAGCAGCTCGGCTATCAGACCGCGCGGGCGGGAAATGCCGCCGACGCGCTGAACCGGCTGCGACGCGGCGACAAGGTCGATCTTGTTTTCAGCGACGTCGTCATGCCCGGCGACATGAACGGCATCGCGCTGGCTCAGGAAATCGCCAACCACTATCCGCAGATCCCCGTCGTTCTCACTAGCGGTTACAACGACGTGGTGCAAACGGCGCAAGTCCGATTCGCGATTTTGCGCAAGCCGTTCCAGCTATCGGCTCTGGAAAAGTCCATTCGTGAAGCTTTGGAACGCCGTGCAACGCGAGACGACGGCGACCGCGTGCAGCAATTTGCGCGCTGGCGCGGCACGACCGGACGGGAATGACTGCTACAACTCTAATTTCACTGCTCCAGTAAGGATATTTGCTCGCGCTGTGACTGTCTTGCTGATGTGCCCGGGCGTGACCGACCTGCCGATCGATCGCATCGCCCAGGCGGTCCAGCCTACGCCGGCGCAGCGAGCTGCGCTCGACGAATTGAAGGACGCGTCGGTTAAGGCGGCGGAAGGCCTCAAGGTCAATTGTGCGCTCCAGGTTGCCGCGTTTCGCGCGGCCCTCGGCGAGGCCGGCTATGTCGAGCGGCAAAACGTTGCGATCGATGGGGCTGGGCTCTGCTAAGCAGACGATCTTTCGCCGGCGTAAGGGACGACGTTCAAACTGGCCAACCAAAGACAGTCTGACCAGCTCTTGCGCTTGCGGACTTCGGCTCGATGAGCGATTGATCAGCGCGTGCGAACAGATTTCATCGTCAATGTCCGCGATATCGACCTCCGTCGTCGGCAGCCACTGCAGGGTCTTGGGAATATCCGAGGGCCAGATGCGCCATGCGGAACCGTCTTTGAGTTCCACCGTATGGCTCCTATCGTGCTTTTTGATCTGCATTGCCGATCTCCCATATGATCGATCCGAGCG
>DATFVF010000065.1:0-14859 GCA_035260465.1 Pseudolabrys sp. | reverse complement strand
AACGCCGTGGTTCAGCCCCGCCACGATGAACACACGTTCCAATCAAATCAACGAGGACTTCTGGGTTTTCGCCTACGGCTCGCTCATGTGGCGGCCGGGCTTCGATTTTCTCGAGCGCCGCAACGCACGGCTCGTGGGGGCCCATCGCGCGCTCTGCGTTTATTCGTTTGTGCATCGTGGAACCCCGGAGAAGCCCGGCTTGGTATTCGGGCTTGATCGCGGCGGCAATTGCCGTGGAATAGCCTACCGGGTGGCGTCGGCCCGCCGAAGCGAAACGATCGACTATCTGCGCGGCCGCGAACAGGTCACTCGGGTTTATCGCGAGGCTTGGCGGAGGGTCTGGCTCGACGACGATCCGGAAGAAGGCGTTCATGCGCTTTGTTATGTCGTCGACCGAGGCCATCGCCAATACGCCGGACGGCTGACCCTCGCGCAACAACTGCACTACGCACGCCAGGGCCACGGCCGCTCCGGAGCCTGCCGCGACTACGTGCTGGCGGCCATGAAAGAACTGCGCACGCTCGGAATTCGCGATGGCGATTTGCATGTGCTGGCGGAGCAGCTTAAAGGCATTCATGAATCGGCCGCCGGTTGAGCGGACATCATTGACCTAAGTTTGCCCGCCCCTCAGCAATCAGTCGTGCGGTCGCTATTTCAATGTCGTTTTGAAGCCGTTCGACGAATGCCTCTTTGCCGAGGCCTGGCGGAATCGGGTCAAGTATCTCGGCCACAACCGTGCCAGGAAAGCGCCGCAGCGACCGGCGCGGCCAGAACAGACCGGAATTGAGGGCGATCGGAACGCAGGGCACGCCTCCCGCCGCGTAAAGATGGGCCACGCCAAGCTTGTACCGCGGCTCTGCCCCGGCTGGCCGCCGCGTACCCTCGGGAAAGATGATGAGTTGGCGATTGGCGGCCAGCTCGATACGCGCACGCTCGATCGTAGCAGCGAAAGCATGAGGCCCACCGCTGCGGTCGACTGGCACCATGCGACCTTTGATTGTGAGCCAGCCAAAAATCGGAATCCATTGCAGTTCGCGCTTGAGGATGAACAAGGGATCGTCGAGCAACGGCAGGAGCGCGAACGTTTCCCAAGCGGACTGATGCTTTGCGGCAACGATGATAGGGCCCTTGGGGATTTTTTCGCGTCCACGGATTTCACAGTCAATGCCAGCTACCACGCGCAACAGAACGAGGTTCGTGCGGCCCCATGACTTCGCCACTGCGACAATAGCGCGATAGGGCATGAAGAAAGTCGGCAGCGCGGCGATCAGATAAATGATCGTGTTGAGATAGAACAACACATTGAAGGCAATCGAGCGGAGGAGAATGATCACTGGCGCTCCTTCACACAGCGCTATCGGGATCAATACGCATGCGGGTGCAGGCAAGCAAATATTTCAGGTACTCAAGAAACAGCGGCCGCGCAGAGTCCACATTCGACCACCACGGTTCGGCCTTCGCCTTTTCCGAGATCACGGGATAGGCAATCAGTGTGACGTCAGGAAGCTGATGTTCAAGCTCGGCCATGGCGCGCGGCATATGCCAGTTCGACGTCACTACGATCAGTGAGTTGAAATTATGCCCTCGCGCCCAACGTCTGGTTTCGAGCGCATTGCCGAACGTATTAAGCGCGGAGCGGTCGAGGTCAATGCAACAGTTAAAATATTTGGAATAGAGTGGCGTGAGCCGGGCGATCTCCCGCGCGCTGGTCGCGCGATGCACGCCGGTGATCAATAATCGCTTCCCGCGTTCAGTCGCCAGCAATTCAATTGCATCGGGAATTCGCGCAGCAGCGCCGGTAAGCGCCACGATTCCGTCCGCTTTACTGTCGAGCGTCACCTCGTCGCTCGGAATATGCGAGATAAACAGGAAGAAGCCGCCTGCGAGCAGTATGATCCCGGTGGCGCCAGCCGCCATGGTCAAAAAACCGATCCAGCGGGCAACACTGGCAAACATATCAGTCGATCGTCTCAAGCGTGTTGTTGACGGTATGCCGCGAGGTCAGGGCGGTCACCAGCCCTACCAACGCAACTTGCCCCAGCAATGCGAAATAGCCCGCCAGGCCGATAGAAAACGACCCAAACAGAGCCGAAGTCTGATCGCCGCCCGCGGTGCCGGCAAACCACCGGCTCGTCACGCCGGCGAGCGCAAACAGGACAATCGCTGCACCGCCACCGATGGCACCGCCTTGCAGCCCGAGGACCAGGAAGTGATGTTGAAAATGCCGGGCAATGAACCCATTTTTCGCGCCAACAAAATGCAGCACCTCGATCACCGCCTTGTTTGTCGCCATGGCGCCGCGGGTAGCGAAAGTCACCGACAATACGGTGGCGGCGAACATCAGAACCAAAATAAAAATCCCCGCGGCGACGGCCGTACCAGCCATGGTACGCATGCGCTCGATCCAGCCGCGGTGATCATCGAGCATGGCCCCCGGCACTTGATCGGCAAGTATCCGCCTCAATTGCGCGAGATCGGGCGCGGCATCTGACGCGATCTTGACCACAATCAGGCGCGGCACTGGCAATTCGCTGAGCGAGAGTCCACTCCCAAGCCACGGCTCGAGCAGCTTGGCGGATTCCTCTTTCGTATACGGTCGTACTTCAACAATGCCGGAGAATGCGCGCGAGATTGAGACGGCCTTATCGACAACAGCATCGAGGTCGCGGCCGGGTGCGGGCACGACCTGAATTGTGATTTCCCGCGAAATATCCGATTGCCATTCGCCCGCGGCCTTGCTCACCAGCATCGCCGCACCGGTGGTGAGCGACGCGAGAAAGGTCATGATGGCGACGACCGCAACAAGCGCGCGCCCCGAAATCGAGTTGCGCGGCACCAGTGCCGTTTCGAAGCGCGGCAATGCCTCCGACGGTTCGCGCAACGGGGTTGCCAATTCGGCTAAGCGGATATCCGTCATCGAAATTCCTCAGTCGTAGATATGCAGCCGACCATCGTGCAAGACCAGCCGCCGCGCATCGTACTGATCCATCAGCGCGATATCGTGAGTGGCGATGACGACCGACGTGCCCGACTTGTTCAGTTCGATGAACAGCCGCAACAATCGCTGAGCCAAACTCGGATCGACGTTTCCGGTCGGTTCGTCGGCTAACAACAATTGCGGCCTCGCGATCACCGCACGCGCGATAGCTGCGCGTTGCTTCTCGCCACCCGAGAGCACTGGCGGCAATGCCCACATGCGCTCACCCAGGCCTACCCAACGCAGCAGTTCAACCACTTCGTCGCGATAGGTATCTTCCGGGCGTCCCATGACGCGGAGTGGCAACGCGACATTTTCGTACGTGGTCATATGGTCGAGCAGGCGGAAATCCTGAAATACGATTCCAATGCGGCGGCGCAATGTCGCCACCGCATCTCGCGAGAGCGTCGCAACATCGTGGCCAAATTGGGTGATCAAGCCGCGGGTCGGCTTTAGCGACAGGAATAACAGGCGCAGCAGCGAGGTCTTCCCGGCGCCCGATGGCCCTGTCAGAAACTGGAAAGAATGCGGGTCGATGCGAAACGTAAGGTCGCGGAGCACTTCGGGCCCCAACCCATAGCGCAAACCCACATTCTCGAATCGGACCACCCACCCTCTCCGAAAAATTCGCCTTAAGGCCGCCGAATCACTACCCGGCCGTGGTCCTGGGGCGCGTTTCGAGAGCCATTTGCCGTCCCCATACGCATCCGTCCGAACCGCGCTTTTACAAGATTATCACGATGCCGCCATAGCCGCGGGGGTGTAAGTCACCGAATTCGCCCCTTTCTCCGGGGCTTATCATGGTTTCCGATCCATTAACGGTCGGCTGGTACGTTTGGCCACCCGAAATACCGCCAATACCATGCTGATTGTCTGTCCGAACTGCTCGACGTCGTATGCGATCGAACCGGCCTCGCTAGGCGCGGCCGGCCGCTCGGTGCGTTGTGCACGGTGCAAGACGACCTGGTTTGCAGATGGCTCAACACCCGCGCCCGAAATGACAGCCGCGGCGGATAGCGCAGTCACTGAAGAGTTCACCGGCGTCCTTCGGCCCGATCAGCCAGTCAACGGCTCGGCGAGCGATCCCGAGATATCTCGAGAACCTGCCGACGCGGTACAGGCAGAGGCCGCACACAGCGACCCTGCGCCGGCGGAGTTTCCTGCGCCCGAGCCGGTTGCAATCGCCGATGCGCCCTCGCTGGTGCCGCCGATTGCCCCGCCGGCGCCGCCCGACATCGCAGCACCGGATTCGGACGAGATCGATAATTTCGTCGTTCGACGCAAGCGATTGCAGGCACGGCGCAAGGAGGCGCGCCGTTCGTCCCGCTGGACCGCGATCATCCTTGTTTTGTTTGCTTTCAACGTCGCGCTGATCGGCGCGCGCAGTGAGGTCGTGAAGTTTTTTCCGCAAACCGCTTCGCTGTTCTCGGCGGTTGGGCTGCCAGTCAACTTGCGCAATCTTAAATTCGAAAACATGAAAATTTCGAAGGAGTCGCAAGAGGGCCTCTCCGCGCTCGTCATAGAAGGCACGATCGTCAGCATCACCAGCAAACCGACCGAGGTGCCGCGCCTCCGATTTGCCGCGCGCGACGCCGTCGGACAGGAAGTCTACACTTGGACTGCTCTTCCAAGCCGCAGCATTCTCGGCCCCGGCGAAAAGCTGGATTTTCGCAGCCGCTTTGTCTCACCACCCGAAAATGCCATCGACGTGATGGTTCGCTTCGCCAGCGCACAAGATGCGGCACCGGGAGCCAAGTAAGACAATGGCGAGAATCCTCATTGCCGAAGATGACGACACGCTTCGCGAACTCCTCGTACGCGCACTCGGCGGCGATGGTCATATCCTCACCGAAACCGCAGATGGCGCCACCGCTCTCGATGCGCTCAACGAATCCAACGGCGAATTCGATTTACTGCTGAGCGATGTGAAAATGCCGAAAGTCGACGGTATCGAACTCGCACTCGCGACCGGCCGAAACCATCCCGACATCGCAATCATGCTGATGACTGGGTATGCAGACCAACGCGAGCGCGCTCACGGATTGGACGCCCTCGTGCACGATGTGATTTCCAAGCCATTTTCGATTGATCAGATCAAAGGCGCGGTGCGCGAAGCCTTGGTGCTACGCCACTAGCCTGCCGCGTCGAAATTAGAAATCCTTCAGCAGCCGCTCGATGTATTCCAGCTCAAGCTGCGGGCGGAAGCTCTCGCCAAAGCGCTTGCGAAGCTCCTCCAGGATGCGGCGCGCCCTCTGGGCGTCGATTTCTCCCGGCACTTTCACGGTGACGTCATCGCCATAGTCGCGGCCGCGCAATGGCCTTCCAAGCGGGTCTGTATCCTGCTGAGCCCGCGCCTGGCCGCGGCCGGGGCGCCCGTTCGGGCCCGGACCCATGCCCTGTTGTTGCATCGACTGCGCCAGTCCTTGCGCGCCTTTGCGCATGGCGTCCAGTGCGCGCCCCTGGCTGTCGACCGCACTGTCAGCATCTCCTTCGCCGAGCTGGCCCTCGGCCTGGCCCATCGCTTCTCCGGCATCGCCGAGTTGCCCCATTTCACCGCCCTCGCCTTGCTGGCCTGGCTGACCTTGCTGGCCTGGCTGACCCGGCTGCTTTTGCTGGCCAAGGCCGTGCTGACGGAGTTGATCGAGGAGCTTGTTGAGGCGATCCCGCAAGCCTTGCTGGTCCTGCCGCAGATCGCCCATTTGGCGATCGCCCTGCCCGGGTTGACCGCGCTGACGGTCGCGGCGCATGTCCTGACCCTGTTTGAAGGTCTTGTCGCGCAATTGTTGTTGTTTGCGGATCACGTCTCCCAATTCATCGAGCGCCGACATCATGTCGTCATCGGCATCGTCTCCGCCTGAAGCGCCGGGCCGCGCCATTTGCAGGTTTTCGAGCATCGACTGCAATTGATCGAGCAATTGGCGCGCGGCGTCCTTGTTGCCGGAACGCGCCATCTGCTCGAGCCGGTCAAGCATGCTCTTGAGGTCTTGCTGGCTGAGGGTGCGCGTATTCCTGTCGAGCGGACGCGAAAGCTGCTGTGGGTTCTTGCGCATCTCTTCAGCGAGCGCTTGCAGGAATTTGTCCATTGCCGCGCGCAACTGCTCCATCAGCTTTTTGATTTCTTCCTCGCTGGCGCCGCGCTCGAGCGCTTGACGCAACGCCTCTTGGGCCTGGCGCAACGCCTGCTCCGCCTGCGAGACATTGCCGTCCTCGAGCTGCACGGCCATCTCCCACAATCGCGCTACGACCTCGCGTAGCGCGTCGTCGCTCTTTGCGTTCTCGAGGCCGTGGTAAATCGAGCGCAGGCCGAGATAGACCCCCGATTCCGGCGTAAAGCGCTCGGGGGCGATCGTGAGAGCGTCGAGAGCCGTGAGTACCGTCGATTTCGTCTCGGCATCAAGCGCGAGGATACGCCGCTGCTCGATCAATGCCCGCGCCAATGGCTTCACAAAAATTCGCTGTGGTAGCGTTAGCTGGCGTGGCTCGCTCCGTCCCATGTTGCCGGCTTCATCGCGTGCTGTGAGCGTTAGGGCCACGCCGGCGCCAGCCCACGGATGCTCAGTGAGATCGTGCGTGGTCTGTGCAGCGCCGGAACGGGTCCGTGCCTGCGGCAAAGTGAGGACATAGTCCGGCGCTTCGAACAGTGGATGGCGCTTTTCAGCAGACTGCTCGTCCTTAAGGGCAAATGTAGCCTTCGCTTCAATGACCCCGTAGTCGTCGTCCATCTTGTAGTCGAGCCGCAGCGCGCCGCGCGCCTGTCGCTCTGGCTCTTTCGTTAGTTCGATATTCGGCGCACGATCGGGGGTCGCCGTGAAATTCCAGACGAGGTCGCTACCGAGTACGCCGTGCACGGCGACGGACCCATCGCCCTTGATCAATAGGCGCTGCTCCTCTGTCCCGGCCGGCAACGGCGCGCGCGCTTCGGCCGGCGCATCCTCAATGCCGCCTTTGCGTACAATGTCGAAGCGCACATTGCCGGTTGAGCGGATCACCAATTGGCTGCCAGCCGGCACCGCCACTGGCGCCGCATTCTGAGCATTTTCTCCCGGGCGTAGCCCCGGCAGCATAACCGGCGCGCGGGCGGTATAGATGGGCGGCGTAACCCACGCATCGATACGGAAATTCGCCGGCGCGACGACCCCGCGCCAATCGAAAGCAGCAGCGACCCGCTTTACGCGCTCGCCACCTGCCGCAAAGAAGCTCGCCGCAACAAGAATGAGTACTAGAGCGCGAAACGCCATAGGGTCGCGCAACGACAACCGCGGCGCCGGCCAGCCGGCCCTGAATTTGCGCGCCGACAGCAGCGCGCGTTCGACGTGGGCGCGCCACAGCGCCTGTGCCACCGGATCATGACTGTTAGCTGCAATGTGGTCGGCGACGGTGGTGGCGGGGCGATGTGTCTCACCGGTGCTACGATCGAGCCGCCGCAAGCCATCATAAACGCTGGGTAGCCGGAGAATGAACAAAGGCAACGCGGCTGCCGCCGTCGCAATCAGGAAAACAAACAAGCCCACCGCTCGCGCCAGCGGTGGCAAAACCAACCACAGACCCGCCCAAGAGAAAGCGAGAAATAGACCGAAGACGGTCGCCAGCGCGGCGAGAGCCGGCCACAGCCGTTCCCACAGCAAACTGCCGCGCGCACGCCTCAGCGCTCGCACCAACAGAAGCCGCGTTGGCTGATCCCGATCGTCAGGCCGGTCGTTCAAGTTGTCCAAAAGCCACTCCGTCGCTCGGGCTCAGGAGAATCTCATAGTCGCCAAACTAACACGCACCGAATTGACCGGCCACGCGTGTATTTATGCGCCTACAGCCAATCCGGCATGCGATCGAGCGCAATTAATTGGTCAACTTCAAGGCGTGGACGTACCAGGGCCCATTCCGCGCCATTGACCAGTACTTCTGGCACCAAAGCACGCGTATTGTAGGTACCGGCCTGAACCGCGCCATACGCGCCCGCTGACATGACAGCGAGAAGGGCGCCGCTCGCCGGTTCCACCATATCGCGGTTAATGGCGAGGAAATCCCCACTTTCACATACCGGCCCAACCACATCGGCACGCATGCGAGGGGCCGACGCAGCCTGCTCTGCAACCGGCCAAATTTCATGATGCGCATCATATAACGTCGGACGGATAAGATCGTTCATGGCGGCGTCGACGACGACGAAATTCTTGGCCTCGCCGTGCTTCACGAACAAGACGCGTGTCAACAAGATGCCAGCATTTCCCACGAGCAATCGGCCGGGTTCGAAGATCAAACGGCAATCGAGACCGCGGGTGGCACGCTTGACCACCTCGGCGTAGGCCTTTGGGTCCGGTGGTGGCTCGTCGCTGTCGCGATAAGGAATCCCCAGGCCGCCGCCAAGATCGACATGCGAGATCATATGGCCGTCGGCGCGCAACACGCGCACGAACTCGGCGAGCAGCGCGAAGGCATTGCTGAACGGATTGAGCTCCGTGATCTGGCTGCCGATGTGCATATCGACGCCGGCAACTTTAAGGCCCTTCAGCTTGGCCGCATGGGTATAGACGTCGCGCGCACGGCTGAGGGGGATACCGAATTTGTTCTCGGCTTTACCTGTCGCAATCTTGTGATGAGTCTTGGCGTCAATATCGGGATTGACGCGCACGGAAATATTTGCGGTGCGCCCCTTCGACACCGCAATCGACGACAGAAGTTCAAGCTCGGGCTCGGATTCTACATTGACGCAAAGAATTCCTTCATCGACGGCGAACGCGAGTTCGGTCGTGGACTTCCCGATGCCGGAGAACATAATTTTGTCAGCGGAAATGCCGGCGGCACGCGCGCGCTTGAGCTCTCCGCCGGAGACCACATCAGCGCCGGCACCGAGTTTGGCGAGCGTGCGCACCACAGCCTGATTCGAATTCGCCTTCATCGCGTAGCAAACGAGTGCGCTGACGTCGGCGAACGCGGCGGCAAACACCTGGTAGTGCCGGACAAGCGTCGCCGTGGAATAGCAATAAAACGGGGTGCCGACCGCTGCAGCGAGCGTATCGAGGTTCACCGCCTCGGCGTGCAACACACCGTCGCGATAAGCAAAGTGGTGCATGGCACGCTCAGTTGAGCAGAACGTCGAGAGGAATAGGTTTATTCAAGCCGCCCGGCGCGAGCGGTTTTCCGTCGGGACCGAGGATGGGATGACTTTCCTTGGCTTGCACACCGGTCGGTGTCGCTTGATCTCCCGCGAGCGATGCCCCCGGCGGCAGATCGAGCGGTCCCTTGCGACCGCAAGCCGCAACGCCGAGCGACGCGGCGAGCGCGCCGATCAGGGCGAGGCGAAAAAATGTGCGTTCATAGTGCCTCAAGGCACGCACTCCTAGCTTGGATCCACCATAACAAAGCATGCAAACAAGGCGAAGTCAGGATTTCTCTTTTTCGAGCTTGCGCAACCACTTTTTTGCCTGCGCGCGAACGTTCTTGGGTGCCGTGCCGCCGAAACTTGTCCGGCTCTTCACCGAACGGTCGACTGAGAGAACGCTGAATGCACCCTCGTCGATTTTCGGCTCAATCTCGCGCATAGCCGCGAGTGGCAACCGATGCAGCGCGACACCTGCCTCTGACGCCTTCGCCACGATCCGGCCCGTGATGTGGTGTGCCTCGCGAAATGGGATTTTCAAAGTCCGCACCAGCCAATCGGCGAGATCCGTGGCGGTGGCATAACCCTCGCCGGCTGCCTTCTTCATCCGCGTTGCATCGGGCTCGAGATCGGCGACCATCCCAGCCATTGCGGCAATCGACAATAAGAGTGCAGCGAGAGCGTCCATTGCGCCCTCTTTGTCCTCCTGCATGTCCTTGGCGTAGGCGAGAGGCAAACCCTTCATCACCACCAGCAGCGCATTGAATGCGCCGATCACACGCCCCGTTTTGGCGCGCACCAATTCGGCGGCATCCGGGTTGCGCTTCTGCGGCATGATCGACGAGCCGGTGGTGAACTTGTCCGACAATCGGACCAAGCCGGTAAGTGGCGAGGCCCATATCACGATCTCCTCGGCGAGCCGCGACAGATGCACCGATGTGATTGAGGCGGCGGCAAGAATCTCCATAACGAAGTCGCGATCAGAAACCGCGTCGAGAGAATTGGCCATTGGCCGATCGAAGCCGAGCGTCTTCGCGGTCATATCGCGATCAAGCGCGAAGGACGTGCCGGCGAGTGCCGCCGCACCAAGCGGAGATTCATTTAATCTCTTTCGCGCGTCGGCGAACCGGCCGCGGTCGCGCGCCGCCATCTCCACATAAGCGAGCATATGGTGACCAAAAGTCACCGGCTGCGCGGTCTGCATATGGGTCAGGCCGGGCATCACCGTGCCTGCATGCGTAAGTGCCTTCTCAGCCAGCGCGTGTTGATAGCCCGCGAGCGCGGCATCGAGAGCATCGACGGTATCGCGCATCCATAACCGGAAATCAGTTGCCACCTGGTCGTTGCGCGAGCGCGCGGTGTGCAGGCGTCCTGCCGCCTCCCCGATCAGCTCTGCCAAACGCCCTTCCACATTCATGTGGATGTCTTCCAAGGCGCGCTTGAACGAAAACTTTCCGGCCTCGATTTCTGACAGGATCGTGTCTAGACCGTGAGCGATCTTTTTCGCATCGTCTGCCGTAATGATGCCTTGCTTGGCCAGCATGTCGGCATGGGCCTTGGATGCGGTAATGTCCTGACGATAAAGATGCCGGTCGAAATCGATGGAGGCGTTAATCTCCTCCATGATCGCACCGGGGCCAGACGTAAATCGTCCACCCCACATTTTGTTGCTCATGGCATATCCACCAAAGCGCTCATGACCGGGTCCAAATCCAGCTTCGCGAAAAAACGCCTCGCCATGGTTTTGGCGGGCGGAATCACCGGAATCGTCATTGGGCTGGCGGGGGTATACGGGATTGCGACCCTTACGCGCAATGTGGGCGGAGATGTTGCCTGCCGCCCAGCCGTCGTTTTGGCCAGGAAACTGGCGCCTTTTGCGACCGGCGAGGTCGCCGGCGTTAACGTTGCCAAGACCCCGTTGAAGGTGCCCAACCTCACTTTCCAGGACACGGCCGGCAAACCCGTGACGCTGGACCAATGGCGCGGGCGTACCGTGCTGCTCAACCTCTGGGCTACCTGGTGCGTCCCCTGCCGGAAGGAAATGCCTGCGCTGGATGCGTTGGAGCAGCGGCTGGGTGGACCAGGATTCGAAGTGGTGGCGATCAATATCGATACCCGCGACGCCGACAAACCGAGGGCCTGGCTGAAAGAAGTCGGCGTGCAAAAGCTGAATTATTACGCGGACCCAACCGCCCGGACATTCCAGGATTTGAAAGCCATTGGCCGCGCCTTTGGCATGCCGACCACATTGTTGATTGACGCACAGGGTTGTGAAATCGGCACGATCGCCGGACCTGCCGAGTGGGCGAGCGAAGATGCGATCAAGCTGATAACGGCGGCACTCGGCTCATAAGCCGTGCCTTACTTACTTGGGTAGTGCTACGCGGTCTTGGGTAGTGCTACGCGGTAATATTCAGGTTCTGCCCAACGCCGGCAGCAACATTGGCGAGACTGGCGATGTTCTTCTGCGCGGCATCAAGAACCTGAACGATAGACCCCGCGGCATCGGCATTCATGCGCAACATTTTGGCTGCGACGGCCATCTGCACGCCGCCCATCTGGGCGCCCACCAGAGCTGTGGCAATTGATACCGGATCCATCCCGGCACACTTCTACGCCGCCTTTATCAACGAATGATAAATATTGCGCGAGGCGTCTTGACACCAGCGCCCGCAACCTTATACTTAACCACATGGTTTACTATCAGAAGCCGAACCTCGACCGCACGTTCGCCGCGCTGGCCGATCCGACGCGGCGCGCTTTGCTCGCCCGGTTGAGCGAAAAGGAAGATTTGTCGGTCAGCGAATTAGCCAAACCGTTTTCCATGTCGCTGCCCGCCGTCATGAAGCATCTCGACGTGCTGTCGGATGCCGGGCTTGTCGGACGTGAGAAGAACGGCCGCATCGTGAGTTGCCGCCTGCGCGCGGAACCGATGCGCGAAGCCAACGATTGGCTCCATCGCTATCAGAAATTCTGGACCGAGCGGTTAGACCGCCTCGCTGCATTTTTGGAGGAAGACACATGGCCACCGTCACAACCAAACCAAGCCTCACCATCAAGCGCCGGTTCAACGCGCCGCCGGCGAAAGTCTTCCGCGCCTGGACGGATCCGGAAAAAGTAAAGCTCTGGATGGGGCCGGGCGAAGTCAAGGTGCTCAGCGCTGAAAGCGATCCGCGCACCGGCGGCCGTTATCGTTGGCTCATGAAAGCACCGGACGGAGAAGAACACGACGTCAGCGGTGTCTATCGCGAGATCGTGCCGAACGAGAAGCTGGTGTTCACCTGGTCCTGGAAGTCGACGCCGGAGCGCGAGTCGCTGGTGACGTTGACGTTCAAGAGCGACGGCGATGGCACGTTGTTTACGCTCACGCATGAGCAATTCTTCGACGAGGAAGCGCGCGACCGTCATCAAGGCGGCTGGAATAGCGCGATGGACAAGCTCGACAAATATCTTGCCGCATAGTGACTGGAGTTACCCATGCCCCACGAATGGTCGCACGGACATTTCTACTGGAACGAGCTGATGACTCGCGACGCCGACAAGGCGAAGAAGTTCTACGGCGATACTGTCGGTTGGAGTTTCGACGCAATGCCAATGCCCGACGGCACCTATTGGGTTGCCAAAATGGGGGACCAGTATGTCGGCGGTATTTTCCCGTTGACCAGCCCGCAATTCGACGGCGTACCGGAAAGCTGGATGTCCTATTTGGCGGTCGATGATGTCGACGCGCGCGTGAAGAAGGCACAGTCCGCCGGCGCCAAACTGATGCGGCCAATCTTCGATGTGCCTGGTGTCGGCCGCATTGCAATTCTGACCGAACCAGGCGGCGCCGGCATCGGCTGGATGACACCACCAAAAGCATAGTCGGAGACATACCATGCAACATAAAGTCGTTTCTCAAAGCGAATGGCTGACCGCGCGCAAGGCGTTGCTCGCGAAAGAAAAGGAATTTTCCAAGGCACGCGACCAGTTGAGCGAAGCGCGGCGCGGACTGCCGTGGGTCAAGGTCGAAAAGAACTATGCATTCGCAGGGCCGAAGGGGCAGGAAACGCTGTCCGACCTCTTCGGCGGCAAAAGCCAGCTCATCGTCTATCACTTCATGCTTGGTCCCGACTGGGTGCAAGGCTGCCCGAGCTGCTCGCTGCTTGCTGATCATTTCGATGGCGCGGTGGCTCATCTCGCACAACGCGATGTATCGCTGGTCGTCGTCTCGCGCGCGCCGCTTGCCGAGATCGAGGCCTACAAGAAACGCATGGGCTGGAAATTCAAATGGGTGTCGTCGCACGGCAATGACTTCAACCATGATTTCCACGTGTCATTCACGCCCGAAGAAAAGGCGCGCGGCAAGGTCGAATACAATTATTCGATGACTGAATTTCCGAGCGAAGAGGCGCCGGGCCTGAGCGCCTTTATCAAGAACGAGGCGGGTGACGTGCTGCACACCTATTCATCTTATGCGCGCGGCCTCGACGTGCTCATTGGTGCGTACAATTTCCTCGACATGGCGCCGAAGGGCCGTGACGAAGGCGCCCTTCCTTGGACCATGGCATGGGTGCGCCGGCACGACGAATACGAGGAAAGTAACGCACAGCCGCCAAAAGCGTCATGCTGTGGCTGATCGCAACATCTGGAAATGGAGAATAAGCATGATCAAGGTGAGCGCATTTCGGTGGGTACCCGACTTCGCGCGAGGATTGGTGCGCGATCTGCGTGTGCGGTGGGCCCTGGAAGAAGCAGGCCTGCCCTATGAAGCTCGGCTGATCGGGGCCGGAGATCAGAAATCCAAAGCCTATCTTGCGATGCAGCCATTCGGGCAGGTGCCGGTCTATGAAGAGGACGGGCTGGTGCTGTTCGAAAGCGGCGCCATTGTTCTGCATATCGCCGAGCGGTCGGATGTCTTGATGCCGTCCGACCTACAGGACCGCGCCCGCATGACCGCCTGGATGTTTGCGGCGTTGAACTCGATCGAGCCGCACATTCAGAATCTGACGGCGATCGACCTGTTCTTTGCCGCCGAGGACTGGGCAAAGGCGCGCCGGCCAGGCGCGCTCAAGATGGCGGAGACGCGGCTGCAGGCGCTGAGCGACTGGCTCAAGGGACGCGACTACCTGGAGGACCGATTCACCGCGGCCGACCTGCTGATGACAACCGTGCTGCGCATTCCCCGCCAGACCGATCTGGTCGCGCAGTTACCGGTGCTCGAGGCCTACCGCCTGCGTTGCGAAGCGCGGCCGGCTTTCAGGAAGGCGCTCGCCGCTCAGATGGCCGACTTCGCCGATGAAGCGCCGGCCCAGGCGCGCGCGTGAATGGGCGTTTCCAAATTCGCAACACACATTGGAGGCGACCGACATGACGGGATCGATCACCGCACTCTATGCCGGCATTCTCGCGCTGCTCATTGTTGCGCTTGGCATCAATGTCACAGTGCATCGCGTGAAACTTGGTGTTTCACTCGGTGACGGCGACAATCCACAGATGCGGCGCATGATCCGCATCCATGGCAATGCGGTCGAGTATCTGCCGCTCGCACTCGTCCTGATGCTCCTTTATGAGCTCGCCGGTGGCGCGCACATCGTGTTGCACATTACGGGCATTGCATTGGTGGCCGGGCGCCTCCTGCAAAGCTGGGGCATGTGGTCGACGGAATTGCCTGGCTTCGGCCGCCGCACCGGCCAGTTGCTGACCTGGTCGACGATAGCAGTGCTGGCCGCGCTGAATTTATGGCGATTCGTTTAGCGCGTCGGAACCGGTTTCTCGCCGCGATAGTCATAGAACCCGCGCTGCGTCT
>DATFVF010000064.1:0-6614 GCA_035260465.1 Pseudolabrys sp. | reverse complement strand
GTCGCGCCCTGCGCCGCCTTTTTGGCGCGCCGCAACGCTTCGACCTCGGCATGCGGCCGGCCGCCTTGGTGCGTCCATCCGCGCGCAAGAATAACGCCGTCCTTCACAATCACCGCGCCGACCGACGGATTGGGCCAGGTGTGGCCAAGATTGCGCCGTCCAAGCGCCAGCGCGAGCCGCATGAAGCGCTCGTCGTCCGGCGCCGGTTCTGGAGTGGAAGACGTCTGGTCGTTCATTTGCGCGCGCTGGTGGCCGGCTGGCCGTCATCGTCGCCGGACAATTCATCGAGCGCAGCGCGGAAGTCCTTGGCCTCGCGGAAATTGCGATAGACGGAGGCAAAGCGCACATAGGCAACGTCGTCGATCTCGCGCAGGTGCTCCATCACGATCTCGCCAATCGCTTCCGAAGAAATCTCGCTCTCGCCCTGGCTTTCAAGTTCGCGCACAATCTTGGAGACCGTTTGCTCGATACGTTCGGGATCGACCGGGCGTTTGCGCAACGCGATCTGCACCGACCGCATCAGTTTGTCGCGATCGAACGGCACGCGGCGGCTGTTGCGCTTGATGACCGTCAGTTCGCGCAGCTGCACGCGCTCAAACGTCGTGAAGCGGAAATTGCAGGTCAGGCATACGCGGCGACGACGGATGACAGCCGAATCTTCGGTCGGCCGCGAATCCTTCACCTGCGTGTCGAGACTTCCACAACTCGGGCAACGCATAACGCCCTCTACTTTCCCCTCGTCATTTACGAAAACCGGTAACCCACCTGGTTAGCCCTGATAAATCGGAAAGCGGCCAATCAATGTCTTCACCTTGTCGCGTACCGCGGCTTCAACCAGCGAATCTTCCTCGACCTGTTTCTGCGACAGCACATCGAGAACTTCGACAATCATCTCGCCGACCTGCCGGAATTCGGCGATGCCGAAGCCACGCGTCGTGCAGGCCGGGGTGCCGAGGCGGATGCCGGATGTCACCATCGGCTTTTCGGGATCGAACGGGATGCCGTTTTTGTTGCAGGTAATGTGCGCGCGACCCAAAGCCGCTTCGGCAACCTTGCCGATCAGCCGCTTCGGCCGCAGATCGACCAGCATCAAATGGGTGTCGGTGCCACCCGAAACAATGTCGAGGCCATGCGATTTCAACGTCTCGGCGAGGGCTTTCGCATTCTCAACGACATTGCGCGCATAGATGCGGAAATTCGGCCGCAACGCCTCGCCGAAGGCCACGGCCTTGGCGGCGATCACGTGCATCAGGGGGCCGCCCTGCATGCCGGGGAAAACCGCCGAGTTGAGTTTCTTCGCGATCTCTTCGTCGTTGGAAAGGATCACGCCGCCGCGCGGACCGCGCAATGTCTTGTGCGTCGTCGTCGTCACGACGTGCGCATGCGGGAACGGCGAAGGGTGAACGCCGGCGGCGACGAGACCCGCAAAATGCGCCATGTCGACCATCAGCAATGCGCCGACGCTGTCGCAGATTTCGCGGAAGCCACGGAAGTCAATGATGCGCGGATAAGCGGAGCCGCCGGCGATGATCATTTTCGGCTTATGCTCGCGCGCGAGCCGCGCGACCTGCTCCATATCGATGCGGTGGTCGTCTTGCCGCACGCCGTAAGGCACCGGCTTGAACCATTTGCCCGACATGTTGACCGGCGAGCCATGCGTGAGGTGGCCGCCGGCGGCAAGATTAAGCCCCATGAACGTGTCGCCGGGCTGCAGCAGCGCGAAGAATACTTCTGCGTTGGCGGATGCGCCGGAATGCGGCTGCACATTTGCAAACCTGCAGCCGAACAATTTGGTGACGCGATCAATCGCAAGCCGCTCGGCGATGTCGACAAATTGGCAACCGCCGTAATAGCGCTTTCCTGGAAGACCTTCGGCATATTTGTTGGTGAGGACCGAGCCCTGCGCTTCGAGTACAGCACGCGAGACGATGTTCTCGGATGCGATGAGTTCGATTTCGTCGCGCTGGCGGCCAAGCTCCTGCTGGATCGCATCGGCAATCTCGGGATCGACCTCGCGCAAGCTGGACGAAAACAGGGATTCCACGTCACCGACAGGTTTGGGGCTCGAGCTCGCCGACATCACATTCTCCTGGCGCCGGAAGCGGTCGGCGCCGAATAAAGGGCAAGCGCATGATCCCGAAATGTGGGTACCGGTTTTCGGAAAAGACCATGCGCCCAGATAAAATCCGGGATTAGCCCGCCAATAGCATATCGGCCGCCACCCGCCAAGCATTGGGCTGTGGACCACGTAAGGCGCAATATCTAGGGGACGAGCGCTATTTGCCGGCTGGCCAAATGAAAAACCCCGGCCGGGATGCGGCCGGGGAAAGACAAGCTATCCGCAGTCGAAATTAGAGACGATAGAGGATCTGGTCGGTCCAGAACCGCTCGAGCCGATGCAGCGACTTGTTGAGCGTGGTGAACTCCTCGGCGTTGATGCCGCCGACCTGCTCAACGGTGCGCACGTGTTTTTGATAGAGCGACTCGATGATGTCGCGCACTTCGCGGCCCTTATCGGTCAGCTTGATGCGAACCGAGCGCCGGTCGACCCGCGAACGCTGGTGATCGAGGAACGCCATTTCCACGAGTTTCTTGAGGTTGTACGAAACGTTTGAGCCGAGATAGTAGCCGCGCGTGCGCAGCTCACCGGCCGTCAGTTCCTTGTCACCGATATTGTAAAGCAGGAGAGCCTGCACCGAATTGATATCGGAGCGGCCTCGCCGATCGAACTCGTCCTTGATGACGTCGAGCAGCCGGCGATGCAGCCGTTCGACTAACGTCAAGGCTTCCAAATACTGTGGCCGAATGTGATCGAGCTGCGCCTCGCGTCCGGCTGGCTCGACCGTCTTCGCGACGGCTTTCATGTTCAACGCCCCTTGCGTTTGTATTTACGTCCCCGGTTACAAGGCCCTGTTTTCCCCGCTCCGGATGAGGCGGACACTAAGAGACGCAGTCTAAAATCGGCTTAAATAACACCATAAAGATTAGGTTTATTTGCGAAGGTGAACGGACTCTTGATCATACAATTCGACGAAACCGCGCAAGGCTTCGTTCACTCTAGAAACCCACGTCAATCGCGGATGAAGCGAATGATTCCGGAAAAGTCGCGCGACGCTTCCCCACTCGTCACGTATTGCGAATAAATTCGCGCGGCATCCGCGCCCAATTCGGTTCTGGTTCCGGTCGCCTTTGCGGCTTCTTGCGACAATTTTAGATCCTTTAGCATCATCGCCGCGGTGAACCCGGCCTGATAATCGCGATTGGCAGGCGATGTCGGAACCGGTCCCGGTACGGGACAATAGGTCGTCAGCGACCAACACTGCCCCGAAGACTTTGAAGAAATGTCGAATAACTTTTGATGTTCGAGGCCAAGTTTTTCGGCCAGTACGAAGGCTTCAGAGACTGCGATCATCGACACGCCAAGGATCATGTTGTTGCAGATTTTCGCCGCCTGGCCATTGCCGGCGCCGCCGGCATGCACAATCGTCTTGCCCATCTTTTCCAAAATCGATTGCGCGCGCGTGAAGGCTTGCGTGCTTCCGCCGACCATGAACGTGAGTGTCGCCGCCGTCGCGCCGCCGACGCCGCCCGATACCGGGGCGTCGAGCATCAACAGGCCTTTCTTGTCCGCCTGCGCAGCGACGGCGCGCGCGGTTTCCACATCGATGGTGGAACAGTCGATCAGCAACGTGCCGGCATTGGCATTCTCAACGATCCCGGAAGAGCCGAGATAAACCTCGCGCACTTCCTTGCCCGACGGGAGCATCGTGATGACGACGTCGGCGCGCGCGGCAGCGCCCTTCGCTGTCTCGACGACCGCACCGCCGGCGGCCTTGAGCTTTTCGAGCGACGCCGGATTGACATCAACGCCTTCCACCTGGTGGCCGGCTTTGAGCAGATTCTGCGCCATCGGCAATCCCATATTGCCAAGGCCGATAAATCCGATGCGCGCCATTGCGCCCTCCCCGATTTGCTTTCTTACGGCGGCTGTTCTTGCGCCGACTTCAACGCCAGCCACAGGTAAAGTGCAAGCAAGCCACCTTCCACCAAGCCAGTCAGCCAGCCTCCGCCAAACACTTGCGGAAAAAATATTTCGACCGCCAGCATCGACGCAACCGCGGTCAGCCAGATCACCGCACCCCACGCCGCCGCGAGCCAGAGGCCAACGGCGGCAACCAGGTCGATCACCGCAAAGAAAACCGTCGCGGTTTGCCATGCGATCGAATGGCTTTCGAATGGTTGGGTCTCTCCAAAGCCGACACCGCACACCTGCGCCCAGTGATAGAGACCTTTCAGCAGCGATATCGCCGCCATCGACCGCAGAAACAAAACGAGACGTCTTGTCCAGGGGCCGACCGAGCGCTCGCCTTCGTGCTCACGCACAGGCTCGAGCGAGTACAGATCTTTGGTTGTGGTGGGCCCGTTCACGGCAACTCCAGCTCGGAGTTCGCAAGCGGGGCGAAATGACGTTCGACCTGCGGCTCGCCGACATCGGCGAGCGTGGCCGGCCGCCACCGCGGCTTGTTGTCCTTGTCGACGATCACGGCGCGCACACCCTCATAAAAATCATGGCCATGGATGACACGCGACACTATGCGGAATTCCATGCGCATGCACGTTTCGAAATCCCAGGTCTTGCCTCGCCTCACTTGCGCCAGCGCAAGCTTGAGACTGAGTGGCGACTTCGTGCGTATAATGGCGGCTGTTTTTTGCGCCCATTCCGCGTCGGCACTCCCGGACGAAGCTTCGGTGTCGACCGCAGCGAGAATGTTCTCCACCATATCGCCGGCAAAAAGCCTGTCGATCGCCGCGCGGCGCGCCGTGATCGGCCCCTCCCCGGCAGGCTCGCTGAACGCAGACAGGATCGCATCGACCGAGACCGTGCCGGTGAGTCCTTCGAGCAGCGCCCCGAAGCGGGCCGATGGAATGCGATGAGTGGCAATGCCGCCGCCGATTGCATCGGCACTACCGAAACGCTCGCCCGTCAGGGCACAATAAGTGCCGAGTTCGCCCGGCATGCGTGGCAGGAACCAGGTGGCGCCGACGTCCGGAAAAAACCCGATGCCGACCTCGGGCATGGCGAAAGAAAAGCGATCGCCGGCAACACGATGCGAACCATGCACCGACACGCCGACACCACCGCCCATAGCAATGCCGTCGATCAGCGCGACGTATGGTTTGCGGTAGTTTTTGATCGCGGCATTGAGAGGGTACTCATCGCGCCAGAATTGCAGCGCTTCGTCGTGCCGCCCGGCTTTGCCAAGATCATAAAGCACGCGGATATCGCCGCCCGCCGAGAACGCACGTTCTCCTGCCGCGGTCATGACGACCCGCGTCACCGCCGCATCGTCGGCCCAGCGGGCGAGCTGCGCACGCAAGGCGAGTACCATCGCGTGGGTTACGGCATTCAGCGCCTTCGGCCGGTTGAGCGTGACGATGCCCGCCGCGCCGCGCCGCTCGAACAGGATGTCGCTTTCGCTCACGCCGGCCTCAATTGAGTGCCCAAAGATAAGCGGCAACCCCGAGCAGACCGAGCGCGCTGCGGCCCACGTGCAAGCGTCCCCACTGCAGGATCAGGCCACGCGTTTGCTCGGTGGCTTGCGCCGGTGCTGTCGATTTCAGCATCCGGTTGGTCGGCATGATGATGAGCATCGTGTACGGCCAGGGCGCGAGGATCAGCGCCGCGCCGACGAGCCAGCGCCAATCATAGGTGAAGACAAAGGCAACGACTCCGAGCACGCCGGACATCATGGCGAGGCTTGCCTGCATGATGGCGCCACGCGCATAACTGGGCTGCCACTGCGTCAATAATGCTCGCGTGTCGAGTTTAAGCCGTGCCGGCTGCTCTGCCACACTGACGTAGACGGCCGCGCCGGCGAAGATCGCAGCCGTCGTCAGTGCCAGTTCGCCCGCCCACATCGCAATGCTCACGTTGGTTCTCCGCTCACGCGCTTTGCGGTGGCCAGACGCCGGCGCTTTCCAGGCGCTGCATGGCCTGATCGGTAAATTCCGCGCGTGGGCCGTCGCCGCCGATCACGAACATCAGGATCGATTCCGCGTTCGGATCGCCCTTGGTGACGTTCTCGAAGCGGCGGATCATGCCGGGCGGAAACGAAACAACGTCGAGCGGACCGAGATCGACAAATTCCACCACGCCCTTCTCGTTTTCCCAGCTCGCCCGCCAGATCCCCGTCATCGGGATGAAGGTCTCGTTGGTATCGTGATTGTGCATCTCCGGGCCGTGGCCGGGCTTGGCCTTGCAGTAACCGAGATTGAAACCTTCGCTGATCTTGATCGCAGCAAGCTGGGCCGCGTGATCGCCGACCGGCGATGTCACCGCCCCACCCGACCCTTGCGGAGGCTGGAAGCCGATCACATTGAACAACGTGCGCTCACAGCCAGGCATCTTGCTATCGGGCAAGCCGCCATCGGAGCCTTTAAGGTCCTTGAAGCGGGCGATGCGCTTCATCATTTCCTCGCGTGAGAGATAAAGTCTCGGAAGCTGTTCCATGACGTCCTCCTCTTCCATTACTTCCGCATGATCTTATCCGAAAACCGGTGCCCACTTTTCGGGATCGTGCGCTGATTTTAATTACCCAGCATAGCGCGGCTGA
>DATFVF010000063.1:0-12020 GCA_035260465.1 Pseudolabrys sp. | reverse complement strand
TCGGTATCGAGCTTGGCCTGTTTGTGCCTGACTTCCTGCAAGCCCTACCTGAACGCATTTACGGAGTGATGAGCAACGATACGTTGCTCGCAATTCCGTTCTTCACGTTCATGGGCCTGGTCCTCGAACGGTCAGGCATGGCCGAGGACTTGCTCGACACTATTGGACAGTTGTTCGGAACCGTGCGTGGCGGCCTCGCCTATGCCGTCATCTTTGTCGGCGCGCTACTTGCCGCAACCACAGGTGTGGTTGCCGCTTCCGTGATTTCGATGGGCCTGATCTCCCTGCCGATCATGCTGCGCTACGGCTACGACCGGCGCGTGGCCAGTGGCGTGATCGCGGCCTCGGGAACGTTGGCGCAGATCATTCCACCTTCTCTCGTGCTGATCGTGATGGCCGACCAATTGGGCCGCTCGGTCGGCGATATGTACGAAGGTGCGTTTATCCCGGGCATTGTGCTCGCCGGTCTCTATGCCCTCTATATCTTTATCGTCACGCTGTTATTTCCTAAAGCGACGCCGGGGTTGCCAGCGGAAGCCGTCGGTTTCCGTGAGCCAGGCGGAACCCGTGGCCTTACCTCCCTCGCCGTACTTGCCGTCGCGAGCGGCGTGTTTGGCTGGCTCATGATGAGAAACTCGGAAACTCACGGCGCCGATTTCGTTGTGCTGAGTATGTTCTTTGCCATTTTGTTCGCTTTCGCCGTCGCCGTCGTTAATTGGCTTGCCAATCGCTACTTAGGCTACCGCTTCCTTTCACACATCGCACAACAGACCACCTTCGTGATGGTCCCGCCCTTGTTCCTGATCTTCCTGGTGCTTGGCACGATCTTTATCGGCGTTGCAACGCCGACCGAGGGTGGCGCCATGGGCGCCTCCGGCGCGCTGATCCTCGGTGCACTCAAACGTCGCCTCACGTGGGATTTGGTCCGACAAGCAACGGAATCCACGGCCAAATTGTCGGCCTTTGTCGTGTTTATTCTGATCGGCGCGCGTGTGTTTTCTCTCACATTCTACGGGGTGAGCGGGCATCTCTGGGTCGAAAGTCTTTTGACATCATTGCCCGGCGGACAGATCGGCTTCCTGATCTTCGTCAACGCCTTTGTCTTCGTGCTCGCCTTCTTCCTCGACTTCTTCGAGCTCGCCTTCATCGTTATCCCCTTGCTTGGACCGGCGGCCGAACATCTTGGTATCGACCTGATATGGTTCGGCGTTATTCTCGGCGTGAACATGCAAACATCATTCATGCATCCGCCATTTGGTTTCGCGCTATTTTATCTGCGTTCCGTTGCTCCCAGGGATACCTTCCTCGATCGTGTCACCGGAAAACGCACAGAAGGTGTGACCACGGGTCAGATCTACTGGGGTGCGATGCCGTTCGTCGTAATTCAGGTGATGATGGTGCTATTGGTGATCCTGTTCCCGGCCATGGTCATGCATTACAAAGGCGTCGGTACAGGCATTGACCCGAATAAGGTGAATATCGAGGTGCCGCAACTCGATCCTCTGCCTCCCCTCGATTTCAGTTCGCCGCCGAAGTAGCAAGCAACAATAATTCACCGATAATAAAAAACCCCGGAGCCGAAGCTCCGGGGTTTTCTATCGCCATGACGATCAGGCCTTGTTGTGCCGGACCATGAAGGAGTCGTAGTTCAGTTCGGCGACCTGAAACCACTCATAGCCGGGCCTCATGTAGGCGTTCATGGAATCATATACTTTCTTGAAGTTGGGGTTATCCTTGGCAATCTCGTCATGCAACTCATGCGCAGCCTTAAGGCAGGCTTCCATGATCGGTTGCGAGAATGCATGCAGCTTGGCGCCACCAGCCAACAGGCGCCGCAGCGCCGGCGGATTGAGCAGATCGTATTTCGCCACCATCCATTGATTGGCGTAAGCCGCCGCCTGCTCGATGACCGCCTGATAGTTCTTCGGCAGCGCATTCCATTTGTCGAGATTGACCATTGACATAATCATCGAGCCGCCTTCCCACCAGCCGGGATAGTAATAGTGCGGTGCAACTTTATAGAAGCCGAGTTTCTCGTCGTCGTATGGTCCGACCCACTCAGCAGCATCGATGGTGCCCTTTTCGAGCGCCGGGTAGATGTCCCCACCGGCGATCTGTTGCGGAACCGCGCCGAGTTTCTGCATTACACGGCCAGGGAATCCACCGATCCGCATTTTGATCCCCTTGAGATCATCAACCGAGTTGATCTCTTTGCGGAACCAGCCCCCCATCTGGCAACCAGTATTGCCGGCGAGAAACGAAATTTGGTTGTATTTTTTATAGAACTCGTTGAGCACGTCGCGCCCGCCACCCAACGTATACCAACCCTGGTTCAGGCGCTGGTTTGGACCGAATCCGACAGACGTACCGAAAGCAAAGGTCGGATCCTTGCCGAAGTAATAATAAGACGCGGTATGACCACACTCGACGGTGCCGTTCTGCACCGCGTCGACCACCTGCAAAGCGGGTACGATTTCCCCGCCGGCAAAAACCTGTATTTGGAATTTATTGTCGGTCGCTTCAGCGACCGCTTTGGCCATCAGTTCGGCCCCACCGAAGAGCGTATCGAGCGACTTCGGCCAGCTTGTGGTCATTCTCCATTTAAGCTCCGGCATCGTTTGTGCGATTGCCGGCGAAGCAACGGCGGCAGCGGCAACGCCGACACTGGCTGCTTTTAAAAATTGACGACGCTTCATACTTTTCCCCTCCCTTGGGTTTTTGCGGAAACCTCCGCATGACCCCTCTGTTGTTAGTCTCTCTGGGGGGCACGCTTGGAACCATGGCGGAGGCGACCGGCTAAATCCAGTCTGCCCTGCTTCAACCAAAGTTGTAAGGCCTTTCAATCAAGCCCAAATAACGAAAGGGCCGGCCTTTTGAGGGCCGGCCCCTGAATCTCTAATTTGTCGCCGATCAGCCTTTGGCACCACTACGGATCATGAAGCTGTCGTAGCTATACTCAGCCACCTGCCACCAAAGGTATTCGTCGCGACGGAAAGCCGTGATCGAATCCCAGACCTTCTTAAAGCTCGGGTTCGCGGCGGACGTTTCGGCATTAACTTCGTTCGAAGCCCTCAGGCAGGCTTCCATGACAATCTGCGAGAACGGTCGCAGCTGGACGCCGTTCGCGACCAATCGCTTTAAGGCCTGTGGGTTGCGAGCGTCGTACCGGGCCTGCTCATCCACATTGCAGTAGCCTGCGGCCGCGGTCACGATGGCCTGATAAGCTTTCGGTAAATCATTCCATTTCGCCTGATTGATGAGCAGATGGTTGGCCGTGCCGCCCTCCCACCAGCCGGGATAGTAATAAAACTTCGCGACCTTGTAGAAGCCGAGCTTCTCGTCGTCGTAAGGACCGACCCATTCGGCGGCATCGATTGTGCCCTTCTCCAGCGCTGGATAAATATCGCCGCCAGCGATCTGTTGCGCAACGACACCAAGCTTGCCAAGCGTCTTCCCGGCCCAGCCGCCGATGCGCATCTTGAGGCCGTTCAAGTCATCGACTGTCTTGATTTCCTTTTTGAACCAGCCGCCCATCTGGCACCCGGTGTTACCCATGAGAAGGCACTTGGTGTTGAACTTGGCACCGAACTCGTCGATGAGCTTTTGGCCATCGCCTTCATGGAACCACGCATTCTGTTGGCGGGCATTAAGGCCGAACGGCACAGCGCAAAACAGCGCCCACGTCGGGTCTTTGCCAATGTAGTAGTACTGTGCGCTGTGGCCCATTTCGACAGTACCGTTCTGGACCGCGTCTAGCACCTGCAAGCCGGGCACGATTTCGCCAGCCGCGAAAGTCTGGATTTGAAACTTGCCGTCGGTCGCTTCTGAAACAAGTTTGGTGAAGGTCTCGCACGCTCCGAACAATGTATCGAGCGACTTCGGCCAACTCGCGGTCAGGCGCCACTTGAGCTCGGGCATGGATTGCGCAATCGCCGGCTTGGCAATCGTTGTAGCGGCGGCAGCAGCGGCTCCGGCCCCAATAGCAGTAAGAAATTTACGACGTTTCATCAGTAATCTCCCTCCAATCGCCCCCGATTTAAACGGACTTCCTAACGGCGACCGCCAATCCGGCGTGCCGACACAATGCTGCGCCTACCGCTTGAGCGCAAGTCGCCTATTGGTCGCATTCGCGATGAGTTTACGGGCTTAAACGGCATTTCCAGCTGTCGGACACCGTTCAAAAGCGCCTCAAGCTTCGATCACGATTTTCGGCGCGGTTCGCGAAGCGCCTTTCATCTGATCGAGGACCTTCGCAGCGATCTCGCGATAGATTTTGGCGTGCGGCCCATCCGGCTCTGTCGCGACGACCGGGAGGCCAGCGTCCGATTTTTCCCGGATTGTCATATGAAGTGGAACCTCTCCGAGAAAGGGAACGCCAAGGCGCACGGCTTCTTTCTGCGCACCGCCGTGTCCAAAAATATCCGTACGTGTGCCGCAACTTGGGCAAAGAAAATAGCTCATGTTCTCGACCACGCCGAGCACAGGCACGTCAACGCGCTTGAACATTGCAATGCCCCGGCGCGCGTCAATCAACGCGAGGTCCTGAGGCGTGGAAACGATGACTGCACCTTTCAGTGGCACTTGCTGCGCAATTGTGAGTTGTGCATCGCCGGTGCCGGGCGGCATGTCGACGACCATGAGGTCAAGCTTGCCCCACTCCACTTCTCGCAGCATTTGCGTGATCGCAGACATCACCATCGGTCCGCGCCAAATCATTGGCGTTTCTTCATCGATCAGAAATCCAATCGACATGACGGTGAGTCCATAACGTTCGATCGGCTTGAGACGAGTGCCGCCGATCGTCTGTGGCTTTTCCTTGATGGCCAACAGTTTTGGCAGCGAAGGCCCATAAATGTCGGCGTCGAGCATGCCGACTTTCAGCCCAAGGTCCCGCAATCCGAGGGCGAGATTGACCGCCGTGGTCGACTTGCCGACGCCACCTTTGCCGGAGGCGACAGCGATCACTGCGTCGACGCCCGGGATCCCCGTTTGCACTCTGTCGGCGGGATGGGCTGGGCGCGGCTGGGGTTGCGCCGTCGGCTGCGGCGCACGAGGCGCACCGGCAGCGCGTTCAGCAGTCAAAGCAACGAGTGCGGATTCCACACCGGGAATGCCGCGTACGGCCTCTTCGGCCGCCTTGCGCACCGGCTCCCAGGCTTTCACCGCGGCGGCATCCACCGTCAACGAGAAGAAGACCTTGCCGTCAGACACGACGACATCCGAAAGCACGCGTGCGTCCGGCAAAGCCATGCCGCCAGGCGACGGCACCTTCGCCAAAGCCGCGAGGACCTGCTCTTTACTCACCGCCATCGTCACTCGTCCTTATTCTCGGCGCCACCATAGGCAATGCCGTGGGCCGGTCAATGTGGTGTGCAGGGAGACCGGTTGACGCGCCTCTCCGGCAATGACCTATTGGAACATAGGCATAGGCTACGGCCAGCCAAGAGTAACAAGTGCAAATTGCCGAAGGAGAGGATGATGGCGAAGGTGGCGTTTCTGGGTCTGGGTGTCATGGGCTATCCGATGGCCGGACATTTAAAAAACAAGGGTGGGCATGACGTCACCGTTTATAACCGTACTGCCGCTAAGGCCGAACAATGGGTCAAGCAACACGGCGGCAAATCAGCACCAACGCCCAAAGCCGCCGCCGAGGGGCAGGATTTCGTCATGGCCTGCGTCGGCAACGACAATGACCTGCGCGAAGTGACCCTGGGGCCGAGCGGCGCTTTTGCCGGCATGGGCAAGGGAAAGATTTTTGTCGATCACACCACTGCCTCTGCAGAAATTGCACGCGAGCTTCACGCCGCAGCGAAAAAGAGTGGTTTCGATTTTATCGACGCGCCTGTTTCTGGTGGCCAAGCCGGTGCCGAAAACGGTGCGCTCACGGTGATGTGCGGCGGCGAGGCCGACCCGTTCGCGCGCGCCGAGAAAGTCATCGCGGCCTACGCGCGGGCTTGCAATCTGCTTGGCACGCCTGGATCGGGGCAACTATCGAAGATGGTCAACCAGATTTGCATTGCCGGCCTGGTTCAGGGCTTGGCGGAGGGCCTGCACTTCGCCAAGAAATCCGGCCTCGACATCGAAAAGCTGATCGCGACCATATCCAAAGGCGCGGCACAATCCTGGCAAATGGAAAACCGCTACAAGACTATGGCGGCCAATAAATTCGATTTTGGATTTGCAGTCGATTGGATGCGGAAAGACCTCGGGATCTGCCTCGGCGAGGCGCGCAAGAATGGCGCGCATCTACCGATTACCGCGCTCGTCGATCAGTTCTATTCCGAGATCCAGGCGATGGGTGGAAAACGTTGGGATACGTCGAGCTTGATCGCCCTGCTCGATCGTTGATCACAATCCGGCCACGCCCTCGGATAAGTGGTTTCAAATTTTCGGCGTCACGCACTTGCGCTCGGCCGCTTTGATACGGTGGCGTGCCAACGTTTCACATGGCTCGCCCCATCCGGCATCGTGAGTCTGCCCGGCTTCATGAAATCGACGGCGACCTGCATCGTAATATCCGCAACCGTATAGCGATCGCCCGCGATGAATTCGCGCGTCGCGAGTTCTCTGTCGAGCAGCTCCAGAAACCAAATCACTCGTGGTCTGTTGGCTTCGGCCCAGGCCGCAACCTGGGGGACCTCCAGCTCTTTCATCGCCGGATGCGAATGGCGAAATACCGCTGCCACGTTGGAAAAGAAATTGATCTCGGCCCGTCGGTTCCACATTTCAACGATTGCCGCATCCTTGGGTCCGACACCGAACAACGGAGGCTCCGGCTGCAGCATTTCGAAATATCGGCAGATCGCGATCGATTCCGTGATGATGGTGCCATCATCAAGAACAAGAGCGGGCATTCGCTGCAGCGGGTTGATCGCCGTATATTCAGGCGTCTTGTGTTGCATCAACATGATATCGACCTGCTCGGTTGGTACCGTGATGCCTTTTTCAGCCAGGAATATGCGCGCACGCCGGGGGTTTGGGGCCACTTTGCTGTCATAGAGTTTCATCCGGTCCTCCATCTCCCGACGTCGAATTTCCGCTAACATCAACCGAACATGGGCAAAAAGCCCTGTCAAAGGGGAGTAATGAATCGTTAACCAGAGATTTTAGGTCCCTCTTAAGCCTGGTCTTAAGGAATTTGCGCAACGCTGCCGCCAGTTCTTTGTAAGTGCCAGCGTCCCATTAATGCCGATTCCAGGCGAACAACCCGATCTCACCGCGCTGCCACCCGAAAGTTCTCCGGTGAAGCGGCGGCTTGCCGCGCAATATGTGCGCGAGGCGCGCGATCGCCTGACGTCCTCCGGCGGTACACGCGCGGCGTTCGACTACGAGCTCTTGCGCCAATATGCGCAAAATCGGCTTTCGGCCTCCCTCGTGATCCTCCTCCTCGTTGCGACCGTCGGCTTCATGTCGAGCATTTGGAATGGCGCGCTGACTGCAGGCTCGTGGACTGTAGCCGTGCTCGTCATCCATGCCGTCATCATCACAAAGTGTCGGCAATTTCTCGAACGTCCGATAGGCGAGATCTCGGCGCGTGCATGGCGGCTGCGGTTTGTCGCGCTCGATCTAATTTATGGCTTGGCGTGGATGTTTATCCTGGTACATCCTGTCGGCGTCGACGAAAGCTCAAGTACCTTCATGCTCTTCGTCATGCTGCTGGTGGTGGCTGTTTCGAGCATGCTGGCTTCGAGCCTACCGACTGCGGTCTTTGCGGCGACTTTTCCGGTCACGACAGCGGTCGCGCTGGATTTTATCCTGCAAGGCAGATTGCGCGACTATATTCTCGCCATCATGGCGATAACGGCGCAGGGCTATTTCGCGGCTCTTACTTATCGCCTTTATTCCAGCACGCTTGCGACGCTGGAGGCACGCGCCGAGAAAGATGCGCTGATCGGCGAGCTCGAACAGGCAAAAGCAATCTCCGACGAGGCACGTCGACGGGCGGAAGCCGCTAACATTGCTAAGTCACGCTTTCTTGCGCAGATGAGCCACGAATTGCGCACGCCGCTCAATGCTATTCTCGGCTTTTCGGAGGTGATGAAGACCGAGGTATTCGGCGAACATTCTGTGGCAGCCTACAAAGAATATTCTTCCGATATCCATAATTCCGGAGTGCATCTTCTTGGCCTGATCAATGAGATACTCGATCTGTCGCGCATCGAGGCTGGTCGTTATGAACTGAATGAGGAGTCTGTTTCGCTCGTGGCCATCGTCGAAGATTGTCATCATTTACTCAAACTGCGCGCGAGTAACCGTGGCATCATCATCCACGAGGTATTCGAGCCGGAATTGCCCCGACTGTGGGCTGATGAACGCGCGATCCGGCAAATCTGCCTGAACTTGTTGTCGAACGCGATCAAGTTCACTCCGCCGGCCGGGGAGATCTGGCTGAAGGTCGGATGGACGGCCTCTGGAGGCCAGTACATCAGTGTGAAAGATACGGGAGCCGGTATTCCCGAAGAGGAAATCCCGATCGTGCTTGCCTCCTTCGGCCAAGGATCAAATTCGATTAAATCGGCCGAACAGGGCGCCGGCCTTGGATTGCCAATCGCCAAGAGCTTGGTCGACCTTCACGGGGGAACGTTCAATTTGAAATCGAAGCTGCGTATCGGCACTGAAGTCATCGTCACGTTTCCGCCAGAACGTGTGGTGGCGGCTATGGCGCCAATGCCCGAGCATGCACCGCCGATCGCGTCGACAGCCGAGCCCGATGTGAGCCCTGAAGAAAAGCGTCGTTTGCGCCGCCGCCCGCTATTCCGCGCGGGCACCTAGTCTGCCAACCTTGCGACAATCTCGCGATTGCCTTCCTGTCCGCCGTGCTTATGGTTCGCAACATCCGACTCGACCCGGGATCGCTATGATCGAGACGCCCTGCATTAAGATTTGCACCCTCGATGCCCGTCAGGGGCTGTGTCTCGGCTGCGCCCGGACTATCGATGAGATTGCACGCTGGTCCACGATGAGCGCTTCCGAGCGCACCCGCGTGATGAGCGAATTGCCGGCTCGCCTTGCGGCCGGCAACGCGGCGAAAACGGCTGTGGGAATGGACTGACGCCGTGAGCCGACGCCTCATCTGGTCACTTTTGCTCGGTGTCGCGCTATCCTTGGCGGCCTTGATCGCGAGTAGCGACCAGGATGCCATCACCAATCTACTGCAGCATGACGTTGGATCGCTCGCGATCAAGATCGTACTGGTGGTTTTTGTCGGCGGCTTGGTCCTCGCATTATTTCGCGAGCGACTGTCGAAAGCCATCGAGGCCAGTCTTTTCTGGGCCGTGATCGGCCTGCTGCTCGTGGTGGCGTACAGCTATCGATTTGAGCTTCGCGAGGTTGCCGATCGTGTGATCGCGGAGCTGGTGCCGGGGCACGTCGCCGGGCACGGCCGCAACGTCGAAATCGTTCGCGGGCATGGCGGTGATTTTGCGGTCGCCGTGCATATTAACGGCACACGGGTTCCGATGGTTCTTGATACCGGCGCGAGCTCGGTCGTGTTGACGCAGGATGCGGCAAAGGCCGCCGGATTGCCCGTCGAGGTCCTCAACTATACCGTCAATATCGATACGGCCAATGGACGCACGCGGGCGGCCGCAGTGACGCTCGACCGCCTCGCCGTCGGCGGATTGATCGAACGTGCTGTCCCGGCCCTCGTTGCACAACGAGGTCAACTCAAGAACAATCTGCTTGGAATGAGTTTCCTCAACCGGCTGCAAAGTTGGGAAGTCCAGGGCGACAGGCTGCGTCTCCGCGGAACACCGTGAGCGACCGCAGCTAAATCATGCTGAAGGCAAAACGCAACGCCACGAGGACGAGGAACACACCGAAGGCAATTTCCAATTGCCGCCTTGGCAGCCAATGCGCGAGCCGTACGCCATAAGTCGTCGTGAAGCTCGACACCGGCGCCATCAGCACGAAGCCGATCAGCGAAACAAAGCCGATAGATAGTGGCGGCAGCTGGGCCATATGCGGCCATCCGGCCAGCATATAGCCAATCGCACCAGCAATGGTGATCGGAACGCCGATTCCGGCTGAGGTGCCGACGGCCTGGTGCATCGGCCTTCCGTAAAGGGTGAGGACCGCGTTCGATATTGCGCCGCCGCTGACGCCCACCAGAGACGAAACCAACCCGGTGACAAAGCCGTAAAGCGCAAGCAGACCGCGGCCCGGCAGTTCATTGCCAAGCTTCCAACGCTCGCCGCCATACAGCATGCGCACGGCGATGAAAGTCACGAAAACCAGGAATGCAATCTTGAAAACGGGCGCGGGGGCGAACGAGGCTGTCACCGAACCGATCGCAACGCCAACGATCGCGGGGAATGACCAAATGCGCACGACGTCCGGAAGCACCGCGCCTTTCTTTTTGTGTCCAATATAGGAACGCACCGTTGTCGGGACGATAATGGCAAGCGAGGTGCCGATACATGTCTGGATGCGGACGTCTTCCGGCACGTCAAGCACGCGAAAAACTTCGTACAACACGGGAACAATGATCGCGCCACCGCCGATGCCAAACAGGCCCGCGAGAATGCCGACCAGCGCGCCGGCACAAGCAATCCAGAGCGCGAGCAAGGCGATCTCGCTGATCGGATATCCCAGCAGCATAGTTCCCCGAGAAAAACTGCGGCGGACGCTAAGTCAGGCGGCGATGTGCGCCAAATCAGGACGGCTGTCTAGCACCAGCGCCAGCGCATCAGCTATGACGACCACGCCAGCGTCTCGCTTGACGGCCTCGGTCGCGAGATGCCGACGGAAGGCACGCGCGCCCGGCACTGCGCGGAAGAGTCCCAACACGTGGCGAGTGATTGCGTGTAGTCGCGCGCCATTGGCCAATTCCCGATCGATATACGGGATGAGTGCCAGCGCGGCCTCTTTGAGAGATCCAAACGGGGCCGGCGCGCCATAGAGGAGCGGATCAACATCAAGTAGCCGCCAAGGCTCCTGGTAGGCCGTCCGGCCCATCATCACGCCATCGATGGCCCCGAGCTCGGCTTGCGCCTGCTCCAGAGTCGCGATTCCGCCGTTGAGTACGATCTCAAGATCTGGATGGGCCGCCTTTAGTCGCCGTACGAGCCCATAATCGAGTGGCGGCACTTCACGATTTGCACGCGGTGATAGCCCCTTCAGCCAGGCTTTGCGGGCATGCACAATCAGCGCAGCGATACCGGCACGCTTAGTTGTGTCGGTAAAAGCAAACAGCGCTTCATCCGGATTTTGCTCGTCGATTCCTATTCGGCATTTCACCGTTACTGGGACCTTTACCGCATCCTTCATGGCCGCAACGCACTCGCCAACCAGCGATGGCTCAGCCATTAGACAGGCGCCGAAGCGGCCCTCTTGCACGCGATCAGATGGACAGCCGACATTGAGATTGATCTCGTCGTAGCCGAAGTCTTCGCCGATGTGCGCCGATTGCGCGAGGGCCTTCGGATCGGAACCGCCAAGCTGGAGCGCCACCGGGTGCTCGAACGGGTCAAAACCGAGCAGCCGCTGACGATCGCCATGCAGCACCGCACCGGTGGTCAGCATCTCGGTATAGATCAGCGCCCGACGCGTCAGCAGCCGATGGAAGAAGCGGCAATGCCGGTCCGTCCATTCCATCATCGGGGCGACACAAAAGCGCCGATTCAACGTTTTTTGCGTTTTCGTTGTTTTTGCAGTCACTTCGTCACTTTTATTCACAACTCATGTCGTACCACTTGGGCCCATTTTGGCCTATTTTACCGGCCGCCATGGTTGGCGCCAAGTCGCCGACCAAGGGCGAGGCGTTGGACAACGGCGGTAAGCAGCCCCATTCCGACGGCCTGACAACAGCGCCTACATCAGTCGTTTGGCGGAGTCTGCCCCCGCCATCGTTCGTTGATTGCAAAAGCGAAAATGCGCGTTGTCACGGCAAACCAGCCACCGCGCGCTCGTATAGCGCCTTCTCGCCCGTCGCATTGGCATCGCAACAAATGTCGAGTTGGGTGGATTCTGGTCGCCAATTGATTTTCAGAACAGCTCGGTCCCACGCCCACCCAACTTTT
>DATFVF010000062.1:0-12246 GCA_035260465.1 Pseudolabrys sp. | reverse complement strand
ATCAAGTTGCGCTGCTGGAGTTTGCAAAATCGCGCAAATACGCGGCAACAGTCACCGCGCTCGCGACATTATGCTCCGCACCAATTGATATGATCAAGCAAATGCTCGACGACGGCCGCAATGAACCGTTGTTGGTGCCATGTAAGGCCGCAGAAATCTCATGGCCCACGTTACGTGCCCTTTTACAAGATGACTTGCTCGGGAAAGTCGCTACGGACGACGAACTCAATAAATTGAAAAGTGACTACGCCAGACTTTCGCCCTCGACTGCCAAAAAGCTGCTTGAATTTTGGTGCGAGCACCACATGCCGCAAACATCATAAAGCGTTGGAGCGAGCCGGAAGTTTTCGCGGAACTGTCCTGTGCCCGCTTTGGGTCATAAGCGGACATCGCCAAGATTATTCGATCACCTCGTCGGCGCGACCCAGCAACGGTATGGAGAACTCCAGACCCAGCATCTTCGCCGTTTTCAGGTTGATCACGAACTCGACCTTAGTGTGTTGCTCCACAGGCAATTCAGCCGGACTCGCACCCCTGAGAATTTTTCCGCTGTAAATTCCGATCAGACGGCTGGCTTCCAATAAGCTTGGGCCATAGCTCATCAACCCGCCAGCAGTTACGTATTCACGCCATGGATAAATGGTAGGCACTCCATTCGAATTGGCCAATGAAACGAGCTTTTCGCGTTGACTGTGAAGGAATAAGTCGGCGCTGACGAGAAGTGCCTCCGTCCGGAGATCCTTGATCTCTTTAAAAGCTGCGTCGAATTCAGTCGCCGAAGTTGCACGCACTACTTGCAATTGCAAACTTAATAAACGCGCACCCCCGTACAATATTTCTGTTTCTGTGTCCGTATAGCGATTGGTTGGATTGGCGAGCAACGTGATGATTTGGGCTTTGCGAACCGTTTCATTTAAAAGCTCGATACGTTTTGCAATCAATTGAGCTTGCAACGCCGCAATGCCCGTTAAATTTCCACCCGGTCGGTTCAAGCTAGCAACTAGGCCAGACTTAATAGGATCGATGCCGGTGTAAAAGACGATCGGAATAGTTGACGTCATCGCCTTAGCCGCAAGTGCCGGCGGGGTGCCACCGATTGTGGCTATCACTGCGACTGAGCGACCAATCAGATCAGCTGCCAATTCCGGCAGCCGTTCATTTTTGAACTCGGCCCAACGATATTCGATCGCGACGTTCCGACCCTCGGTGTAACCAAGCGCATTCAACCCTTGGCGAAAGGGGATCAAATAAGGCTCGGCATCGGATTGGGGAGTGCCGGTTGAAAGATAGCCGATGAGCGGCATCGCCGGCTGTTGCCCAAATGCTGCGAGCGGCCAAAGGGATGCCGAGCCAGCTATGGCTCTGATGAAATCCCGCCTGTGCACCGAATCCTCCCAGCCAACGCTCGATAGTCTTTCTTCAAATCTTATCAGATGGACAATCAACGGGAAGAGCGGCATGTCCGCTTTGGGTCATAAGCGGACATCGCGACAACGCGGCACCATGTCCGCTTTACCCCCGAAAGCAGACATCCGCTGGATCGCGTTTCCACTCACGAAGCCCGCCTGAGACCGGAAGGCGAACATAAACTCTCAAAACAGATCTCAAAACTCGGCTGACAAAATTAGCTAAGCACTGGAGCGGGCGAAGGGAATCGAACCCTCGTATGCAGCTTGGGAAGCTGCCGTTCTACCATTGAACTACGCCCGCGGAATTCCAGAATAGCGAATGGCGTGCGCGCGCGGCAAGCGCACGAACGCTCCTAGACCTTGAAGTGCTTGGAGAGTTTCAGGCTTTGTGCCTGGTAATTCGAACCTATGCCTTGGCCGTAGAGTTTTTCTGGCCGCGCAAGCATCCTCTCGAAGACCAGACGGCCGACGATCTGGCCGTGTTCAAGGATGAAAGGTACTTCGCGCGAGCGCACCTCCAGGACCGCGCGCGAGCCCTTGCCGCCCGCGCCGGCATAGCCAAACCCCGGATCAAAGAAACCGGCATAGTGCACACGGAATTCTCCGACCAGTGGATCGAACGGCACCATCTCGGCGGCGTAATCAGGGGGCACCTGCACGGCTTCCTTGGAAGCAAGGATGTAGAATTCGTTGGGGTCGAGGATCAGGCTCTTGTCGGGCCGCGCTTGCATCGGCTCCCAGAAATCCAACACGGCATAGCCGGCGCGGCGTTCCACGTCGATCAGCCCAGTGTGGCGTTTGGCGCGATATCCAACCAATCCGCCCGGACCCAACCCGGAAAGATCAACGCTGACTGCGACACCCTCACTCACGTCGGCGTCATCGGCGTCCACCAACCGCTCTCGCGCGTGCAACTCGCGCAATGCATGACCCTCGAGCAGCGCATGGCCATGGCGAAAGCGAATTTGCGAAAGTCGAGAGCCTTCGCGGACCAAAACCGGAAAAGTGCGCGGGCTTATCTCTGCATAAAGCGGTCCATGATACCCGCCTTCGATGCGGTCAAACCCTCGCATTTCGTCGGCAATCACGCGGGTGAAGACGTCGAGGCGGCCTGTCGAACTTTTCGGATTGGCGGCGGCGGAAATATGGTCTGGTAGTGCCAGACTTTCCAGCAGCGGCACGATGTATACGCAGCCGGTTTCCAATACCGCACCGTCGGTGAGGGAGATTTCGTGCAGCTTAAGTTCGTCAATGCGCTGGGCGACGGAGGTGCGCCCAGGCAAAAAGCTCGCGCGCACGCGAAAAGCGACCTCGCCCAAGCGCAAATCGAGGCTGCCCGGCTGGATTTGATCGGGCGTAAACGGCCTCTCGGATAAAATTCCGCCGCTGGCGGCGAGTGCCGCAATCATGCGGTCGGGCAAAATACCCTTTTCATCGATGGCAAAAGAAAGCGTCACGGCGTCCCTTTTATAGCCGCGCCGATCTAACCCGAGGAGCGCCTTGACGGGAAGCGGTGGGTCCCGCTACAAGCGTCTTATCCCGTGGTCATTTGAGCCGGCCGGCTTGCAGCCACGTTAAACAAGTCGCTAAAAGGCCGGGGACGCGTGAGCCCGGCCGAGATATTTCTCCGGCCGGTTTTTTATTGGCCACGCGCATGGTCCCGAAAAGTGGTTGTCGGTTTTCGGAAATGATCTTGCGCAGGGCCTAAAGGAGGCCGTGATGCCCGCGTCGACTAAACGCTACTGCCCCGAAACCCGCCTGGTTCATGCCGGCACGCTGCGCTCGCAGTTTGGCGAGACTTCGGAGGCGTTATTCCTCACCCAAGGCTACGTCTATCCCACCGCAGAAGAATGCGAGGCACGTTTTTCCGGCAAGACCCCCGGTTACGTCTATTCGCGCTACTCCAATCCGACCATGAGCATGTTCGAGCAACGCATGGCCGCGTTCGAAGGGGCTGAGGCTGCGCGATCAACCGCGACCGGCATGGCTGCTGTGACCACCGCTCTAATGGGCTTGGTGAAAGCCGGCGATCACGTCGTTGCCGCGAAGGCACTTTTCGGCTCTTGCCGCTGGGTCATTGAGGAATGGCTGCCGCGCTTTGATGTAACGTCGACGCTGGTCGACGGCACCGATCTTAACGCGTGGAAGAAGGCGGTCACCAAGAACACAAAGGTCCTGTTCATGGAAACGCCGACCAATCCAACATTGGAAGTGTACGACATCGCCGCGGTTGCGGAAATTGCGCACAATGCCGGCGCCAAATTGGTCGTCGATAATGTGTTCGCAACACCACTTTATCAAAGCCCGCTAACACTCGGCGCCGACTGCGTTGTCTACTCGGCGACCAAGCACATCGATGGCCAGGGCCGCGTTCTCGGCGGCATCATCCTCGGCTCCGAGAAGCTGATACTCGATCACTACCACCAGGTTCTGCGCCAGACAGGACCCTCACTGTCACCGTTCAATGCCTGGATCCTGCTGAAAGCTCTTGAGACGCTACCGGTACGCGTACAACGTCAGACCGACAACGCCGGAGCCGTCGCGACAGCGCTTGCCGGCCACAAGAAGATCACCCGGTTAATTTATCCTGGCCGTTCCGATCATCCGCAGGCCGAAATTATCCGGAAGCAGATGCGTGCCGGCTCGACGCTTTGCGCCTTCGAAGTCAAGGGCGGCAAGGAAGGCGCCTTCCGTTTTCTCAACGGACTGCAGCTGATCGGCATCACCAACAACCTCGGCGATGCAAAGAGTCTGGTCACGCATCCGACCACGACCACACATCAGCGGCTTACGCCGGATCAGCGGGCGGAGCTCGGCATCGGGGATGGGCTGATCAGATTTTCGGCCGGACTCGAGCACCCCGACGATTTGATCGAGGACTTGCTGACGGCGCTGGACAAAATCTGAAGAACGGGCGCTCAGGGCACCAGATGCGACGCAGCGGTCGCCGACATCGTGGGCCGCTGCGCCGCCTCGGCGATGGCATTGCCAAGGCCCTTCGCCATGCAGGCATAGCTCCAGTCGTTCATGTGCAGCCCGTCGGGCGACACGAACGTCTCGAACCCAAGGTGGTCGACGTCACGCCAGTGCCGCATGACTTCGAATCGGCGGAAGAGGTCGACGTCTTCTTTTTTGGCTGTGGCCGAAATCAACGCGACCATGGACTCGGCGTCCGCTTTCGAAATCACCTTGGGCGCAAATTGCGGATCGATCAGCACGACGTCAGCACCGACCGAGCGAAATTTATCGAGACCAACACGGATCATAGCGCCGTGGGACGCAACCTGATGGCCGCGAATGACTGAATTGGTCCCGAGTTGCCACAGCACGAGGTCAGGCTTGGCAGCGAGCACGGCAGAATCGATCCGGGCAAGCATGTCGGGGATTTCTTCGCCACCGACGCCACGGTTGAGCACCGTGATCGACGCCTTCGGGAAATGCCGATGGAGTTCGATTGCGAGCTGACTCGGATAGGTCGTTGTCGCCGAGCTGGCGCCAGCGCCCGCAGTCGATGACGAGCCGAGCGCCACAATCGTAATCGGTTCGCCCGTTGCAAGTTTGTGTGCGACATGCGGCAGAGGATTGGCCAGCCGGATCAGATCGAGCGGAGCATCGCAGCTCGGCGCCAATATTTCGGCGCGCACCGGCAGCGCGAGCGACATGCCCGTGAGCAGTGCGGCGACGGCGATCGATGTCTTCACCCACTTCTTGGGTTCGTCGTTTCGCAAAGGCGTATCCCCAATCTGGACTAGCGGCTGCCGTTGACCGGCGGCTCTTCAGGTTTTGCTGCTGCGATCACGAAATCAGCAAGCAGTCTACCTATGCAATCATGAACTCGCTCGGCTATGTCAAGTTTTTTCGTCGCCGAATATAAATCGAACGTTCCAAGATCGCTCCATAATCTCATGATGCTGAATCGATCGAACAGCGGCACTTCATGCTGCAACGCAACCCAACGCATGTCTTCAGCATATGTACCAAGGGCAATCATCGATTCCGTACGCGGACTGTACTGAGCGTTGATTAAAACAACATCAGCGCCCGCGGAATGAGCAGCGTTAATACCATTGTCGAGTGCCTGGCTAAATTGATCTGGATCAACTGAAAGCATCGCATCGACCGTTCCGGTCTGCCAAACGAGGAGCGCCGGCTTGGCGGCGCTTAAAAGAGCCGGCAGCGTCTTCACCATTTCTGTAGCAGTTCGTTTTGCTTTGACGTCGGTTGTAACTTTGACATCGACACCGAGCAGTTGCTGCGCAAGCACTTGCTGTAGCCGCGCAGGATAGGCATTCGCCCCACCGCCCGAGCCCGGCAGTTGCGAGGAGCCCGCGCCGACAACCAACACGGTCAGCCGCTTCACGGCCAATGCACGCGTAACGCGCGGCAATCGGAAACTTGTTTCGGCTAGGTTTTCCGCGACGCGGCATTCGGCCGGATGCTCAGCCCATGCCGGGCTTGCACCCAGCATCAGCAACGCCAGCAACAGCAAGCGCTTCGTCATAAGTCGCCCCCCGCATACCCCGGCCTAGCGGCAGGCGGGCGCGGTCCCCCGCCCCGTCGTTCTGCTTGTCTATACCACGAAATCAGCGCCGCAATGGCGACCATGATGGCAATGCCTAAGAAGCTGACGACCACCTGCGTGAGAACACGGTTGGAGACCTCGGTAAAAACAAAGTGGGCGGCAAAGGACAGAAAGACGCCCATACAGAACGTTTCGAGCGAATGCTGACCGCACACGATCGCCGGCCAGAAAATCCGCGACTTCAAGGCCGGCCAATCTCGAGGCACGAAAGCGACGGTGATCACCGCCAGCGCCAGGAAATGCATGATCCGGAGCACATCAAGATTTGTCTTATCGATCGGGTAAATCGCATCGCCAACGAACTTCGGCACGAAACCGGCAAGCCGGGGAAAATACCAGGTCATCGTGATTGAAAATGCAAAAAGGAGGTAGGCAAAAGCCAGACCGACAACCGCTTTGGAATGGATCCAGCGTGATAGGTTTTGCGCGCCACCCAATGCGCACCATGCGCCAAAGACAAACAGCAATTGCCACGCGAACGGGTTGAATGCCCAGGTGCCGTTTGGATAGGCCGGGAGGTTCCAATCGAACAGCCACATGAGCGCGTAGAGCGAAGCCGAAGACAGCAGCGCGGTCGACGGCGCCCGCAACAGCAACCACAGCATTGGCGGAAACCACGCCAGGAGCAAAATATATAGTGGCAATATGTCCATATTCACTGGCTTGAACTTCAGCAAGAGCGCCTGAAGGATAGTGACGTCGGGATTTTTGAGAAAATCGAGTACGCCCATTTCTTCGGTATAGAGGGGGTTGTCGAAACTGTTCGAGACATAAGCAATCTCGGCGAGATAGATGGCGAGCAGGAACACATGAGCGACATAAATTTGCCAAGCGCGCTTGAGCACGCGAGCGGAAGCGACAATGAAACCATGCTGCTCCATCGCGCGTCCATAGACGAAAGCCGCTGTGTAACCGGAGATGAAGACGAATATCTCGGTCGCATCGCTAAAGCCGTAATTGCGGATCGTAATCCAGCTGACGGCATTAGATGGAATATGGTCGAGGAAAATCAGCCAGAGCGCGATGCCACGGAACAAATCGAGCCGGAGATCGCGTTCGGTCGAAACCGGTGCCATGTGCGGCTTTTCTTTCGTGCGGTCTTTCGGCCATAATCCCGGGCGTCGAGCGAATGGCAAGCCCCGGGGAAGTAAATTGTGCGGCATATAAATGTATCGCGCCGTAACCCACAAGATTGAAGTCACCGTCACGCCCCGCTTTGTCTCGGAGCGGTCGTCGCCGAGCAACGGCTATTTTTTCTGGGCTTACACCATCAACATCACGAATCTCGGCAAAGAGACGGTGCAACTCAAAACGCGGCATTGGCGCATCACCGACGCGCTCGGCCGCTTGCAAGAGGTCAAGGGACCCGGGGTCGTGGGTGAAGAGCCTACACTCAAACCTACCGAATCCTTCGAATATACCAGCGGTGTGCCGCTGCCGACCCCATCCGGCTTCATGGTTGGCAGCTACGGTATGGTGACGGAAGCGGGTGACCACTTCGACATTGAGATCCCGGCCTTTTCACTCGACTCGTCCTACGCCGAGCGCACAATCAATTAGCATTGGCGTCCACCTCGCCGGGTGCGAAATGATAATTTGCGCTGCAAAATTCGCAGGTGACGGAGATCTTGCCGTCCTCAACCATATGATCGCGGTCATCCTGCGAAAAACTCTTGAGCATGGATTCGACATTCTCGCGAGAGCATGAGCATTCCGCACGCAATGGACTGCTGCGGAACACGCGCACGCCGGGCTCGTGAAAAAGCCGGTAAACCAGCTGCTCACTGGAGAGCGCCGGGTCGATCAGCTCGATATCCTCGACGGTCGAAGCCAGTGCCTGGCCTTCCACCCAGGCATCGTCTTCCTCAACAATATGCGGTTCGATGCCTTCCGGGGCGTCGCCGGGATGAAGGTCTGCAACACGCGCGCGCTCAGGGGCCTTGGGCAAAAACTGCAGCATGATTCCGCCGGCGCGCCAACTATGGCTGGCGCCGCCCGGCCCGGCACGTAACTCCTCGGCGACCGTGAGTTTGACTCGCGTCGGAATCTGTTCGGACCGCAGGAAATATTCATGTGCTGCATCTTCCAACGAACCGCCATCGAGAGCGACCAGCCCCTGATAACGGTTCATGTCAGCTCCCTGGTCGATCGTCATGGCGAGGTGACCCTTGCCAAGCAGCGCGCCACCGTTCGTTTCGCCTGACGCAATCGCCGCAGCGACGCGATCCTTGTCGAAGCGCGCACACGCCCGCACTTTGTCTGGCGCGATGAAGTCGACCACCAGCATGCGGACCGGCCCATCGCTCTGCGTTTGCAGGATGAAGCGGCCATCGATCTTCAGGGCCGAGCCGAGCATGACGGTCAGCACCAGCGCCTCACCCAGAAGCTTGGCCACCGGCTGCGGATAGGCGTGGCGAGTGAGAATCTCGTTCACCGCGGGGCCGAGGCGGACGACGCGTCCGCGCAAATCGAGTTTGGCGACCTCGAACGGCATGACGGTGTCGTCGGCTGTCGTGGCCGATGGTGCGCGAGACGGAATGGCAATTTGCGGATCGGTCATGAGCTCTATGTAGAGTGCAAACGCGAAATTTCGAGGGTGGCCGTTCGTTCGTCATGGCCGGGTTTGTCCTCGCGCATAACGTTGAAATATCACCACGCGATCAGGCGTCGGCGTGCAGGCACCAGGCAAGCAGACCTTTTTGCGCATGCAGCCGATTTTCGGCCTCGTCGAACACCACGGACCGCGGCCCGTCGATCACCTCGTCAGTGACCTCCTCGCCCCGATGCGCGGGCAGGCAGTGCATGAACAGCGCGTCCGGCTTTGCTTTCGACATCAGGCGGCCATTGACCTGATAGCGCTTGAGCACGTTGTGACGATGCTTGCCGTCGCGATCGCCCATCGAAACCCACGTATCTGTGACGACGCAGTCGGCGTCCTTGACCGCGGCTTCCGGGTCATCGCCGATCATGATCGCGGCGCCCGATGATTTCACCCAGTCCATCAGCCATTTCTTGGGCCGCAGCTCAGCCGGCGTCGCCACCCGCAGCCGGAAGTCGAAGCGCTCGGCCGCGTGCATCCAGCTTGCCAACACATTATTAGAGTCGCCGCTCCACGCCACAGTTCGGCCGCGGATCGGCCCACGCTTTTCCTCATAGGTCATGACATCGGCCAGAACCTGGCAGGGATGCGAGCGCCGCGTGAGGCCGTTGATCACCGGAATTGTGGCATGGCGGGCGAGTTCGGCCACGGCCTCGTGGTCGAGAATGCGGATCATGATTGCGTCGACGTAGCGCGATAACACCCGCGCGGTATCGGCGAGCGTTTCGCCGCGCCCCAGCTGCATTTCCTGCGCCGTAAGGAGGATCGCCTCGCCGCCGAGCTGGCGCATGGCGACGTCGAAGGACACGCGCGTACGGGTCGAAGGCTTGTCGAACACCATCGCCAACGTTTTGCCGGCGAGTGGCGACACGATAAGGCCCCGTGCACGTTCCGCCTTCATGGCGCGGCTTTTGTCGATCAGTCCGGCCAGCACCGGCTTTGGGAGGTCGATAAGATCGAGGAAATGCCGGACCCCGTTTGCGGTCATGACGCCACCTTGGCGGTCCGTGCGTGCGTCTGTGCGAGCCGCTCGCAGGCGCGGTCGATGCATCCGATTGCTTCGGCAATTTCTTTCTCACCGATGATAAGCGGCGGTAATAGCCGCACCACGTTGTCGCCGGCCGCAACGGTGATCATCTTCTCGGCGCGCAATTCATCGACCATTTCGGAGGCCTGCGGAATCATGCGCAGGCCGATCAGCAGTCCTTCGCCGCGCACTTCAGCAAGAACCGAGGCGTGGCGATCCTTGAGTTCGGCCAGCCGCTGTTTGAGCAGCAGCGCATTCTTCTTCACTCGATCGAGGAATCCATCGGCTGCAATCACGTCGAGCACCGCGTTGCCCACCGCCATCGCAAGCGGATTGCCGCCGAAGGTCGAGCCATGCGTGCCGGCGGTCATGCCTTTGGATGCTTCCGTCGTCGCCATGCAGGCACCCACCGGAAATCCACCGCCGAGCGCCTTGGCAATTGTCATGATGTCGGGCGTAACGCCGGTGTGCTGATAAGCGAACATGTCGCCGGTGCGGCCGATGCCGGTCTGAATCTCGTCGAAGATCAGCAGCAGGCTGTTGTCGTCGCACAGCTTGCGCAACGCGCGCAGAAACGTGTGCGGCGCGACCCGCACGCCGCCCTCACCCATGATCGGCTCGATCATGATCGCGGCGGTCTGCGGCCCGATTGCCTTCTTGGTCGCTTCCAGGTCGGCGAACGGTACCTGGTCGAAGCCGTCGACCGCAGGACCGAAGCCTTCGAGATATTTCTTGTTACCCGTCGCAGCGATGGCGGCGAGCGTACGGCCGTGAAACGCGCCTTCGAAAGTGACGATGCGGTAGCGCTCCGGCTTGCCGGATGCCGATTGATATTTGCGCGCCATCTTGATCGCGCACTCGATCGCCTCGGCACCAGAATTCTGGAAAAAAACCGTGTCGGCAAAACTCAGCGCGCACAGCCGGTCGGCCAACGTTTCGCCTTCCGGGATGCGATAGAGATTGGAGACGTGCCAGACCTTCTGTGCCTGTTCGGTCAGCGCCTTGACCAAATGCGGATGCGCATGGCCCAGCGCATTGACGGCAACGCCTGAGGTAAAATCGAGATAGCGATCACCCTCGGCCGTGAACAGCCAAGCGCCTTCGCCCCGCTCGAAAGCGAGATCGACCCGCGCATAGGTTGGCAATACATGCGAGCTCACGGCCAGCTTCTTCCATCGAACATATTCGTTGGCACATGATCCGGTCCGAAAACTGGTTCGGGATCATGCGCTTCCTTATGCGCACGACCTTTTCCGGGCATCGGTGACTGCTTTTCGGATCATGCGCGCGCCGAAAAGAAATGTGCCGCCTCGCCGGGCGGCACTTTTTTCATTTTATTGCCGGCACTCGCGCTGTCAACCACAGCCCCAAAGCCGGGAATCTGACTCAATTGTGCCGCAAGCGCGGATTCTAAAGGAAAACCTGTTGGTAGATTGGCTCGGAGGCTTGCGAGACCTTGCAGGAGAGTTACTGCCTATTGTAGCTTTCTCGTCAGGTAGTACGACATCTCGTACCACCGACTGATTTCTGGTCCATCCCTGACGCGTACAGCGTCTGGCGCCTGATAGGGCGTCCGACGACAGGGCTGGACTCCATCCAAGGCCTTGAAGCCTGAGGAGAAAATCCAATGAGCTGGACGGACGAGAGGGTCGAGCTCCTGAAGAAATTATGGGCGGATGGCCTGTCCGCCAGCCAGATCGCGGCCGAGCTCGGCGGCATCACCCGCAACGCGGTTATCGGCAAGGTTCACCGTCTCGGCCTCTCCGGCCGCGCCAAAAGCCCGTCCTCGTCGGCCCCACGGCCGCGCAAGGCGCGTTCCTCGGGCCACATGATGCGGGTGCCGCGGGCATCCATGCGCGGGAACACCGCGCTCGCCTACGACTACGACCTCGAGCCGGAACCGGAGCTGATCGAAATTCCGCTCGAGCAGCGCAAAACCTTGCTGCAGTTGAACGAGAAAACCTGCCACTGGCCGGTCGGCGACCCCGGCAGTTCGGATTTCTTCTTCTGCGGCGGCGACACCGCGAACGACCTGCCCTATTGCTCCTATCATTGCCGCGTTGCCTATCAGCCGGCCAGTGATCGTCGGCGCGACAAACGGCCGTTCAGGAACTGATCGCGCTCATTTCTCCACTGTCGTTGCCGGACTGTTTTTCCTGTCGTCCCGGGCGAGCGTAAGCGAGGCCCGGGACCCATACTTTCCGCTGTCGTGCCCGCGCAGAGCCGTTCAAAGAACGGCGTACTTTCGTACGCCTATGTCGCGGGCATCCACGTCTTGGCGGCCTTGCCGGATGAAAAGACGTGGATGGCCGGAACAAGTCCGGCCATGACGCCTGACTGTGTGGCGCGATGCTGCCCATTCTCCGCTCGTCCCCGCACCCGGGTCCGGCTTCGCCGGCCCGAGTGCAGGCTCCAGCGGGGACCCAGTGCTGGATTCCCGCTTGCGCGGGAATGAGCGGAGCGTGGTGCACTCCCAACATTTTTCACCGATTCAATTGTCAAACAGCCTTAGCCAACGCTCCGCCGCCCGTATTCTTTGTCGAGGCCCCGGGGAGGCCCGTCGTCCTTGTGCCCCCCGCCAAGAGCGAGGGAGATGGCGCGCCAGGTGGCGCAACCATTGTTCTTTGTG
>DATFVF010000061.1:0-11830 GCA_035260465.1 Pseudolabrys sp. | reverse complement strand
CGTTGCCATTTTTATCGTTTCTGGCTTCTTTAAAGTGGCCTACGGCAACACCCGAATGATGTAGTTGTGTCCGTCTCACGCGCTCGCGATCGCCGGCCGTCGTCGAGACATATACGGACTCGGCGATGTTGCTGATGAGATCGAGCCGCGTGCGCATGCCGTCTACGTCTGTTTGATAGGTGGGAAGATAATTTTCTACCCCTCGGAGCCAAGCCTTAGCAGCCGCGTATTGACCAGCACGCTCGTCATTGGCCTCACGTAACGTGTCGGGGTCATTTGTGCCGGCCATTTTATATGTGGCGCGCCTCCACGGCGATCTTTGCCTCAGTCAAAGTGAGCCGCGCCGGCTCTACTTGTTGGGTCACCATCGCATTGATCGCGTCGATCTTGTGCAGACTGCGCACGCAGAACCGGTTTGCAGCGGCTGACATCGTTGCGAGCGCGCCGATTAAAAGCATGGCCTTTGCCGCAATTGGCAATTGGACTGAAATCAGGCGACACATGGGAAATTCGTGATTAAATCCGTAAAACGGGGCGGCCCAGTTAGGGTAGCTGCGAAATTGTTCCCGCCTCCTTAATAGCCACGTCACACGTTTGAAATTTTTCACGAACGAACTAACCCGTGCTGTGTGCGCGCGTGTGTGGGATGTGGGAGGAGAGCGCCAATGCCCAAGATATCCGCTCAGGGTTGGGACCAAAAGACGCCCAAGGACCTTTTCGACATGCTGGTTTTAGGCCTTTGTGGCGCTCTATTGGCGCATCGAAAAAAGCGCCATATTGTCTCAGGAGAGAAGACGTGACGACGGGTTAATAGTTCTGCGTGTGGGTTGGCCTGATGACACAGTATTCGCTGGGGCAAGTCGGCGACCGCCAGTCCGCTTCTCTTATATTGTCAGGTGGTTGGATTTATTCGTTAGCCATAACCATTGCGCTAGCCATCGCCTATTTCTTGGCGGCGCGCCTTAGTCTTTTATTTCTCACCGAGCCTGATGGCGTCGCTGTTTTTTGGCCGGCCGCGGGCGTTTCTGCTGGCGCGTTGATCAGTCTCGGATCGAGGGCACGGTTGCCCGTAATCGCTGGCACGATGGCGGCGACGGTTGCGGCCAATCTTCTGGGCGATCGCAACATCTCGAGTGCCGTCGCTTTCGCGCTATGTAACGCTGGCGAAGCGGTGCTCGTGGCCGCTCTCATCGAACGCCACTTTGGCGCGTCGTTCAGTTTGGACAAGCCGCGCAACATTTTAGGATTGCTTGCGGCGACGATCGTCGGAGCTGCCATTTCGGGGATCGGTGGGACAATGGGCTTCGAATTTTTCCATAGCTCGCCTGCGCCTGCTCTGACAATCTGGCAACATTGGTTTGCGTCCGACGCACTTGGTATTATCACGGTTGCACCGCTCCTGATCGGACTGGCTCAAGCAGTGCGCGATCCGCCGCCAGGCAGCGAAGTTTTCGAAGGCGCCGTGGTATTGGCCATACTGACCTTCGCGAGCGGACTCATTGTATTATTGCCACGGGAGCTATGGGTGACCGTGGTGCCTACTGCATTGCTTTTCCCGCTCCTGCTGTGGGTTACCGCGCGCTGCAGACCGGTCTTCGCTGCAGCAGCAGCATTCATCGTTGCGCTTACGGTCGTTTCGACGACCACGTTCGGCATTGGCATTCTTGGTGATCCAAACCTTCCGATAATGCAGCGGGTCCTGTGTGCTCAAGCCGGTCTCCTGACGGCATCGCTCTGCGCATTGGTTCTTGCCGCGTTGTTCGCAGAACGAAGGTCAAACGAGGCTTACCTCGCTCACTCGAACATCATGCTAGAGCGCGAACGGGACAATAAATTGATGAATGTGCAGGCGGCTACTGCCACGATGGCTCATGAGGTTAAGCAACCCCTCACGGTCATCTCATTGAAGGGCCAAGCGGCACAACAGCTTCTCAAGCATGCGCAGCCCGACCTTGAAAAGGTGCGGTTAGCTTTGGTCAGCATCGTTGCCAACAGCCATCGTGCCAGCCAGCTACTGAATAACACCCGTGCCTTGTTTGCGAACGCCGATAAAGGACACGACTCAATCGACGTAAACAAAATTGCTTTGCAGGTGTTGCGCCTTCTTCGAGAACAGTTGAAAGCTCACGGTGTTATGACTCGCGTTGAATTTGCGTCCGATCTACCGCTTGTCGTGGGCCATAAGGGTCAATTGCAGGAAGTCGTGATAAATCTTTGTCAAAATGCAATTGAAGCATTGAGAGCCATCAAGGATGGCCCCAGGATTCTGCAGTTGAGGACGAAGCGCCACGGCGACGATGCAATTGTAGTTGAAGTAGAGGACTCAGGGCCGGGAATTGATCCGGCAGACCTGAACAGCATATTTGATGCATTTTTTACAACGAAATCGGACGGAATGGGATTGGGGCTAGCCATTTGCCGTATGATTATCGAGCGTCACGGTGGACGGCTTTCGGCGTCGTCGGACGGCACAAACGGATCGCTGTTTCAGGTCATTCTGCCCACGCGCGAGCTCCACGCGGACATCGCTTCGGCATTGCGCGTGGACAATCACGTCATGCCGGCGAAGTAGCCGTTACCAAATTGGATTTGGAGATGCCGCTGACGGCCTTTTACTCTGTGGCCGTACATGAGTTCGCTTTTGGCACTCAGCGGACATGTCGCTCGCCGCGCGGAATGTCCGCTAATGACCCAAGGCGGGCGTCGGCCTAATGCTTCGGACGCGTCACAAACAGTGCTAATGACCCCCTAGAAGACCTCATAAGCTTGGAACCAGGTTCGCTTCAGATCGAGGGAAAAATAATGGTAAACCGGCTCGCAATTTTCGGCGCCTGCCTGCTCGTTTGCGTGTTTGCTGCTCCCTCAGCACGCGCGGAATGGCCGGACCGCCCTATCCGCTGGGTCGTGGGGTTTGGGCCCGGCGGTGCGAATGACCTGATCGCCCGATTTGCCGCCGAGGGCGTCAGCAAGCGGCTTGGGCAGCCGGTCGTCATTGAAAATCGGCCCGGCGCCGGGGCAGTGATCGCGACAGCGTTCGTCGCCCATTCCGCGCCCGACGGCTACACCTTTCTGGTTGGTGCGGCGAGCACCATCACCAACAGCCTGATGCTGAAAGATCTTCCCTATGCCGATTCCGATCTCGTACCGGTCGGCATGATCGCCGTCGCGCCGTCGACTATCATTGTCCATCCAAGTGTCCCTGCGAATAACATGACCGAGTTCGTCGCCTGGGCCAAAGCGCAAGGCCAAAAAGGCGTTAACTGGTCTACGGCCGGCAATGGCAGCACTCCTGAATTCGTCGCCGAGATGATTAAGGAGGCGACGGGCGTCTCCCTCACCATCGTCCCTTACAAAAGTGGTGGTGACGGGGTGAACGCCGTTCTGGCGAACAATGTCTCAGCAACGTCCGAGGCGAGCATTGTCGTGCTGCCAAAGATCCAGGCCGGGTTGTTGAAGGCAATTGCGACGACTTACGAGAAGCGCATCAGCGCCTATCCGTCCATCACGACCACGGCGGAGCAGGGCTTCCCGACCGTCCAAATCGGCCACTGGGCAGGCCTTTATGCGCCGCGGGGTACGCCGGAGCCGATCATTCAACGCATGAATACCGAGCTACAGGCGGCGCTTAAGTCCGACGAGGTGCGAGGTAAACTCGTCCCGACCGGCATAGAGCCTGCCGGCGGTTCGGTTGCGGATTTTGAAAATTTCACCAAGACGGAGCGGCAGCGGCTCAGCGAACTCGCCGCGAAGATCAAGGTCAGCAAAGAGAAGTAAAGCCGTCAACCGTTAGACAAAGCCTGTGCAATCTGCTCGGCCCGCTCGAGCTTTTCAGCGCCGAGCACGAGGTTGACAATGTCGTCCGCTTTGGCATCGCTGACGATATGCGTTGCAAGCTTCTTGAACTTCAGCACGATATCGGCCTCCGACGCGAAACTGTTTTCGCTGCCGCGCGGCGCCTCAACGGTTTGCTTGAGCTTCACGCCGTTTTTCATATGCACTTCGACGTGCACCATATGTCGGTAGTTTGAACCGCGGCCGGTGATTGACGGATCATGCACCACACTGACTTTTTTCGATAACTCGATCCGCCGCCTGTCGTCGACGACCTCTTCAGTGAACTGATCGACGGACACGTCGCCTTCAAGCAACAGTGTCGCGACGCAGAACGGGAGATTCAATTGGGCCGAGACCAAGCCCTGCGGCTCATAGGGCCAGCCGACGTGCTCGACGGTTACCTGCGATCCATGTACTACAATCGACGCGATATCGTCCGCGCCGAAGGGTGTCTTATTTCGTATGCTTCGGATGGCATCGAGCGTCGTATGGTTGCTGCCGACGCAAGAATAGAATTTCAGCGAAACGCGCATTGTTTCCCACACACGGCCGAGCCCCCGGGACAGCTCGTCGAGATTGAACCGGTCGTTCGAGCGCGAGAACGTCGAGCAAAAGCCGCCATAGGGGGATTCAAAAACGTCGAGAATCCCAGTAAACCCGGCTTCCGCGAGCAGCGCGCCATAAAGGCCGCTCTGCGCAGCGCGCCCAGCATGCATTCGCTTGACCATCGCGCCGTATTGCGCCGCCATCAGCCCTGATGATTGGGTACCGGCGATGCCGAGGGCATGAACGGCTTGTTCGCTGGAGAGACGCAATGCCGCAGCGGCTCCGGACGCGGCGGAAAACACTCCGACAGTTGCACCTGAGTGCCAGCCTTGCCCGATATGCTGCGGGCCCATGCATTTGCCAACGCGCGGCCCGATCTCGTAGCCGGCCACGGCGGACTGTAGGAAGTCGCGGCCGCTGAGACTGGGGTGAAGCTCTGTGATCGCGAGCAGCGGCGGCAAAGTGACCGCGCCAACGTGCAGCACGCCTTCGCGATGAACGTCGTCGAGTTCGAAGCTTTGAATGAGTGTGCCATTGACTAGCGCGGCATGCGGCGCAGATAAGAGTTCCGGCGTTCCCCACACGCGGCAGGCCTTGGTAACATCGAGCCCGGCGAGCGTCGCCCGCAATATCCGGCTCCATTCGAGAGTACTGCCGTACAGTGCGCAACCCAGCGAATCCAGAATCAATAATTTGATACGTCCAATGACTTCATCCGGAATAGCTTCGTATCTGATCTGAGAAATAAATTGAGCGATCGCGCGGGTATGTGGATTGCTCGAACCTGACATAAACGATTTCCATTCAGCCTAATCAGGTTATGAGTATTTTTTTTCGAGCGCGTCGAAGCCCGATTTGCAGACCAGCCGCTGCCGCTCCTCAAAGCTGGCGAGCTGTGCGGAAACACCGTCAAGCGACCCATGCGCTTTGAGGTGATTGAGAACCTTTTGCACTCCAGTGATCGATGCCTGCAGCGCTGCGTTGGCGTAGAGGATCATGGAAAACCCCATGGTCTTCAGCTCATCGAGGTCGGTCATTGGCGTTAGGCCGCCGGCAACGATGTTGATGAATTGTGGCGCAGTCAGACGCTTGGGAATTTCTGCAATCTGTTCCTTGGTTCGCGGCGCCTCGACAAATGTCATATCCGCGCCAGCTTCGATATAGGCGGCCGCGCGCTCCATCGCGTCTTCGAAGCCATTGGTAGCGATAGCATCGGTACGCGCGATGATGACGAGATCGTGGTCGATCCGGGCATCGACAGCGGCGTGAATTTTCTGGACCATTTCGGCGGAATCGATGACGCTTTTTCCGGAAAAATGTCCGCACCGTTTCGGAAAGTCTTGATCCTCAAGCTGAATCGCATTGGCCCCGCTGCGTTCAAGAACTTTGATAGTACGTGCCACGTTGAGCGGATTACCGAAACCGGTGTCCGCATCGACGATCAATGGCAGGGAGACGACCTCACGTATCGTGCTAACGTGGCTGGCCAATTCGGTCAGCGAGATCAAGCCGATATCCGGCACGCCTAGAAATGTATTGGTGACGCCGGCGCCGGTGACGTAAATCGCTTTGAAACCGATGTCTTCAATAATGCGCGCAGTGAGTGCGTTTGCCGCGCCCGGTAACAGAATGGCTTCTCGCTTGCTCAATATTTCGCGAAGTCGTCGATTGTGGTTTTCATTCATCTACGCTTCTTTCATTATCGCCGAGGGCCGCAGGCTCGTACAGCATTCTAGCCGCTTCACGGTTCGCATCGTACCCCCCTGGCGTTCGTGATTCCTGATTCGGCATCCCCTTGGATCGGGACGGGGTATGTCTGGGCAATCAATCGACCTTCATATTTACCGCGTGACAAGAGTTGCAGTGCTCGCGCAATTGCGCAATCAGCAGTCTGAAATCGGCGGCGCGTTTAGCGCGGCTGGCATTCCAGGCGATCTTTGAAGCTTCCGTGGCGCGCTGATAGAAATCCGCAAAATTCGTCCACACATCAGGCGACGCGAACGTGTCAAGCGCGGGATCGCGATCAGCGCCTTGTTTCCATTGATTGGTGGTCGGTGGGAACATGTGCGGAAACGCCATTAGCATCGTCGAAATCGTTTCCGCATGCTCCTGTGCGTCCGCTAACTCGAGCTTTCTTTCCGGCGCCAGCATGGTCTCGATCTCGTCCATGTTCATGTCGATGGCGCCCATCAGGATTTTGCGGGCGAAAATCGTGTCCTTAGCTGCCGGCAGCTCCTGAGCGGGCGTTGGCCCCGTCAGCAATCCAATTGCCAACACCACAATGGCAGAAACCGTCGCCACGGCGCCTGAATTTTCAAGGTGAAAACGCATTGCGTGAAGCCCTAGAATCTATTCGAGTCCGGGCTTTTCCTGCTCACGGATGTTGGCGGTAAACACTTCGCCCGTCGCAAGGACAGTCAATTTTTTCAAGGCGCCGCCCTTTTTCTCGGCGTCGCGCAATGGACTAAACACCACTTCGACCTTTTCACCAGCTTTCACGGCGTCTCTCCGCCACCCGCCGGCGCGGACCAGATTGCCGGGACTGGTCATTTCCAGCAGCCAATCGGCCGGCGCATCGCCCTCGTTGAGCGAACCGTTGATTGTGAGGGTGACGTGCGGGTTCACCCAGCGCAATTCCACAACGGTGCCTTTGATTATGATCGTCTTGGAATGATCGAACATGGTCGTCGAGTGATGCGCTGCCACCGAAGAAATTCCAGTGGCGAGAACGCAAACCACGAGAATGGCGCCGGATGATTTAACAAATTGTCGCATGACGCCCTCCAATGATTTGTCGTTGCGGCTCATTTCGCCGGAACGGCAACGGTATTACCCCAAGCGGACTTTTCCACGGGGACGAAAACGTGATCGCCCTCCGCATTGACCCGCTCTGCCAAATCGCCCTGCGCACATACGCCCTCGACGATATCGAACTTGCGCGCGCGTTGGCGGAAAAAGATACGCGTCGTCTTCCACGGCTTGGTCAGAATTTTCGGCGCGAAGATTTCGAGATCGACATGCAGCACGTCCTTGGCGGCGAGGTGGATGCGCTCGATCACACGCATGTCGCCATTGTTGGGCACACCGGCGGCTTCGCTGACGGCGAGGGGAGCTTGCGGAAGAATGTCCACCGTGTCGACCACAAGGGTGTCGCCTTCCCAGCGTCCGATCGAATGTCCGTGGAATGTCGGATCTGAAATGTTGGAATGAGCACGGCCATCGGTGTAGATACGACGTATCCGGTTGCCATCCGACTCGCCGAGCATTGTCACGCGGCCAGGCGTGAACAAGATTTCCATCGCGTTATGAGTTACCAGCATCCAAGACGGGTGCGCCTCCGGCAGGCAGTTGGAGAAGATGAGGCGGGGTCGCCCAGCCTTCTCCTCGGCGAACATGTCCTCGATCTTCTTTGCGGCTACGTCATTCCAGGGTGGCGGATTAGTTTTGACCTGGGCATCCTGGTCGCTGATTTTCGGGTTCCACACACCGCTCCAATCGGGAAACTTGCCGAGGTCTGCCCAATCCTGAGCGGTCGGCGGCGGATTGACAACTGACGGCGTTTTCTGGGGCGCTTGCGCGGAAGCCTGCGATGCCACTGAAATCGTCAAAACAAAAACAGTATGGAGAACAGCGGGTGAGCAGATTTTCATGGGCTACTCTCCGACAAAAATTCGGCCCAACTGGTGGTAGCTAAAGTAGCGTCATTTCAGTGCATTGTGAAGCCAATCCCGCGACCAAACGCGACCACCGTCACCCATACAAGCAACGAAACGGCTGCGGCCGTCTTGGCCGCCAACGGCGTTTGTTGAGTGGTGCCCCAACGCGCGACGTCGCCAATGCCCGCGAGATGAAAGACCGCCATGTTGAAGCCTGCCAGCATGAGCAAGACGAGCTTTCCTCGGAAGAAGAAATTGTGGGCGTAAGCCACCGCGTCCGATGAAAACATCAATGAGCCGGTGATTGCTGCGATGACGAATGCGCCCCAAGTATACGGCAGCACGTCGTGCATTAGGCGGCTGACTGCGCGGTCGAGTGAAGCTACGCCGAGCAGCCGCAAATCGACGATCGAGATCGTGCCTACCACTAGCACGATCGCCAGTACGTGGACAGATTCGATCCAAGGGAAAAGGATTTCGTTCTCGCTAATTGCCTTAGCGACCGGCGTCGCCTGCAGCCATCCCAGAGCGCGATCAATCTCCACCAGAAAATTCCCTATATGCCAGCATCCTACCGACCGGTTCACTTGGTTAGGCGTAATACGCGATCCACCGGCCCGCGAAGATAATCGCGGACCACAGCAGCAAAGAAATAATTGCGACCGTCACCGAGACAGCGCGCGGTCCGCGGCTCAGATCGCCAAACGCCGCATTGCGCTGCTGGAAAACGTGAATGAGGCCGGTGACGATAAGCGCCGCTACCAGCAGCATCATCTTGAGTTGGAACGCCGGGTTCTTAAGAGCGCGCGCCGGCTCACCGATGATCATAATTACGCCGGTTGCAAGCAAGATTAGCAAAGGCCACCAGACGAACGGTAAAAACCGGGACGACACATCCTTCATTGGCCGGTCCGCCCAGAACACCCCGATCAGGCGTAGGTCGATCATGAGCGCCGAGCTAGCTACAACAGCGATCGCCAGGATGTGAACGGTCTGCACAATCGGCACGACCCAGTTCGTGACCTGTATGGCTTGGCTGAGCGGCGTCTGATCGATCCACACGCAGATCGCATTGAGTGATCTGGTAAGTGTGAGGTTCATATCGGCGGTCAAAACCATCGGTCGATAAATCTCACAACCAACCGTGGGTCCGCTGAGTAAACCACGCTGGCATAAGGCCTATTTCGACATCTTCTGCAAGTACGCGATGAGGTCGGCGCGGTCGCTTGGGTTCGCCATTCCGGCATAGGGCATGCGGTTGGCAGCTACCACGGCCTGCGGATCAGTGATGAACTTGTCGAGCGTCTCCGGCGTCCAGGCAATTCCGCTACGTTTCATCGCCGGCGAATAACGAAAATCCGCCAGCGCTCCCGCCTTGCGCTCGAAAATTCCGTGCAAACTCGGTCCCACATTATTGCTGCCGGCCTCTAACTTGTGGCAGGCGGCGCAATCTTGGAAGCGCACTTCGCCGCGCGCGGCATCGCCATCGGCGCGGGCTGTGCCGATCAGCAGTATTGTCAGGCCCAATGCTGCGGCCGCGTGGGACGCAACTTTCATGCCGCCACCAAGGGACCGGGATTTTTCATGTAGCGGTTCTTGATCGCGTCCGCAGTCCAATAGGCTAGCGCGCCCACCGGCCCGGTTGGATTGTACGATGCGTTGTGCGGGAACACATTGGCGCCGATGACGAACAGATTGTGACAGTCCCAACTCTGCAGATATTTGTTGAGCGCGCTGTCGCGCGGATTAGTGCCCATGATAGTGCCGCCGGTATTGTGCGTGCTTTGGTAGGGCACAACGGTCCAGGGGTCGGTGCGCGCCGTCGCCGGATTGAGTTTGGTAGGATTCATCGACTTTGCAATGTCGTTGACCACCTGCGCCGCGTGGACGCCCATTTTGTGCTCGTTCGCTTTGTAATCGAACGTCATGCGCATCAATGGCTGCCCGAACGCATTGCGGTACGTCGGATCGAGGTCGTAGCAATTGTAGCGGTTGGCCATCACGCTGCCACTGGCGCTAATCGTCATCGCGGTCTGGTACCACTTCGCCGTCGCCCGCTTCCATTCGCTGCCCCACCGTGGCGTGCCGTTTGGCACCGGACGGTATCCTATCGGCAGCGCGGTATTGAATCCCCCCGCCACATTGTACGCACCGACGAAATTATGAGGTTCGCGGTCGAATGCCCAATTGATGTTGAAGTCATCGATGGTAGCGTTGGAGCCGCCGGCACTCATGAATGGATTGAAATATTTGCCTTCGAAAAACAGCGTTGCGCCGGCGCCGGTCTGATAACAATAGTTTTTGCCGATGACGCCCTTTTGCGCGGCCGGGTCATAAGGCGTTCCGATCCCCGACAGCAGCATCAGGTGCACGTTGTTGATGGCGTAGGCGCACAGCAGCACCAAAGTTGCTGGCTGCTCGAATTCCTCGCCATTAAGCACATTGGTATAAGTGACACCGGTGACACGCTTACCGTCGCTATCCTTGAGCACTTTTGTGACCCAGGAATCCGTGCGCAGTTCGAAATTCGGATTGCGCATGGCGATTGGGATCACTGTCATGTGGGGGCTGCCCTTGGCGTTGGCTTCGCAGCCGAAGCGCTGGCAATAGCCGCAATACTGGCAGCCGCCGAATTTCGAGCCATCGGGGTTGGTATAGGCTTGCGAGGCATTCGCGGAGGGCCGCGGGAACGGGTGGTAGCCGGCATTGCGCGCGGCGTCGCTGAACATCTCGCTCGCCAGAATCGGCGTCAGCGGCGGCAGCGCATATTCCTTGGCCCGCGGCGCCTCGAACGGATTGCCGCCGGGCTGGATCTGTCCCTTGATATTGCCGGCCTTGCCGGAAACGGCGGCCGTGTACTCGAACTTCTCGTAATAGGGCTCGAGTTCGGCGTAACTGATGCCCCAATCCTGGATCGTCATGTCGTCAGGGATGAAGTTCTTGCCGTACCGCTCTTCGTAATTGGAGCGGACCTTGAATTCCATATCGGTCCATCGCCAGGTATGACCGCTCCAGTGCACGCCAGAACCGCCGACCACTTCGCCCGGCAGAAACGAGCCGAGCCGGCGCATCGGCAGCGCTTCCTGGGTCGGATTGTTGCGCACAGTAATGGTGTCGCGCGCGGTGTTTTGCATCAGGTCATGGCGCACGACGTAGCGTAGTTCATCGCGGATGTTGGGCAGCGAATAATCGTTCTCGCTTGTGCGGGGTGCGCCACGCTCAAGCGCGACCACCTTCAAACCGGCCTCGGTCAATTCCTTGGCGAGAATGCCGCCGGTCCAACCCAGCCCCACGATGACGACATCGACTTCTTTTAGTTTGGTGGTCATGGCGTCGCCTCTCAACTCATGTCCGAAATGCTGACGGACTTGTTCGGGAATGGCTTGCCGCGATATTTCTCGACATGATCACGGTGCACCGCGATCACGCCGGGGAAGCCGATGATGGCCCAACCCGCTTTATTGCGGTTGCCGCCGTATATCGGGTCGGAATACATGCCTTCGATGATGGTCTGATAGAGCGTGCCCCAGAACACGCGCACCGGCGGTCCGTTGTCGAATTTGATTTTTCCGGAGGACAGGCCGACAAGCACATCTTCGCGCTGCGCGCCTTCGATCCGGTCAAATGATTTGCCATAGGTCTTGCGGCAATATGCATTGGTCGCCTCGATACCAGCGCGGTAGAGCTGCGCGGGTGTGAGCGGCAACTGGTAACCTTGAGAAGGCGCACCCTGCTTCCACGGGCCCTGCATGTAAAGACGGTCGCCCTTGCCCCAGCCGCCGGCGAGGGCGCGG
>DATFVF010000060.1:0-18906 GCA_035260465.1 Pseudolabrys sp. | reverse complement strand
TGGCCTGCTGCTCGCCCTCATCCTGATCGCGCTGTGCCGCGGCAACATGGTCGCCAAGGACTTCGCCGAGTGGGGCTGGCGTATTCCGTTCCTGATCTCGGTCGTCCTCCTGGTGTTCTCGGTCTACATCCGGCTCAAGCTGAATGAGACCCCAATCTTCCAGAAGATGGTATCCGAGGGCAAAGGCTCGAAGGCGCCGTTGACCGAAAGCTTCTTCCACTATCCGAACAACAAATACGTGCTGCTCGCTTTGCTGGGCGCCACCGCCGGTCAAGGCGTGGTCTGGTACACGGGGCAATTCTACGCGTTGTTCTTCCTCGTCATCACGCTGAAGGTTGACTACATCTCAGCCTACGAACTGATCGGCTTGTCGCTGATCATCGGAACGCCTTTCTTCATCGTGTTTGGTTGGCTCTCCGACCGCATCGGCCGGCTCAAGATCATTCTGGCCGGCTGCGCCATCGCGGCGATCACCTACTTCCCGCTGTTCCAGGGTCTGATGCACTACACGAACCCGGCTCTCGAGACCTTCGCCGCGAAGAACCCGATCACCGTCACGGCGGACCAAACAACCTGCAACTTCCATATCTTCGTCGGTCCGTGGTCGAAGTTCACGGATTGCGACCGCGCACAGGATTTCCTGACCAAGTCGGGTCTGTCGTTCAAGATCGTGAACGCCTCCGGACAGAAGTCGGCTGACCTGGATATCGCAGGAACCAAGGTCCAAGGCTGGGACAATGCGAAATGGACGGCTGCGCTGGCCGCCAAGGGCTATCCGAAGTCGGCTGACCCGGCCCAGATCAATTGGTTCATGACCGAATTGATCCTGGTCATCATGGTGATCTACGTGACCATGGTGTATGGGCCCATCGCGGCGTTCCTGGTCGAAATGTTTCCGACTAAGATCCGCTATACGTCGATGTCCTTGCCATATCATATCGGCAACGGCTGGTTCGGCGGGATGTTGCCGCTGCTGGCAACCGCGGTGGTTGCTGCGACCGGCAATATCTATAACGGCCTTTGGTACCCGATCATCGTTGCAGTGATGACGTTGGTGGTCGGTCTCGTCTTCTTGCGCGATACCCGGGGCGTGGATATCTCGACCGGCTCAGGTGTTGCGATCCAAAAGGGTTGATTGCTCAGCGGGCCGGCGGCCACTAGCGGCCGGCCCGTTATTTCTCGACCGGATGCCCCGCACCGATGGTGCGGGGCTTTTTTATGAAAGAACGGCCCGGCATCGGCCTTCCACGGCTTGTAGCAAATCGGCGACGCTGATAGCTCTCTGGCCAAGCCGGGTTAGCTCAGCGGTAGAGCAGCGGTTTTGTAAACCGTTGGTCGGGGGTTCAATTCCCTCACCCGGCACCAGCAAAAACAACAGGTTAATAAAGGCCACCTATCGTCGACATCTGCGGGGTAATGCCGGGGCAACAGGCTCAAGGGTCGAGATCGTGATGCGAGGGTGCCGTATCTGGATCACGTTAATAATAATTGCGGCCTGCTCCTCACCTGCGTTGGCGGATACGGTCAATTCCTTTCGCCATGCTCACGGCCTTCCTGCGTTACACCGCAGCCCCGCCATGCAGGCGATGGCGCAACGCCATGCCAAAAGCATGGCGGCACGCCGCGCAATGGATCATGCAGACTTTTACTCCGAGCGGGGCGGCGCGCGAGCTGAAAATGTCGCCTTCGGGTGCGCCAGCGAAAGCTGCGCGATCCGCATGTGGGAGGACTCGGCAGGCCACCGCGCGAACATGCTCCTGGCCGACGTCCGCAGTTACGGGATAGCATCGGCCGCTAGCGGCGGCGGCCGTTATTGGTGTCTGGTTCTTGGTCGATAGAGGTCCACCAAGAAAATTGCGGCGCTCCTTCGGTGAATTTTGATCCAAAAGAAAGGGCGCCGCGAGGCGACCTTTCCGCGCCGGAAACTTTCAGTCACATGGCTTGGAACTGCAACCGCCGGGTCGCATAACAACGAAGCCCTCATGGGAAAAAAATCTGGTGGGGTCAGCAGAAGACCGCCGCCCGGCACCGGAATTAGGCGATTTGCAGCCGCAAAATTATCGAGAAAGTCGCGCTCCCCTGCCCTTGGGACCTTGTTCGCCGGTTGCGGACTGTGCCAAACTGTAATCGTTAGTAATACCTCGGAGATCTAGCATGCCTCAGGGCACCGTAAAGTGGTTCAATCCGACGAAGGGCTATGGCTTCATCCAACCCCAAGAAGGTGGGAAGGATGTGTTCGTGCACATTTCGGCGGTCGAACGCGCCGGACTTAGCACTCTGAACGAAGGGCAGACCGTTCAGTTTGAACTCGTCGAGAATCGCGGAAAGACGTCCGCCGAGAACCTCAAGGTTAAGTGACCTCGACGCCCGAGGCTACTTTCGACCGTTCTGTCTGAATCTGGCGCCGCCGGGCTGTTCGAGCCCGACGGCTGACGCGTGCCTGTGCCTTTGTACAATGGCGTGCTAGCGCGTGAGTTTCTCCAATTCGGGGAACGGCGCAAAAGCGACCTCCTTGCAAAGCTCGCGAACATCCTTCGGCGTATCGAAGAAACGATCGAGCTTGCCCGAGACGTAGGTTGCGGCGCCGTCTTTCGACCCCTGATATTTTCCATCGGTATTGCGCGCGTTGTAGCGCACGCACGCAACATAACGGTCACCGGGCCCGATATATTTTAGCTGCGGCTGCGATACGCCTGCGTCGCGAATATGCGACGGATCGTTGAGATAAGTGTGCAAGAATGCCAACAGGTCTTGTCGGTATCCTTGCGGGAAAACATTCTCCGCATCCCAACGCGCCTTCAATTCGGAGGAGCTGGGTCCAACCTCGGTTGCGCAGCCGCCAAGCGAAGCTGTAGCGAGAGCGGCCACCATTAGCGCGAGCTGTCGTATCCGCGAATTCCGCATTCGCTTCATCCCCTGCCCAAGCTCAATCATAGCAATTGGTGCGGGATCGGCCAGAGAGCCCGGTGCGCTATCTGCCAAAGAAATATATGCTGGCGCCTATAAAAATAGCCCAGGGGAGAACGCCATGTCGCTTTCACGCCGCGCGCTCGTGCTTGCCGGCATCGCCGCACCATTGGCCGCGCCGCATGTGGCGCGCGCGCAATCCTGGCCCTCCGGCCCGGTCCATATTGTCGTCGCCTACCCTCCGGGCGGTTCGACGGACGCCATCATGCGCTTAGTCCAGCCGGGGCTTCAGCAGCGTCTCGGCGCCACCATTGTCATCGAGAACCGGTCGGGCGCGTCCGGTAGCGTTGGCACCGCCTCGGTGGTGAAATCGCCGCCAGACGGTAACACCTGGCTGGCCGTGTTCGACAACCACGCCGCCAATCCGTTCGTGCTCCCGAGCCTTTCCTACGACACTGAAAAGGATCTCGATCCAGTACTGTTGATTGGCACCGCGCCCTACTTGATCAGCACGGCGAAGACCAAGCCCTACCGCACGCTCGCTGATGTCATCGGCGCCGCAAAGGAAAACCCGGGCAAGGTCAGTTACGCATCGGTCGGAAGTGGCAGTGTTGGGCACCTCGCGATGGCGCTGCTGTCGCAGCGCGCCGGCGTCCAACTGACACACGTGCCCTATCGCGGCGGCGGTCCGGCGATGAACGATGCCGTCGCGGGCCATGTCGATCTTCTGGTCGGCAGCACCGCGCTATCGATGCCACAGGTCGACGCTGGGACAATTCGCGCGATCGTACAAACCGGGAAAGAGCGCAATCAATTCATCGCCCAGGTGCCAACCGTGGCCGAGAGTGGCTTTCCCGGTTTCGAAGCCTACGCCTGGTGGGGCATCTTTGCGCCGGCGGGTACGCCGAAGCCGATCATCGAGCGTTTCGGCAATGCGATGGCTGCCACCTTGCGCGAGGAACGCATCGCCAAGCAGTTGGTCGAAACCCAACAGGTCTCGTTGACCCTCGGCGGGCCCGAAATCGAGCGCACTTTCGTCGGCAATCAGATGCGGACCTGGGGCAAGGTCGTGAAGGACAACAATATCAAGGCTGATCAGAACTGACGTGCGCGAATAAAATACCGACCTGCGGTGTTCCTGATTGAGACGCCCGCCCAAAAACCGCCTTGTGCATCTGAAAGACGGGAGATCATGCGCAAAGTTTCCCGCCGCGTTTTTTTGACCGAAACCGCGCTGGCGGCTGGCGCGGCGGCATTCCCGCTGCCAGGCACCGCGGCGGTGCCTGCGCCCAAGATTCAAGGTCCCGGAGTCTATCGGCAGAATCTCGGTAGCTATCAGATCACTGCACTATTCGACGGCGTCTGGTATTTGCCAATCGATGACAAGTTCGTGCGCAATGCCAGCGGTTCGGAGGTGAATCAAGCGCTCGCCGCGGCATTCCTTCCGCCCAGTATCCTGCCGATATCGTTCACCGCGCTGATGGTGAACACCGGCACAAAGCTCGTGCTGATCGACACAGGCACCGCCGGCCAGGTCACCGATACCGCCGGCAGTTTGCTCGACAACATCAGGGTCGCGGGCGTCGACCCGAAGGCAATCGACACAATTCTGATTTCACATTTCCATCCCGATCATATCGACGGCCTCAAGACGAAAGACGGCGGAAAAGTTTTCCCAAATGCCGAGATCCTGGTCCCTGAGCCGGAATGGGCCTTCTGGATGGACGATGCCAAAATGGGGCCGGCGGAGGGTGCGGTGAAACGCTACTTCCTGAACGCCCGACGTATCTTCAGCGACATCGCCAGGGAAGTTCGGCGGTTCAACCCGGGTGATGAGGTCGCGCCCGGCATTGTCTCGGTGCCCGCGTACGGCCACACGCCTGGCCACACGGCTTTCGCAATTCATTCCGGCAACCAATCGATGCTGGCGATGAGCGATACGGTTCGTAACCCTTATCTTTTCGCTCGGCATCCCGATTGGCAGCCAACCTTTGATATGGACGGCCCGCAAGCAGTGCTGGCACGCCGCCAGATGCTCGATCGGGTCGTCGCTGACCGGATGTTGGTCGAAGCGTATCACTTCCCCTTCCCCGCCTGCGGACACATGGTCAAGACGGCGACCGGTTATGAGCTCGTACCGGTCGAGTGGCAGCCTTTGACAGCCAAATGACCGACCTCAAGCAAAGCGCGGCCGGCGCACGCGACGCCGGCCGCTTAAGCACTCACAGCAACTAAAACGTCGCCCCCGCTCGAACCGAGAACGTTCGGCCCGGTTGCGGATAAGCGGTGAAGAAACCCTGGGTGAACGCGCTCGCGATGGCGTAATCGTAATAGTTGGCGTTGAGGAGATTTTGAACTGCGAGTGACCAGAAGAAGCGGTCATATTGACCGCCAATCTTTGCATCGATTGTCGCAACGGCTGGAATAGTTGGCTGCACATTGGCTTGGTCATTGTCCATGCGGCGCTCGCCCAAAAGGCGGGCGGTGACATCAAGCACGAGCATGTTTTTCCAGATATTCCACGTTGCGCCTGCATAGCCGGACCAAGGTGAGACAAGCGGGATTTCGTTGCCGGCGAAAGGCCCATCACGGAACGTTGCACGCGTGTAGGCGAACCCGCCTCGCAATCGGACGTCGTTGGACAATTGATAGGTTGCGCTGTTTTCCCAACCAATGCGCTGTGTCGGATCAAGGTTCACATCGATAAAAAGCGCCGGAATGAAATGGATCTCGTTGTTGAGCTCCATGATGTAGGCGCTCGACTGGAAATTGAAGCGGCCCCACGTGACGCGAACTCCGTTTTCGGCGTCGTAAGACGTCTGTGTTTTGAGATCCAGGTTGGCCGGCGCAACGAATCCAAACGGATTGCCCGCTCCGACACGTTCGTCCGCATTGGGTAGACGGAAAGCGCGCGCAACGCGGCCGAACAAAGCAAAGGCGGGACTAACGCGATAATCGTAACCAATGTGCGCGGCATATTGCCATTCGCGCATATCAACCGGAGGCGCTTGCGGATTGGTGGCGTAAAATCCGGCATTCGGATCGACAGCCGCGTTATAGGCATCGTCACCCTTCACCAAATTTCGCTGCAGGCGGCCACCAATCGAAATGTCTAGCGCCGGCGTTACCGATGTTGTGTTCATCGCGTAAATGGCGGCCGTCGTTTGCTGAATACTGTAGCGATGAATGTCCGGGAGGCCGGGCGCTTGCGGCCGGTCGGAATCATATTGGGTATTGTAGACATCGATACCGGTCAGCAGATGGTTCGGAACGCCAAACAGCTGATGTTGCGCATCAAGCCGCGGCGTCACCGATGAGGTCGTCATTATGGTATTGACGTAGTTGGCCGGAACCGCGGTCGTGGGATCGAACGAGAAGGTCGGACTGTTGAAGTAGTTGTAAAACTGGCTCTGCTGATTTTTCCGCCGCACCCCGCCATCGACAATGAAGTCGAGGCCAGGCCCGAACGTGTGGGTCACGCCGGTCGTAACGCTGAAATCCTGTTTATGGGCCCAATCGAGCGGCGTAACCGAGGCGCGTGGAGTGTCCAGCGTGATCGGGTAGACAAGCGGCAAATTCTGAAGGCCTCCCGGAAGATTCTGACGCTGCCCGTCGGCCGCGATATTGAGGTACGCACCCCAATCGAGCGTCCTGTAACTCAAGTTGCCGACGCCGTTTTGCTGCCGCAACTCGCTGTTTTGGCGATAGCCGGAAGACGTGACGGTGTTGCCGAACACCGCCGTAGACCAGGGGCCCGATGATCCGCTGGCGGACACGCGGCCTTCCCCAAAACCGTAAGAGCCGACCGCACCTTCGACGCGGCCCGCAAATGGCGCCGGCGATGCGGTCTTCGTGACGATGTTGATGACACCACCGATTGCGCCGTCACCGTAGAGGACCGTACCGCTATTGCCTCTGGTGATTTCGACGCGTTCGATGCTGTTGAGAGGGATCAACGAAAAGTCGAACCCTTGAAGGTCGAAATCCTGATAGCGTCTGCCGTTCACCAAAATAAGAACGTTTGACTGCGCGAATGCGCCAAAGCCGCGCAAGTCGACGATGTCTCCGGTGCCAGTCGGTCCACCAAACAGGTGGGTGACCTGAACACCGACCTGCTGTCCCAAAATATCTGGCAACGATTGCACCGGCGAGCGCTCGATATCCTGCGCCGTAATTACGCTCGTCGACGCGCCGACAATACCGGTGCTGCCGATCCTGCTGGAGGTGACATCGATTGGCGGCAGGACCAGCGCATTGTTCTGCGCTGCTGCGCTTTGCGTATACAAAATCACAAGCGCCAGCACGGCGCCCGCACTGCGAAATCCAAGTCCCATGGCACAACGTTCCTTCGTTTACGCCCGCACTCAGCGGGCGCATCGGGTGAACACCAAGCCCGACGCGAAGGACGCAGCGAGATACCCAAGCAACGTTGCGCGGGTCTCACGTGCGGAATGTCGTGGGAGATAGTCCTCTCACGGCCTTCGCACCGGCATTGCCGTCACCGCTGCGAAAGACCGCTCCGTATGGACGCCCCGTCCACCGGTTGGGTGACCGCGCTGGCAGGTCTCCTGGCTCGCGGGTCGTTGCCTCATGGTCCAGCCTTCCCAGTTTCCCAGTGGCCGTATAGGACTTGAGGCTCGCCGCTCACAGTTGCGGGGGCAGCCACGGATTGCTTCGAATTCGAATGTTCGAATTCGTCGTGTCCGTGTTCCCTCTTTCGTCCCCGGAATCGCCCGGGGAACCAGCACGGTAAAATGTTCTCTTGAACGGCAAGGCGAGTCAAGCGGCCCCTCACCGGTCGCTTCATGGGGGAAGGCTTCACGATCGCGTTATTGTTTATTTTCAAGGACTAGGTACCCATCACGGATTGTTTTTCACGTATCCGCCGGTTTTGTCGTATCGTCCCACCCAGAGTCGGCCTTACGCAGGAGAGCTTCCGCTATGACCTTCACAAAAGCCCTTCGCTACGCAGGTATCTTTGCAGCCGCTGCACTGCTGGTGACAGCGATCAGTTTCAAGCCGGTGGCGGTCTACGCCATGGGCACCGACAATCCGCCACCCTCTGACGACAGCAAAAAGAAAAAGAAGAAGAACGATAACAACGTCATTGAACAACAACAGCAGCAGCTGACGCAGGAGAAATTCCTGCGTGATTATCGCGCCGCGCGCGCCATGATCCTCGATGGCAATTATCAAGGCGGCATCGCCGCGATGCACGCACTCGGCCACGATGAGCATCCGGACGTCGCCAACTACATTGGCTATTCCTACCGCAAGCTCGGCGACTATAACGACTCAAAGGTTTGGTACGAAAAAGCGCTCGCCGCTGATCCTAACCATGTGCGCACCTGGTCCTATTACGGCATGTGGCAGATGGAGCAAGGCAACCGGCTAAAAGCGCTGGACGATTTGCAGAAGGTACAGCTGATCTGCGGCAACACCACCTGCGAAGAATATCGCCAACTGAAAGACGTGATCGACGGCAAGGCGACCTACTAAGGTCTAACGTCGGAACGACTGGTATATGTCATGCCCGGCTTCGCGCCGGGCATGATGCTATTGGGACGTCTCTTGCACGATCCATGCATGGTAGGCCGGGTCGATGCTTTCCACCGGCAAATCCATAATGGCGGGCGTTGTATAGCTGTGCAGCTCTTTCACCGCCCCATGCACAGATTCGGCCATCGATGCGCGGGTTTTGATAATCATAACCACTTCACCGGCCCGCTCTAATTTGCCCTGCCACCAGTAGTGAGAGATCATTCCCGGCAGGATATTCACGCAGGCAGCCAGCCGCCGCTCTACAATGGTGCGCCCCGCCCGCTCCGCCTCGACAATTGATGGCCAAGTCGTATAGACGAGCACCGCGCGTTCCATCCTCAGGTCCCCAAATGAGCCCGCCGCTCAAACGTTTCCAGCATATCGCTTTCGTGGCCGGCCAGACGCCGGAGGCGCGAGAGGCTTACGCCAAGCTTGAAAAGCGCTATGGCAATGCCGATCCCGCCAAGGCTGATGTCATTGTCGCACTCGGCGGCGACGGCTTGATGTTGCAGACCCTGCACAAGTTCATGAATTCCGGCAAGCCGATCTACGGCATGCACCGTGGGACAGTCGGATTTCTGATGAACGAATTCGTAGAAGAGCATCTGGCCGAACGGCTCGCTGCGGCACATATCACCGTCATCCACCCTTTGGTGATGCAAGCTCGCGACGCGCAAGGCCGAACCCATGAGCACCGCGCCATCAACGAGGTTTCGCTGTTCCGCCAGAGCGCTCAGGCCGCAAATTTACGCATTTTGATCGATGGTCAGGAGCGGCTTACCGAACTTGTTTCCGATGGGGTGCTGGTGGCAACGCCGGCGGGCTCCACCGCCTATAATCTGTCGGCGCAGGGTCCGATCATCCCGATCAATGCCCCGCTGCTTGCGCTTACGCCGATCAGCCCATTCCGCCCTCGACGATGGCGCGGCGCGTTGCTGCCCGACAAGGCGAAGGTCACAATCGAAGTCATCGAGGCTGACAAGCGACCGGTTGCTGCAGTCGCCGATCATGATGAAGTGCGGTCGGTTCGCAGCGTCAACATCGGCATGGATCACAATATATCGATCAACATGTTGTTTGACCCCGGCCACAACCTCGACGAACGCATTTTGCGCGAGCAGTTCGGTTTCTAGGAGCACGCGTGCCAAAGACATTCGATTTTTCGGTCAATGGCAAAAGCGTCAGCGTCTCGCTCGACAATGAGGAGACGCCACTCCTCAACGTATTGCGCAACGAGCTTGGCCTGATGGGCACGCGCTTTGGGTGTGGGCTCGAACAATGCGGATGTTGCATGGTGCTGATCGACGGCGCGCCGGAGAAATGCTGCACGAAGCCGATATGGGGCGTGGCTGGAAAGCAAATCGTCACGGTGGAGGGTTTGGGCAGCGCTGAACATCCCCATCCTCTGCAACAGGCCTTTCTCGATGAGCAGGCCGGCCAGTGCGGCTATTGCCTCGCCGGTATTTTGATTTCGGCCAAGGCGCTTCTCGACAGAAATCCACGGCCGTCACGTCAGGAGATCGCGCAAGCGCTTGACGGCAACATCTGCCGCTGCGGCTCACATAACCGCATCATGCGTGCGGTAGAAAAAGCGGCGGCAGTCATGCTTGCAGGAGCCGGACAATGAACGCTCCCCTGCCCGGGCCGCTCAACGACAATCCAAGCCTCGATCGATGGGTCGCTTTCCCTTCGCCTGGCAAGGTGACCGTGCTCACCGGGCGGGTCGAGCTGGGACAAGGCGTGCTCACCGCCATGGCACAGATTGCAGCCGACGAACTCGACGTCGCGATCGAACGGATCACCGTCCGCTCCGGCGATACCGAGAAGGCGCCAAACGAGGGCTATACCGCCGGCAGCCATTCAATCCAGCTCGGCGGCGTTGCGATGCGCCAGGCGTGCGCCGATGTGCGTGCCCTTTTTCTTGCGCAAGCCGCGAAAATCCTCGGCTGCAATGCGGATGCATTATCCCTCCACAACGGCAGCATCTATCGCGACGGCAAATCGACCGGACAGGATTACTGGACCCTTTCCGGCGCGGTCGATCTCACCGGCAAAGCCACCGGTGAGGGAACGCGCAAACGTGTCGCCGATCTCAAGACCATCGGCACGAGCACGCCCCGCCTCGATCTGCCTGGCAAAATTTTCGGGGCCAGCGCATTCATCCACGACATGCACATCGACGGCATGGCGCACGCACGCGTTGTCCGCCAGCCAAACCGCGGTGCTACGATCGGTTCGATCGACGAAAACGCCATTCGCCGCGCGGCCAAAGGACCTGTCGAATTCGTCCGCAGGGGAAACTTCCTGGCGATTATCGGCGACGACGAAACTGCAGTCGAAGCGGCTGCTATCGCGGCTGTCGATCGCGTAACCTGGCAGAATGTTGAGGCTCCGACACCGACCCAACAGGAAGCCAACTGGTTGCTGCAACGGCCTGTCGTCGAGCGGGTATTCGGCGCACCGGACGCCGGCAACCCTCAAGGCAGAGAGCGCTACGAGGCAACCTACACACGGGGCTATCTCGCCCACGCCTCGATCTCGCCCTCCTGCGGCCTCGCCGTTTATCGAGACGCCAAACTGACAGTCTGGACGCATTGCCAGGGTGTCTATCCCCTGCGGGCGGCGCTGGCGAAGGCACTGAAGCTCGAACCTTCCTCGATCATCGTTCACCACGTCCAGGGGTCGGGCTGTTACGGCCACAATGGCGCGGATGATGCCGCCGCCGATGCTGCAATCATCGCCATGCAGAAACCGGGACAGCCGATCCGCGTGCGTTGGCGGCGCGAGGAAGAATTCATCTACGAGCCGAAGACCCCGGCGATGGTCGTAAAGGTACGCGCGCTGCTCGACGAAGCCGGGAAGCCCGTCGATTGGACGCAGGAAATTTGGAGCCCGACGCATAACCTGCGGCCCGGCGCCGGCGGAAATCTGCTTGGCGCCCTCGCCCTGCCCGATCCCCCGCCCGAGCCCCCACCAAACGACGTGCCGGAATCGAACGGTGGTGGCGCTACGCGCAATGCCGAACCGCTCTACGACATTCCCGCCAAGCGTATTCTCCATCACCTTGTAACGGAGCCCCCGATACGCACTTCGGCGCTGCGCGGCCTCGGCGCTATGCCGAACGTATTTGCGCTTGAATGCTGCATTGATGAGCTCGCCGAGCGCGCCGGGAAGGATACGGTGGCGTACCGCCTTTCGATCACCGCCGATCCGCGTGCTCGCGCTGTGATCGAAAAGGTTGCCGCCATGGCGGACTGGAAAGCCGGTGCAGTGGCCGCTACGGGAACTGGTCGCGGCATCGCCTTCGCCCGGTACAAAAACCGCGCCGCTTATTCCGCGGTGGTGGTCGAATTGTCGGTCGATGAAGAAATCCGCCTGCATCGCGTCTGGTGTGCGACGGATGCCGGCCTGGTGATCAATCCTGATGGCGTCATCAACCAACTCGAAGGCGGTATCATTCAATCGGCGAGCTGGGTTCTCAAAGAACAAGTCCGTTTCGATAACGGTATCGCCTCATTCGATTGGGAAACGTACCCGGTCATGAAGTTCAGCGAAGTACCCCAGATCGATATTGAACTCATCAATACCCGGGATGAGGTCCCGCTGGGCGTCGGTGAGGTGACGGCCGGCCCCACTGCCGCCGCGATCGGCAATGCGGTGTCTCATGCGCTCGGCGCCCGGATCCGGGATTTGCCGCTGACGCGCGAGCGCATCATGACGACGCTGCTCAAGGGATAACGGGCGCACCGCCATTGCCATCCTAAACCGTTCGTTAACGCGCCCCATTTAGCTTTGGCAAGGCGGTGCCGGGCTCCAAGCGCCCGAGGCCCGGGGGCAGTATGGTCCGCATCGATTTTAACCGCCTGCGTTTCCTCGTCATCGACGATAACACTCATATGCGGCGCATATTGCGTACGCTGCTGCATGGCTTTGGCGCCCGCGAGGTCTATGAAGCGGAAGACGGGGCGGCGGGCCTGGAATCGTTCACCCACTACCTTCCCGATATTGTCATCACCGACTGGGCGATGCCGATTTTCGACGGGCTTGAGCTCATGCAGATGATCCGCCAGCCCGGCGCCAACGCAAATCCGTATGTCGCCATCATCATGCTCACCGGCCATTCCGAGAAAAAGCGCGTGATGGCGGCGCGTGACGCGGGGGTCACCGAATTCCTCGCCAAGCCGATTTCGGCGAAGGGGCTTTACCAACGGATCATCAACGTGGTCGCCAATCCACGACCATTCATCAAAACGAAGACCTATTTCGGCCCCGATCGCCGCCGCAATATCCCGTCGAACTATATCGGTCCGGAACGCCGAAAGGGCGGCAAGGCCGATGTCATCCGCCAGACCCCCTTGCTAGAAAAAGCCCGGTCCGCGGTATGACAAAGGCAGTAAGAAATGTCCCGCTCTAAAGAAACCGCAGCGATCGTCACTTACGGCGACCACGAAGTGATTACGCCGGAAAACAAATTGCGTGGAGCCGTATCCAAAGATGCGACCGATTCCGGCAGCGATGATCCGATCGCGCGCGCCGAAAACGCGCTCGCCGAGCTTTCCCCCGAATTTGCCAGCTGGATGGATTCCGAATGCGACCGGCTCGATAAAGCCCGTCGTGAGTTCGCCAAGAACGCGGCGACCGACGCCAATAAAGAGGCCCTTTTCCGTGCCGCACATGACATCAAGGGCGAATGCGCGACATTTGGCTATCCAGCGGTAGCGTCTGCGGCTGACAGCCTTTGCCGGCTTATCGAGCACACACCCGCCGTCACACAAATCCCGTCCAAGCTCATCGACCAGCACGTGGACGCTGTGCGCGCGATCATTCGTGAATATGCGCGCTCAGACGCCAAAGAACTCGCTGCAACCTTGACGACGCGCTTGCGCGAAGTCACCGACGAATTTCTGGTCCATGAAAACCGCGACCACCCAGAGGTGCTCGAGCAACTCAAGGGCCCCTCGATCGTACCCGAATAAATGGTAGATCCGGCCTACGCCGCCGCCAGTTGCTGATGTTCACCGTATGACTGGACAGCCTGAATAATACTGGCTTCCGCGACCAGGTCGTCACAGAATAGACGCGCTTCGTCACGCGCAGCTTCCACCGCAAATCGTCGAAGCAAAGCCAACAACGACGCGGTGTCTTCACCGCGTTCATCCATGCAAGCGCTGAGCACACGCTCAACCATGCGCCGCTTGAGCCGCGCAGCGCCGCCCTGCTCACCAATCAATGCGCCCGCGCGCATGGCCGCCAAAGCTTCACGAAAAGCTGGATAAGCAAGCTCGGGTAAGCCGGCCTCGCGGTAGAGCGCACGAAAGCCTGAAATGTTCTTGTCGTGGATGTAGGCGGTGACGCGATCGATCGACACGCCCGACAATTCCGCGAGCGCCTCCTCGAACAACACGACGTTACCCGATAACAGAGCGCGTAAAATCATCCCCGCGGTGAGTTGTCCACTCTGCCGCAAATGCTGCACCAGTGCGCCGACTTCGTCATAACTGGTGTCGGCGGCGAGCGCGACGGTTGCCTTTTCGCAGGCGTCCTTGGTGGCGGACTCGGCATGCTCCGGTCCCAGCCATTGCCGTGCCGCAACGAAGCCAGCGAGTGTCTGCGATAGTTTCGAAAGGAGTGCCTGGCGCATTGCCATCGGGAGATCTTCTCGCGCCAGCAGATTTTCCCGGATCGCCGCCAAATGGCCGAAGCGATCGATCATGCGGTCGACGGAGAAGGTCGCGATGTCGGCGGCGGGATTTTCCAGAAGTGCGAGACAGGCATCCGCTGCGCCGACTTCGGCGATCGCTGCGGCAAGCGGGCGCGGCAACGGCACGCGGCCGGCGATCGCGATTTGTACATCTGTATGGCCTGTCGCTATCAGGTCGACCAGATCGTCTTCGAACAGCAATGGCGAGCAAGCCAGGACCGGTAGTGCGACGTCAGGCTGATCGCCCGCGAGGGCTTGCACAACGATCTGCGGCGCCTTCTCGGCCGTGGCAAACGCTTCAGAAAGCGCCCGCCTGACCAAAGGTGACGGATCGTCCAGCAGCATGATCATCGCGCCTTCCGCGGCGGCGAGATCATCTGGAGATAATTCGGAATAAAGATAGGCGCGCGCTAGGGCAGCTGTGGCCTCCGCCCGCTCGCCGGCCGGAGCTTGTCGAACCCACTGCAGAAACTGACGAACTATCATGGCACGACCGACGCTACGAAAACCGCCACCCCAACTGACGGCATCAACAAGCCTAGCCGAGGAGGCTTAACAAAGCGTTCACCATAGAAATTGAGCGGCTGTTAAGCATAAGAGGCACGCTTGGCCGCCTCTATCAGGCTTTGCCGTCAATCAGCTTGCGCTCGTTGGGCCGGGTGTCCGTGAACAGATCGAAGGCCTTTACCGCCGGTGCCGGCTGCGGCGCGCCGGCTGTCGAGGGCCCCCAGAGGTTGTTGACGGTCTGTGCCAGAGGCTGACGCACGCGATCCGTAAACATGGATTGGAACGATGGTCGCGCCGCGGGCGGTGGCGGCAGCTGTTCACTGGCGCTCGCAAAAGCCTGGGTTACGCCGGCGGTGTCGTGCGACGGAATTGAGCCCGGCGGGACCGGAATTGGCTCGCGCGCGAGCCGCGCCGTGCGCACTCCGGACACCGATTTCACGTGCGCGGCCGCAACGGTCACCGGAGGCGGCAGCGGTGGCGCAGCGGGCGCAGATACGGTCAATGGCACTTGGGTTGCCGGCGGTGTGAGGCTTGCCGTTTCGACAACGCCGCGTTGCGGAGCAAAGGCCACCGCACGGGCGACGTCAAACAACTGGGTCAGCTTGTTGTACACGTCGCCTACGCTGCGCGCACGGCCAGTGCTGTCGTAAAAAATGCTGTGGTTGGCCGCGGCGGCGTTCGGAAACATGGCTGAAGCTTTGGCCTGCGGTTTCGAGGTGGCGGCGTTGATGAGCTTGCCCGCGCCATCGGCCCCTAAAAAATGCGCAATGTAGAGCTCGCCATTGGTCGGCTGACGGCCGATATTCGAGCTTACCAACGCGGAATTGTTGCGGGTTAGTGCCCCCGCAAGCATCGCGCTCGCTTGCGGATCGCCGCGCAAACGCAAAATCGCCGCGCGCATTCCGGAGTCCGATACGTCGTAATGGCCGTCTGCCGATCTTGTAATGGCGTCAGCATAACGCCCAAGCCCCAACGCGGCGCCGTCCTGCTTCATTGTGCCGAGCCAGGTCTGATCGATGAATTGGTAAAGCCCCTTCGCCGACGAGGTCGAAGCTTGCGCCGCTGGATTCATATTGGATTCGATCTGCGCGGTCGTGAGCAGATATTCAAAGCTGATCCCGGTCGATTGCGCCGCTTGGCGAATCGCGCCGGTGATCTGCGGTGCACCGCTGGCTGTAGCCGGGTGAACGGCCATAATGTTGCGCCTTGCGAATTTCTGGGCTTATGGGTGTAGACGCGGACGCAACGGTCTGGCGGACCTCCCGAGCATGGGGAATTATGGTAAATGGACCGTTAACGGGGCGCGCAAGCCCCTCGTAGACAATGAGTTTTCGGAGGAATCAATGGCGGATACGATCCAGCGGCACAAGCGCGGCGGCCTCTATTTCGAGGATTTCGAGGTCGGCAAGACTTACGAGCACAGGTACACCCGCACCGTGACACAGATGGACAACATGTTGTTCTCCAACATGACGCTGAATCCGCAGCCGCTGCACATCGACCGGCACTTCTGCGAAACCGAGACCGATTGGGGCCAGCCGCTGATGAATTCGCTGTTCACGCTTGGGCTGATGATCGGCATTCAGGTTTCCGACATGACGGTCGGCACGACCATTGCCAATCTCGGCATGACCGATGTCAAATTCCCCAATCCACTTTTCGAAGGCGACACCGTGAATTGCACGACGCAGGTCGTGAGCAAACGAGAGTCAAAATCACGCGCCGGCGCCGGCGTCGTGGAATTCCATCACAAGGCCTTTAAACAAGACGGCACCCTGGTGGCCGAATGCCACCGCCAGGCCTTTATGCTGATGCAGCCCAAATGATGCGCTCACTTCTTTTTGTTCCGGCCGACGGCGGGTCCAAGCTTGAGAAGGCGATGGCCAGCGGCGCGGATGCCGTCATTCTCGATCTTGAGGATTCGATCACGCCGGAGCGCAAGGAAGCCGCGCGCGCGTCGGCGCTGGACTTTCTCAAGCGTGCCGGAATGGCCAAGCAACGCCCGCGCTTGCTGGTGCGCATCAACGGGCTGGACACCGGCATGATTGATGCCGACCTCGACGCGATCGTTGCGGGCAAGCCGGACGTGATCGTGTTTCCCAAGGCAGAAGGCGCTGCCAGCGTCATTCACCTCGACGCCAAATTGACGGCGCGCGAGGCGATCGCCGGAGTACCGGAAGGACAGATCAAAATCCTCGCGCAAGCCGTGGAATCCGCTGCCGGTCTGTTTGCCGCCGGCACGTTTCGTGGCGCGAGCGCACGGCTGATCGGCCTGACCTGGGGGCCCGAAGACCTATCGGCGGAATTGGGCGCGGAAGCAAACCGCGACATTCACGGTGAGCTGACAGAGCCTTATCGCCTCGCGCGCTCAGTGTGTCTCTACGCGGCCGCGGCGGCAAAACTGCCGGCGATCGAAACTGTCTACGTGGATTTTCGCAACTCCGAAGGATTGCGCCGCGACACCGAAGCTGCCCGCCGCGACGGCTTTACCGGGCGTTTGGCCATTCACCCGGCCCAAGTGCCCGTCATCAATGAGGTGTTCACGCCAACCACGACCCAAATCGAGAAAGCCAAAGCCGTGGTCGCCGCTTTTGCGGCACAGCCCGGTGCGGGCGCAGTCGGCATAGACGGCAAAATGTACGACCGGCCGCATCTGGTAAGGGCGCAGGCGCTGTTGGCGCGGCTTGGCGGCTAAACAGCCCGCGGCACGGATGTTTTTTAGCGGCCCTGCTTATAGACCGACTTAGGATCGAAACGCTTTTCAGCGTCACGAAATTCAAGAGTTACCGCGTTACCACTTCCGAGCGGCACGGCACGGTAGAAGCACGAACGTCGCCCGGTGTGACATGCGCCAGGGCCCTGCTGATCGACTTTCAGCCAGAGCGCATCCTGGTCGCAATCGACGCGTAATTCAACAACGCGCTGGACATGACCTGACGTCTCGCCCTTCTTCCAAAGTTTCTTGCGCGACCGGCTGTAGTACCAGGCCTCACCGCTTGAAATGGTTTTCCGGAGCGCCTCTTCGTTCATGTGCGCAACCATCAGTACGTCGCCCGACTTGGCATCGGTCGCAACGGCTGTGATCAGCCCGTCAGCGTCGAATTTGGGGATAAATGCCAAACCTTCTTCGATGTCGGCGTGAGATTTCCCGGCCATAGCCAAACCGTTTGCTGCCGGAATCGAACCGGCAATTTGTTCTAAAGCCAACTCGGTGAAACTTATGCAATGCGCGGTCAAAGCCGCGCATTGGCAATTTCGATTACCGCTGCCCGCCGCGCAGCATTGTCATGAAACGGACCTGCTCGGCCGTGTCCTCGCGGAACGCGCCGGTGAAATGTGTCGTCACCGTCAGCGCACCAGGCTTTTCAACGCCGCGCAGGGACATACACATATGCTCGGCTTCGATCATCACGGCGACGCCACGCGGCTTCAAGATCTCATCGATGGCAGTCGCTATCTGAGACGTCAGATGCTCCTGTGTCTGCAAACGCCGCGCGTAGACATCGACGAGACGCGCAAGCTTTGACAACCCGACGACGCGATCGACCGGCATATAGGCGACGTGCGCCTTGCCGTAGAACGGCATCATGTGGTGCTCGCAATGCGAGTTAAAGCCGATGTCGCGCACCAGCACGAAATCATCGTAGCCGCCGGTCTCGCTGAACGTACGATCGAGGACCTCCACCGGGCATTCACGATAGCCCTGGTAGATTTCCTCGTAGGCGCCGATCACCCGCTTGGGGGTTTCCAGCAAACCTTCCCGGGAGGGATCATCGCCCGCATAGGCGATCAGCGTGCGCACAGCGGCTTCCGCCTGTTCGCGAGAGGGCCGCGGCTCGATCGGGGTAGGTGCCGCGCGCACATGCTCGGACAAGCCCTGCTTTGGCCACGGCTTCACATTGGTATTCTTTACGTCCATGACGGGTCTCTCCGTTCGACCGGCGCTCGCCCGCGAAGGCAGAACCGGGAGTGTCACCGGGGTGGCCGCGTCAGTAACGCCGGGTGGACAAGTTCGTCCAACCGCAGCTTCTGGACGCTGCATTCCCATTCCGCATGGCTTACACCATGCCGGCGCCGAGAACCCCTTCTCGCGCCCTCGGATCAACACCTATATATTCCTTTACCAGCCCGAGGCAATCGGGCGATTTTGCATAATCGGTAAAACTTCAATGCTTAACGAGGTTTACAACGCGCGAATCCTGGAACTGGCGGGAAATATCCCCCGTTTGGGACGCCTGCCCGCGCCTGAC
>DATFVF010000059.1:0-5754 GCA_035260465.1 Pseudolabrys sp. | reverse complement strand
GCGAGGGTCCACGCCATGGACTCCCGACTGGCGCGGCGGCGGTCCTTCATGATGCGCGGGCGACCACAGCGGTCCGTGCATCGTATTCAGGGGTTAATCGATCTAGTACTTGCAAACGCCTTCTGCTTGTAGAACTCGTGCGTCGTCATGAGCACAGGGTACCCGCCCAGCCCAAATATCCGAAATCGGGTTCACGGCCGACTAAAGACGGCTTTCGTCGTAAGCCGCATCAGCCACGAGGAAAGCAAGAAAGCTAATTAAATAATTAACGTTTTAATTCGGCTAATCGGCGGCATTCTTAAATTGGCCCTGTCCCAAGACTGTGATACCTAAAAGAGTTCCTAAGAGTACTAGGACGGTTACTGGTACCGGGAGGAGTACTGGCGCCAGGAGGGGGTATCCGCGGTCAATTCCCTTTGTGAGCCGTCGGGGCCACAACAAAGGGAATAATCGCGGGTGTAGCGGGGGCAAAACAAATGCACGGAGGGCCAGAAATGACGGGAGAACTTACCGCCCATGTACTGACTCGTGGGAGGCAGACAAAGTTTACGCCGGAGAGAATCCAGCAGATCAGGAATCTGGTCGAGCGAGGAAAGAGCCGAGAAGAGATCGCCGAGTTGATCGGGGTGACCCTTGGTTCCCTGCAAGTCACCTGCTCAAAGTTGGGGGTCAGCTTGCGGCGACCTACTTTTAACACTGGAGCCGGTTTGCTGTGGCGAGGTGCACCCGGCCCTAATAGAACCGGCAATCATCACCCTGATGATGGCAGTAACGGCGTGATATTGCAATTGACCAAAGAACGGCCTGAACAAAATTCGCAGTCTGCGCCGGTGGAGCAAGCCCAAACTCCTACGCCGCACCAAGAGCGGGCGAAAAGAATGAATGAGGTGGGCTCGGCGAGCTTCGCCATTAGGATGCGGTACAAGGGTGAAGAGCGAACAACTGAATTGCCGCTGACTCATGACATGATCGGGCAACTCGCGCTTGAGGCGGACTTGCGGAACATGAGGATTGGGGAACTCATCGGTGAACTCATGGTAGCGATGCTAAAGAAGGATCTCTTTCAAACCGTGCTGCAGCGGGAAGAGCCCAATAAAATAGGTCAACGGTGCCAGTCCTCTTCCGCCTCTGCTTCACCGCCGGAGCCTAGTGCGCCACCGTCAAATTTCCCGAGTCCCTGTTAATTATGGACCGGGTGCACTCGATGGCCGGACAAGTTTCAGGACGTCGGCCCCGCCGTCAACCGCGGTGAGATATTGCGTCAGCTCTTCCTTGGTCCCGAAAAAATGGAATTTCCTGTTGCCGTTTGGAAGGATTGACGCCAATTCCTCGAGCCCGATTACCGCGAGTGCCGTGAGCGGCGGTGCGCGATCGCTCAACTCATAACGCACGACATAATATTCGCCGATGGCGTCGATGACTTGACCGATGCTGTAGGAGCCATCGGGGTTGTCCCCGAGAAGAACTTTGAAAATCAGCGGGTCGTTCATTGCGATGCGACTCTAGGCTCCAGCGGCCGCGCGCAGTTGAGTTCGGTCGCGCGATGGCATTTGGTGAACGTAGGCTTTGACCATCTCGAATGCTCCGCACAGCGTCGTCGTCCTGCGTCATCACTCACCATGACCGCCTCGCGGACGAGCAGGCTTGCAACGTTCCTCGGGCCGATGCTGGCCAGCATCGGGACATAAGTCTCCCGAAGTCGGCGCCCGGCCTCCTGGATGGCTTTGTCGTCGGTATCTTTCATTTGGCTCATAGGAGCGTGCCGCGGTTAACATTTGGCTCATAGGAGCGTGCCGCGGTTAAACGTCACACCAAGTGCCATTGGCGATGGAAGTCCCGGCGTCCAGGTGCGTAGCCTGGCGTCGGGGGACGGGGGTTACTAGCCCGCTCCTAGTTGTCGCCCTACTGGTTTGCTCACGTCAATTGTTCCGCACGAAATACTGGCCATTTTGGCCAACAATGTTTGTCACTTCCCTGGCCAGGGCTTCCATCGCGGCCTTCTTCTCCGGTAAGTACAGGTGATGGTCGTTTTAATTGTGTGCAAACTCGTCTTGGAGCGCCCCGACCCGCCGGCGTGAGGCGTTACCGTCTCGGCCGGGTTCATCGCGCCGTGCCTTTCAACAAAACCGATCCGCCGCGCCTCAGGCAGCTGGAATTCATTTTATCTTAATGTCGAAGACCCAGTTTGGCGGTAGCCTTCTACTTGGTGGCCGTCGTCGCGACTGAGTTATTCGATCATTGGAGGCGACCATGAGACGCCCTCGACCCGTAACGAAAAGGGGGAACCATGATTTTGGGCCCAAACCATGATCCCATGTAAGCTTTGCTGAGGGTGCAACCATGCTCAAGGAAACCGACGTTGAGGCCGCACTCGCAAACTGTCGTGCGCTCATAAATCAAATCAATGCCGGGCTGTCTGCGGAAGAGCCCTTCGTCGATGTCTCATCGGCGACAGAGCTTCTTTTTTATCTTGAGCGTGCCGCTTCTGCTCTCAAAAGGTCCGTGTCACGCTCGCGAGAGCGTGAGGAGACAAAGATCGCCCTCAATTATCGGTGGTGCTGACGGCCCCGCGCCTGCGAGCCCTTCACCGTGCTGAGCACATCGGCAGCGCGTTCAAGGGAGGCGTGAACGTCTGCCAGCGACAACTTGTCAACGAAGTGCTCGGGCCTCTTGTTACGGAGTTCGTTCCCAATTTTGGTCGCGAGGGCGCGACACCTATTCAGCGTGGCTCCAATGCCAGCCTTCTCCATCGCGTCCAGGCCATCAAACTCATCAGACATATAATGCGCGCTCCGACATCTCAGAGGCGCCCCTCAGCCCGTTGGTCGCCTGTTGCGCGCACCAGGTTCAAAGGGGTGCTGGTCGGGCCATGGTTCATGAACCAGCCCTCTGCGTCGCTTTCGAGCATCGCCTTATTGAGGGGGTTCACATCAGCAGGGCCGTGCACGAACCCAACGGCGGGCACTGCCGCGGCGAAGTAAAATAGGCTCCGCTTCCACGGCGGCCTGTCGACTGGGCCGGGGAATGCGGCTTTCACCTGACCAGGGACAAGCGCGCCTCCTCGGCGGCGGTGGCGAGCCTTGCTTCCGCGCCCGAGGCTGGTCGCGGTGTGGTCGCAAAGAAGCCGAACGCCGGCGCGACGGTCTCCAGCTCCTGGCGGTAGAACTCGTAGTCGGGGGCATGAGGTCCGCAAGGCCACACTTGCGAGCGTGCTGGCCAAGGCTGGCCCCGGCGTCCGGTTCAACGAGCATATCGAGGGCGATGGCCCCACCGTTTTCGCTGGTGACGGATGAGATCGAATGAGGCAACGCCGTTGTCATCGCAGGCGACAGCTTCACCGTCGATAATGCAGGAGCGCGAGCGCAGCCGGGAGAGCAACGATCAGCGGGAAGCGACGGGTAAGATCATTGCCAGGACGGCTATAGAGGCGCACTCGCGGGCCGTCTTTCCGGGCAATAATCCGAAAGCCATCGTGCTTGATCTCATGCAGCCATTGGCCGCCGGACGGCAGTTGCGTGGTTTTGGTTGGGAGACACGGCGAGATGAACCCCGGCCGGGAGGGTACGCTGCAACATGCGGACTAAATGGGCAACGGCGATTGCAACTTCCAACCGGTCAAAGTCCTGGCTTGCTAGGCGTCTTCGTTATTTTTTTTGTTGTCGATGAGAGACTCTAGTCGCGCGAGTAACTTCCAATGCTCTGCCACTTTTTCGTATGCGCTCTTCACGGACGGTTCCGTTGCTTGCGCCGCGCGCTGTTTGGCGTCGTCCGCTTTCCGTAGACAAGTATCCCTCTCTGATGACATACGCCGCGGTTCCTCAAATGCACCGAGCCAGGCGGCAAGGTTCTAAACTGATTCGCCCTGGCAACTAGCGCTGCACCCGCCTTGCCTGAGTTGTTCGGTGGGATAGTATCGGAGCGTCTGGTGAGGAGCACTAGACATTCTCCTTAGATTGTCACCTAGCCCCGGCACGCCCGGGGCTTTCTTTCACTCTTTGTGTATCAGCGGTACCGAACCAGGCGGCAAGTTGCGGCGTTGGTCAGTTGGCCACGACGCGCCGCCTGCTGGTGCGTTGTGACAAATCCCGACCCGTCGCGCTCCCACGCCCGGCGGGTCGGGGCGTCTACGCGATCTGGCGCCTTGCCGGATTTGTGCGGTGGGATAGTATCGGGGGCGTCTGGTGAGGAGCACTAGACATTCTCCTTAGATTGTCACCTAGCCCCGGCACGCCCGGGGCTTTCTTTGAGACACCGGGAAATTAGGAGACCGCCAATGAGGCGGGCTAGTCTTTCTTGCTATCGTCCTTGGGCTGAATCTGCTGTTGCTGCTGCATGGCGGGCCGGACTTTCTTTGCATCTTGGCAATTATCCGCCACCCGCAGCCACGCCTGCGCCATATGGGCAAGGGTGACCCGCGCGCCGTTGTCTCCGAACGTGCGGGCCATTTCTAAGCACTGTTGTGCGCGACGCCGATACTCTTCTGCCCTGCTTGCCACGATCCCGCTGCCCGTTCGTCCGCGAGATGACCAACGCGGCCAGCGGTGTTTGGTTTCAAATTAGGACGCAGGCCGGCAACCCTCATGGGCGCCAGTTTGCTACCATTTTGCTACCCAACTAGGCGGCACGCGATGGAACGGGCTGTGGTGCACCGGACCGGGCGGCGAGGCGACGATTGTGATAGGGAAGGGTCGTCCCGACATGATGCGGGTGAAAGTCCCGGGCGCCGTTGTCGAACCCAGCGGTGCTCGGGGCGCTTAGAATGGCACAGATCGGGCAAAACTTAAAAATTCGACCCTCAAGATGGATGGAGATATGGTCAAGCCTAAGGAAATTAGCAAAAACGCGAGTAATATCAATTGAGATAGGCTGATGGACCAACCGCTCATCGTCGCACCGTCGATCTTGTCCGCCGATTTCGCCAAGCTCGGCGAGGAGGTGCGTGCGCTCGATGCCGCCGGCGCCGACTGGATCCATGTCGACGTGATGGACGGACACTTCGTGCCCAATATCTCCATTGGTCCTGACGTGGTGAAGGCGTTGCGCCCGCACACCAAAAAGGCGCTCGACGTGCACCTGATGATCGCGCCTTGCGATCCCTATCTCGAGGCCTTTGCCAAGGCCGGCGCCGACATCATCACGATCCACGTGGAGGCGGGGCCGCACGTGCACCGTTCGCTGCAGGCGATCCGCGCGCTCGGCAAGAAGGCGGGCATCGCGCTCAATCCCGGCACGCCCGAAAGCGCGATCGAGCCGGTGATCGATCTCGTCGATCTCATTCTGGTGATGTCGGTCAACCCCGGCTTCGGCGGCCAAGCGTTCAATCGGTTCGCGGCGGAAAAGATTTCGCGGCTGCGCCCGCTCGCGGAGCGGCGAGCGATCGACATCGAGGTGGATGGTGGCATCACGGCCGACAATGCCCCGCTCGTGGCGCACGCCGGCGCCAATGTGCTGGTCGCGGGCTCGGCCGTACTCAAGGGCGGCAGCAACTACCGCGCCAATATCGCCGCCATCCGCAACGCCGCGGCGCTCGCGCGCGGGGAGGCAGCGTAGGTGGGCGTTCTGGTCGAGGGTGCGTGGCGGGACGGGGAGCTGCCGCAGGAAACCGGCGCCGAGGGCGAGTTCCGGCGCGCGGACAGCCGCTTTCGCGACCGCATCACGGCGGATGGCTCTTCCGGCTTCAAGGCCCAAGCCGGGCGTTACCACCTCTACGTCGCGCACGGCTGTCCGTGGGCGCATCGCACGCTGATCTATCGG